>JBOHME010000102.1:0-13624 GCA_050729795.1 Allostellaceae bacterium | reverse complement strand
AAGGCAGGGGCGGCGGAAACCCGACAGGCAAAAACAGAGACGGCCGAGGGCCTGGAAGCGAAAAGCGATTTTGCGGTGTGGTGTCAGCAGGCCGCGGCGGCCTCCTATCGGCATAAGAGCGTGTTGCGGCCGGATCAGGTCATGGCCGCACCGAGGGCGGACCAGCGCTGCGAGGCCGCCTATCGGGCGGCCTTGCCGTTGCTCGAGGGCGAGCTCGGCCGTCGTGCCGTATGGACGGCCAGGAATTGCGCGAGATCGCAGCCCGGGCCTTGATCGTCGCCGGCATCGGCGAGCGGCCGGGCGATGACATTGATGCCGTGATCAAGGCCTTTCGCGAGCGCGGCGTGGTGCAGGACGGGGAGCCCGTGGCGCTGATCTGGGGCAGGGACGCACCGCTGCGCGGCAAGGAGCGCTGGAGTGTCACGACGGCATTGCATATCGACCAGGAACGCGAATTGATCCGGCTGGCCAAGACCGCCTCGCTTGATGTGTCGGGCGCTTTGCCGGAAGCGGAAATCGGCCGCGCGGCGCACATCTTTCTCAAGCGCAATCCGACGATCGATGCCGCCGCCGAGCAATGGCAGGCCCAACGGGCGATGATGACCACGCTCGCTACCGGCGGCCGGCTCGGTATCGCGATCGGCGTCGCCGGCGCCGGTAAAAGCACCGCCCTGGCACCCCTGGTGGAGGCCTGGCAAGCCGACGGGCGCGCGGTCTTCGGCATCACCCTGGCGTGGCGCCAGGCAGCCGATCTGCGATCGGCCGGCATTGCCGAGCGCGCTTCGGTCGCGGCCTTTCTCAAACGGGTCGAGACCGGGCGCTATCAGCTCGACCATAACAGCATCGTGGTCGTCGATGAGGTTGGGCTCATCGGTACGCGGCAGATGCTCGAGCTGCTGCGATTGCAGGAGAGGACCGGCATGCAGATCGTCACGGTCGGCGATCCCAAGCAATGCCGGTCGATCGAGGCCGGGCCGGTCATCGACCTGCTGCGCCAGGCGGTCGGCGAGGCGGCCATTCCCGATCCTGACCTCGATCCGGCAGAAGACCGAGCGTGAGCGGGAAATCACCGGCTTGTTCCGCGCCGGCCGGGCGGCCGAGGCGCTCGAAATGAAGCAGCAGGACGGGACGGCCCTCTTGGTGGCCGGCGGCCGGCAGGCGACGGTGCAGCGCGCCGCCCGGCTGTGGTACCAGCGCCTCGAGGCCAACCGCGCCGATCCGGAATTCAAATTAACCGTCTCGGCGCCGACAAATGCCGACGCGCGCGAAATCGGCACCGCGATCCGAGCCGAGCGCCGCCGGGCCGGCGAGCTCGGTGAGGACGCCAGAGTCCTCGACGCAACCGACCGCAACGGCGATACCTACAAACTGGCGCTGGCGGGCGGTGACCGTGTGCGCCTCTTTGATCGCGTCCATGACGCACGCGTACCGGGCCGCAAGACCGTCCTCGCCAACAACGGCGAGGTGGTCGAAATCCGCGAGCTAACCGACCAGGGCATGCTCGTGCGCAACGACGCCGGCATCGAGGGCCTGGTCATGTGGCGCAGGATCCAGGCCCGCCCCGACGCCCCGGTGCGCCTCGGCTATGGCTACGCGATGACCGTCGACACCGCGCAAGGCAGCACCGCGACCGAGCACATCCATGCGATGCCGGCCGGATCGCACGCGATCCACGGCTTCAAAGCCTACACCGCCGCCAGTCGCCACGAGCGCACGACCTGGATCGTCGTCGATGAGGCCTCGGAGCGGCGGCATCTCGACAGCCGGTCGATGATCGGGCACAGACCGGACATCCGCGAGCCGGATTTGTGGTGCCAAATCGGCGAAAATCTCAGCCGCCAGCCGCACAAGGCCAGTGCGCTCGATCTGTTGCACCGGGTGGCAGAGACGCCGCGTCAGGGGCAGCGGCGCAGTGCACGACAGGGTGCGGCGCGCGTATAAAACGGCGCTAGCAGCCAGTCGCATTCGGTTCGAGTTGCGGGTTTTAGATTAGACCACATGTCCACCGAGCGCGTTGCCATTTGATCTGGCTGTAGCGGGCCGCGAGGCGGTCGATCGGCTCCTTGCGCAAGACGAGGGCGAGGAAGGTGCAGAAGACGTCGCCGCGGATGCCGGTGTCGGTCTTGTGGAAGATCGGACGAGTGGCGAGCAGCGCCTTTGCGGTCCCGGTCGAGGTGGTTCGGCGCGTCCGCCGAGAGCCCGACCGCACAGAACAGAGCCGCCAGCGCCAACAAGCTCGACGGCCTGCGCCAATCTTTGGCGCCCAGGGCGAAGGTCGCTATGTCCAGCGTGTCCCCGGCTACACGGCCCCACACCCAGGGAGTGGCGTCGTGGCTCGTCAGGAGGGCCAGCCCCGCCGCGATTTCGCGCCCGCCATAAGCGGGCAGCAAATTTTCCCTGCCGTCAAGACCGGCGGCGCGGCAGAGCGCCCGCGGAGCCATCAGTTCAGCCATTCCGAGCGCCAATGAAAAATAGCCGAGCCCTCTCGCCAGCTGGTCGTGTGACGAGCGCGAGCGGGCCGGCAATGCGGTTCTTGGCACCAAGCTCGCCATCGCAATCATCTCCTCACGGCCTGATCATGACATTGATGCAGCCGTCCTGCTTGTCGCGGAACGTCTTGTACATTTCTGGCCCCTGTTCGAGCCCGACCTTGTGGGTGATCACAAAGGACGGATCGATCTGGTCGTCGAGGATGCGATGCAGCAGGTCGTCGCTCCAGCGATTGACATGCGTTTGGCCGGTGCGGATCGTCAGCCCCTTGTTCATCACGGCGCCAAACGGGATTTTGTCAAGCAGCCCGCCATAGACGCCGGGCACCGACAATGTGCCGGCCGGCCGGCACACAAAGATCATCTCGCGCAGCACGTGCGAGCGGTCGGTCTCCAGCATCATCGCCTGCTTGGCGCGATCGTAGATCGCATCGATCGAGCCCGTGCCATGTGCTTCGAGGCCAACCGCGTCAATGCATTTCTGCGGGCCCTTGCCGCCGGTCAATTCGTTGAGCCGGCCGACCGTGCTCTCCTCCGCAAAATTGATCGGGATGGCACCGCCGGCTTCGGCCATCGACAACCGCTCGGGCAGGCGGTCGATCGCGACGACCTGCTTCGCGCCGAGCAGGACCGCGCCGCGGATCGCCATCTGCCCGACCGGACCGCAGCCCCAGATGGCGACCGTGTCGGTCGGCTCGATGTCGCATTGTACCACCGCCTGCCAGCTGGTCGGAAAGATGTCGCTCAAAAACAACAGCTTCTCGTCGGGCACGCCGGCCGGCACCTTGATGTGCGTCGCGTCGGCGAACGGCACGCGCAGATATTCTGCCTGGCCTCCGGGATAGCCGCCGGTCAGGTGGCTGTAGCCGAACAGACCGGCGGTCGCATGGCCAAACACCTTGTCGGCGATCGCCTTGTTGCGGTTGGTGCGCTCGCAGACCGAGAAATTGCCGCGGCGGCACTGCTCGCATTCGCCGCAGATGATCGTAAACGGCACGACAATCCGATCGCCGAGTTTGAGCTTGCCCTTAATCCCGGCCGCGACCCTCGACCACCTCGCCCATGGTCTCATGGCCCATGATGTCGCCGTTTTTCATTCCGGGCATGAAATGGTCATAGAGGTGAAGATCGGAGCCGCAGATCGCGCAGCTCGTGACCTTGATAATCGCGTCGCGATTATCCTCGATTTTCGGGTCGGGAACCGTGTCGCAGCGGATATCAGTCGTGCCGTGCCAGACCAGAGCCTTCATCGCGCCTTCCCATGGCAAATTGCGTTCTGCGGAGCCAGTTGCGGCGGCCGAGGCGAGGCAGGCCACGTAGCGGCCGCTTTTCCAACAGCGCCGGACGAGGCGAGTTCCGGACACACGGATGCCGATAACAATCTGAACGGCGAAGGTGCAACGCCGGTGCAGACGCTCGCTATAACCGAGCGCTCGATTTTACGACGCCGCAATACAACACGAACCGGCCGAACGAGGCGGTCGCCCAGCCTTCGGCCGCTTCGACGGTTTCGTTCGACAGCCGAGAGAAGACCGGCCCGCCCTTGGTCCAGACCTCGTGCACGGGCACCCGCGCGGCTTCGCCGCGCAATTCGCTGATATCATCCATCGGCTGCCCTCGCTTCTTGATCGGCAACCGCTGGCGGCCGCGTCAGGTTCCGGATCGCCAATTTCCCGCCGCGGATCCGCGCCGTAACTGGTTATAAAAAATGGGCGCCGCCAAACTTTGCCCATGAATTGCTTGATGCACGGCCGACCTTCATTCCTTCACGAGGCTCTTCGATCTCGAGCGCGCGCTTCGGTGCCGACGATGCGGCGACCGCGGCGAAGCCTCGCTTACCGTCCGGCCGCAGGCTCGCGATTGACCTGTTAAGAGGGGAATGGCTGGAGGCCTCGGCATCTTGGCACCTTGAGCCATGCCGATGTTATCCGAACAGCGCCGTGTCCTCCCGGGTACGAGCCACAGTGTCATCGCGGATCGTCGACAAAGACACGCCCGGAACGCGGGTTGGTTGAGCGCCGTTTCACAAACGTCGTCGCGCTTGACTCGATCCCGGCGTCCAATTGATCGTTAAGCCCTTCAATTTCAGCGGTCTCGCGGCCAAGACCCGGGATCGATCCCCACAGACAAATATCAATTCCAGTAGTGGGCAAGCCGGAAGGCGCATGCTGCGCGGCAGTGCACCGCGATTGTATCGAGAAAATTGCATTTCTCTTTTTGACCTTACGGGGTGCCGCCATTGGACGGCACCCATTGCGGTTGGTTAGGGGTCACGCTTCGGGAACGCCGGCTGGCGGTTCTCGACCGCTTCTCCGGCCTAGTTTTCGACATGAACCTTGGTTTCGCGCACAGTATCGCTGACCCTCTCGGTCCGCTCGTTCGCCTCGCGGCGGACGACCACCTCTTCAGTTTCGCGCGCACGCCTCTCGACGACCGGCTCTTCGTGCCGTTCAATTACCTCGAACTCCCGCTCCTGCGGCAGCTCTGCACCCCCGAGATGCCGATCGCGACCGGCCGGCGTTCGATGACCACCCGCTCGTCGCGCAGCGTGACATCACGTTCGACCGGGGTCTCGACGACGTAGGTGCGGATCCGATAATGGCGCTCCGTGGCCCGCTTGCCGACCGCCAGCTCCTCCTTGACGACCGGAATGATCTGCTCCTCGTGCGCCGCCCGTTCTCCGGCAACGGCGTCGGCGCCAGGCGAGGTGTCAGTCGGCGTCCAGCCCGCCCGGCCTTCCAGGACCGGCGCGTCTAGTGCCGGCGCGGCCATGCCGGTTACCGGCATCGCCGTTTCGCCCCTCCCAGTGAACTCGATCGGATCAAATTCCTCGAGAATGTCTGCGACCGGCTCGTGCCGAGCTTGATCGTGCACCAACACTGATAGCACGACGCCGCCTTCGCGCAGATTTTCCTCGTACCACCCGCGTTCCCGCTCGGGCACGTCCCGGCCGAAGAGCCAATCCCAGAAGCCGCCGCGATGCTCGCTCGCTGCCGGGCTCACCGTTGTCTCGACGACAGGAGCGGTACCGATGCTGGCCTCCCCCGTGTCGCTCATGCGGATGTCGATGCGCGAACGCCGAATTCGATCAGGCGATCACGTGCCATCTCGGCATCCGCCCGCGATCGGTAGACGGCGACTACATTGTGCCTATTCATGGTGTCCATCTCCGTGTCTCGATTGACACGGTCCTCAACACTACCGATGCCCCTGCCGGTTCCCAATAAGCGTGCAGATTATCGAGGCAAACATCCCATGCCGAAGACTTAGATCCCCCGCAGCCAGGATTTCTTCCCCGATCTTATCGAAGTACCCCTTTGCACGAGATTGAAAAGTCACTCGCGTTTCGGCGACGAAATCTGAGCCATCCCCTTACGATAAAGCGGTAGATGCGCTTCGGCAGGTCGACGAAGATTCCCGCGCACCGCTGAACAATTACTGCGCCGCCGCGCTTGGCGCATTCTGAGCCGCTTGCCCTAACAACATGCTCCGCCGCGCACCAGTCCTTCGGATTGCACCCGGTCTTGAGCCGTGTTCATTGTCGTGGCTGTCCCGCTCAACGGCGGTACAGGGGTGCCTCCCCAGGTTTGCGGCCGCTCGTTCAGGCCTGCATCTCCGATGATATTAATGTTTCCTTGCGATCAGCGAGTTCCTTACCAATCGCTGTGAGATCAATCTGTGCTGCTTCGATTTCTGGGAAGAGTTCCTGTTCCTCTTCATGGATGTGGTGCTTTACCATCTCTCCGAGAACTCGAATTTTGGCGTCGTAAAGTTCATCCCCGACCTCCATCTCCTCGATTTCGCCAATCAGGTTTTTCACGGTTGCGTGTTCGACTAGAGACTCATTTACAAGATCATTGTCCTTCGTCGCCTCTCGGGCCTGTGGATAGAAGATTTCCTCTTCGATCTGCGCGTGAATCTCCAAGGAGAGACAGATCTCCTGGGCGATCTCTCCTTTTCGTCTGTCATCCCCCTCGACCCGGTCGTACTCATCGAACAGTTCTTCGACTTGGCGATGATCCCGTTCCAATAGTTCGAGCGCGCTGATCGAGGGAGACGGCGTTTCTTTGGTCCGACTGGAAGCCGGAGAGCGGCTGGACTTCCGTTCGGCAGCGCGATTGGCCTTGGTTTTTGCTTTCGTCGCCATGGGTCGCAATCCCTGATCATGAGTAGCTAAGCCTTCATGACAAAACCGTTGCGCATGGCGTCGAGTTCCCTAGGACATTTTCCTGGCGGCGCTCATGCCGTCCGAAATCAGCTAAAGGACCGGCAGTTGTTATGCGGTTTGGCGGGTGAACTCCGGAGTGGCATTGCAGGACTTGATCCCCGACGCCAGACGATTTTGGTGTCAAACGGCGCGCATGCTATCACCACGGCCCGGGGCCGCGTCTCAAATAGTCTCCCGAGCTCCGGCGACACATGAACCGGGTCACATTCCTTGTTCTCGGTGATCGGCCTTGTTCTCGGTGATCGGCCCGCCCGGTTTTCTATAGGAATCAGGTATCAGGAGGGTTGGGAAAACCCCATCACTCTGGTGAGCGAGCCGGCGCACCGCACTGTCCAGACCAGCGGCATCCGCATGTATGTCGCCGAGCAGGGCGCCAGGCCGGCGTCCTGCCGTGCCGCGGCTCCCGCGTTCTCAGGCCGTCCACGGATCGATCACGGTCAGGCCGCAACCGACAAACCCACCGGTGTCGCGCGTGGCGATGCCGGGGCCGGCCGCGAGTGTCGTTGCGGCAATCAGCGCGTCAAATTTCTCGATCGGATTGCCGGCCTGCGCCGCGCCAGCACGATCTCGGGATAACGCGCCGCGGCCCGCGCCTCCAACGGCAGGATCCGCCCGGCGAAATCCTCGGCAAACATGGCCTCGGCGGCGGCGGTCAACGCCACACGCGGCCGGCCCTCCGGCAGGGCGGCGATGCCATACAGAATTTCCGCCTGATTGACATAGGTCGTGTAGAGCTGCGCGCGGGGCTGCGCCGCCACCCAGGCCAACACCGCCGGATGCGGTTCGCCGCGCATCAGCTCCGTCAGGTTTTGCCGGCTAGGCGATGCGATGAGGATGCGTGAAGGTTTCGAAGCCATCATGCCGCGCCACCGCAATCAATGTGATCCCGGCAGCCTTGGCGGCGCGCAGAGCCAGAGCGGTCGGTGCCGAGACCGCAACGAGGATGGGTGCGCCCAAAGATGCCGCCTTTTGCACCATCTCGACCGAGACGCGGCTGGTCAGCAGCACGGCGCCAGCGGCGGCCGGCAGCGCCGCGGAGGCTACCGCGCCAGTCAACTTGTCGAGCGCGTTATGGCGACCGACATCTTCGCGCACCGCGACAATGCCATTGTCGGGCGTCCAGAAGGCGGCGGCATGCAGCGCGCCGGTCAGCCGGTTCATCGTTTGGCGCTCCGGCAGCTTCGTCATGGCGCGATGGATCGCGTCGCCCGAAACGCGAATATCGCCGCTCACGCGGCGTGGCCTCCGTGCAGCCTGGGATAGGCTCTCGATACCGCAGAGGCCGCAGCCGCTCGGTCCTGCAAGATAGCGCCGCCGTTCCCAGAACGCATCGGCCCGCCGATCGGCGAGCGCGATGCGCAAGAGGATGCCGTCCGACGTCGCGATGGTATCGACGGCTTCGATCTCCTCGGGCGAACCGACGATCTCCTCGTTGAGGCTGAAACCGAGCGCGAAATCGGCGAGGTCCGCCGGGGTCGCCATCATCACCGCGTAGCTCGCGCCCTGATAGGCAAAGGCGACCGGGGTTTCCTCGGGAACCCTGCGGCTGGGCGGCATATCTGCACCAAGTCGGTCGCGCCAAACCCGACGCTGCGCGTCCTGATAGACGGGATGCGGCCGCTCCGCGGCGAGCAGGCTCACCGGGGCTTTCCGCGCCGCCCCTGCGCGGCGAGACCGACGAGAAGACCCGCGGAAAGGGCGATCGCGGCGGCTTTGACCGGCCGCGCCTTCGCTGCATTCAGCACCAAGCCTCCGAGCCGGGTCACGTCGCGTCCGGCGTCCGACAGTGGATGGCCGGATACCATGTCCGATGGCGCCCGCGGCTCGTCGCGCGCGATCTCGTCCCTGGCGACGCGCACCGGCACCGATTTGGCGGCCGGCACCTTGGCCCGCTCGGCATGATGCCAAAGCGGCACCAACACGTTGCATTCGGGGTAGTAGCCGGCGCAGCAACCCTCGGGAATGTCGTAGGCGATGACGGTCAGCCCGCCGAGGCGGCGGTTAATCCCGTCGTCCGCCGCGGTCACAAGGCTGACCTGTTCGCCCTCGCGAAGTTCCAGCCGATCGATGTCGTTGCGGTGCATCAGCACTACCATCCGCGTGCCGTGGATGCCGCGGAAGCGGTCGTTGTACCCGTAGATCGTGGTGTTGAACTGATCGTTGCTGCGCAGCGTGATCAGCCGCAGCACATCGCGGTCGGCTGGGGTTGCGTCAGGATCGGTCTCGAGGTTGTCGGGAACGATGAAGTTGGCCTTGCCGGTCTTCGTCTTCCATTCGCGATGCCGCGCCGCGAGCGGTCGATGAAACCCGCCCGGCTGCCACATGCGCGCGTTGAGGTCGTGGAAATCTTCCGGATACGTCTCGGCGATCGCCTCGCGCACCTTGCCGTAGTCGCCCACCCAGGAAGCCCAATCGATTTTCGGATTGGGCGGCAGGGCGGCATTGGCGATCCCGGCGATGATCGCCGGTTCGGAGAGAAGGTGGGGGCTGGCGGGCGGCTGCATGCCGAGCGAGCCGTGGACGCAGCTGGTGCTGTCTTCCATCGTTACCGACTGCGGGCCGCTGGCCTGCTGGTCGAGCTCGATGCGGCCCAGGCACGGCAGGAGATAGGCGATCTCGCCGTGGATCAGGTGGCTGCGGTTGAGCTTGGTCGCGACCTGCACGGTGAGCCGCAGTTTGCGCCAGGCCGGCTCCATGCGGCTGCGATCGGGGATGGCGCGAACAAAATTCCCGCCAAGGCCGAAGAAGGCACGCACCTCGCCCGAGAGGATATTCTCGCAAGCCTCGACGGTATTGAGCCCCTTCTCGCGCGGGGGCTCGAAACCGAATTGCTGTGCCAATTTGTCGAGCGGTACCAGTTCGGGCTTTTCGGTAATGCCGACAGTCCGCTGTCCCTGGACGTTCGAGTGCCCGCGCACCGGGCAGATGCCGGCCCCGGGCTTGCCGATATTGCCGCGCAGCAACAGCAGGTTGACGAGCATCTGCACGGTCTCGACGCCCTTGCGGTGCTGCGTTAGCCCCATGCCGTAAATGCCGATCAATCGCTCGGCATGGGCATAGACGGCGGCCGCGGCCTCCATCGCGCCGCGCGTCAAACCCGAGCGTTTTTCCAGATCGGCCCAGTCGGCGCCGCGCGCCTTCTCGGCGAATTCGGCGAATCCGTGCGTATGCTCGGCGATGAAGCTTTCATCCAGAACCCGCCGGCCGCCATTCGCTTTGGCCCGGTCCTCGGCTTCGATGAGCGCCTTGCACAGACCGTAAAGCGCCGCGATGTCGCCGCCCGCCTTGAGCTGGTGATATTGCGAGCTGATCGGAGTCGAGGCTCCTGTCAGCATCTCGCCTGGCGCCAGCGGGTTGGTGAACTCGACGAGGCCGCGTTCGCGCAGCGGGTTGAATGTGACGATCGGCACGCCGCGGCGCACCGCGTCCTGCAAATCGTGCAGCATTCGCGGGCTGTTGCTGCCGACGTTCTGCCCGAAGAAGAAGATGCAGTCGGTGTCTCTGAAATCTTCGAGAGTGACCGTGCCGACCGGTACGCCGATGCTTTCGGGCAGGGCCACCGACGTGCTCTCGTGACACATGTTCGAGCTGTCGGGCAGGTTGTTGGTGCCGTAAAGCCGTGCGAGCAGCGCATACATGTACGACGCTTCGAGCGAGGCGCGGCCGGAGGCGTAGAACACCACGGATTTCGGGTCGAGCGCCTTGAGCTCTTGGCCGATCGTCCGAAAAGCCTCCTCCCATTCCACGGGGACATACCGGTCGGTCTCGGGCTCCCAGCGCATCGGGCGGGTGAACCGGCCCAGTTCCTCGAGATCATGGTCCGCCCAGGTTTCGAGCTCCTGCAGCGTATGGCCAGCAAAGAATTCGTCATCGGCGCGACGCGAGGTAATCTCCCAGGTCGTCGCCTTGGCGCCGTTCTCGCAGAACTCGAATACATGCGGATCAGCCGGCTTGGCCCAGGCGCAGCTCACGCAGGCGAACCCATCGGGCTTGTTCTGCCGCAGGAGCGCGGGCGGCGCGCTCGCCATCACGCGCTCTCGGATAAGCGCGCGCGCCAGCGATTTCACCGAGCCCCACCCGCCGGCAGGGGCATCGTATGGCCGGGCGTGGCGCGGCTTTCGCGTTCCGGTCTTGATCGCCGACTGGTCTGGTTCTGCTGCCACGCCGCCTCCTGTTTCCGCAATCTTCAACACCGCAGGACGGTGACTGCTCCATACGGTGAGGCGGCAAAAGCCGGCGACGCGTCAGGCTCCGTCGCCGGGCGGGCGCAGACGAGCTGATCCGCCGTGCACTGCCGGGGGGCCTTGTCCGGGCGCCAGCGCACCAGTGTCGCGCCGTGCCGTAAGCGGCCGGCGGTGACCTGGTTGAAGCTCACTTCGACCACCAGCTCGGGCCGCAGCGGTTCCCAGGCGCTGCTGCGGTCGGCGCTCCACCGGCTCGGGCCGCCGGGGGCGTCGCCGGTGAAGCCAGGCGGCGCGCGCAGGGCCTCCAACCGGCGTGTCAGCTCGGCGCGCTCGACATTGGGAATGGTCGCGGTGAAGCCGACGTGATTGAGCCGGCCCGCACCGTCGTAAAGCCCGAGGAGCAGCGAGCCGACCTCGCGTTTGTTGGCTAGATAGCGGAACCCGCGCACCACGCAATCGGCCGTGCGGTGCGGCTTGATCTTGATCATGGCGCGTTCGCCCGGCCGGTACGGATCGTTCAATTGCTTGGCGACAATGCCATCAAGAGCGCCTTGCCCGGCTTGGGCGAGCCAGCGTTCGGCGCCTTCCACATCACGAGTCATCGCCGACAGCAACAGCCGGGGAGAACCGGCGACGCCCGCCATCAGCCTTTCGAGCGCCTCTCGCCGGCGCCGCAGCGGTTCTTGCATGAGGCGTGCGCCGTCCGCTCCCAGCAGCAGGTCGAACGCGATCAGCGAGGCCGGCGTATCGGTGGAAAGCTTGCGTATCCGGCTCTCCGCCGGATGCAGCCGCATCTGCAGCGCGTCTAACGAAAAACTGCCGTCGATCTCGATGAGCAGCTCGCCATCGAGCACCAATTGCGGGGCGGCAATTCCTGCAAGAGCCGCCATCATTTCCGGAAAGTAGCGCCCGAGCGGCTTGCCCGACTTCGCCCGCATCTCGACGCGATCGCCGGCCTTGAAGCACAAGCAGCGGAACCCGTCCCATTTCGGCTCGTACTGCCACGGCCCGCCAGCAACGGGAATCGCGTTTCCAATCACCCCTTCCATTGGCGGCGTATCGAGTGGCAGGCCGAACTTCCCGCTGCTTTTCAGGGCCGAAGGCGCGCCCCGGTCATGCAACTCCATTTCCGCCGCGAGGTCACCGGCTTCAGGCAACCTTGGTGCCGATCTGGGCCTTGCGTGTCTGGAACTCACGCTGACATCGCCTCGAGCTGCTCCTTGTCGAACTCGCCACGAGCGCAGCTGAAGCCGGTGCTTTCCTCCTCATCGACGTGCTGCTCAACGAGGTCCTGGAGCACTTTGAGCTCGGCGGTCCACTGGTCGCCCATGGTGTCGCCCATGCCGATCATCTTGTCGACCTGCTGCTCGACCATGCGGTGCCCGCTGGTGCCTTCATGGCCGAATGCTCGCGACTCTTCCTCCTTCCCGGTCTCCAGCCGCCGATAGAGGATTTCCTGCTCCGCTTCGAGGTGCGGCAGCAGCTTGTTCATCATTTCGGAGAAGAGCCGGGCGCGTTCGCCCCGTCTTCGCTGTTCATGATGCGGCCAAGCAGCGTGTCGACCTCGCTGTGGTCGTTGTGCAGGTCTTGCAGGATACCCTCGGCTATGCCGAGCATCTCTCTGATCATTTCCAAGCCTTTCGGTTCAAAGAAGTCTGCTTTGTCTAACGCGGCGCCGGCGTCGCGGTTGCTGCCGCTGTGGAGAAAAGTTTGGGCTTGCGTCGGCGGCTCGCGAACCGCTCGCGGGGCCTGTCGTTCGCTGCACAGAGAGAACCCGTTGACGGAGAGATTCTGATGGACGACTTCCCCCACCCGCCCTTCGCGCCGCAGCGGCAGCCGACCCCCGGCGCGACCGAGGCCATGAACCCTCGGCCCGATCACGGCGAAAGCAGCTACAAGGGCTCGGGACGTCTGCGCGACAAAAAAGTGCTGATTACGGGCGGCGATTCAGGCATCGGCCGCGCGGTCGCGGTCGCCTTCGGGCGTGAGGGAGCCGATCTGCTGGTCTCCTATCTCGATGAAGACAAGGACGCCGAGGAGACGCAAAGGCTGGTGGCGGAAGCGGGACGGCAATGCCTGCTGGCGCCGGGCGACATCGGCAAGCCGGCGCATTGCCGGGCATTGGTCGACAAGGCGGTACAGGCGTTCGGCCGCATCGATGTGCTCGTCAACAACGCCGCGCACCAGATGAGTTTTAATTCGCCGAACGAGATTTCCGACGAGGAGTGGGAACGCACCTTTGCCGTCAACATCTCGGCGATGTTCTACCTCGTCAAGGCCGCGATCCCGCATATGCCGCTGGGCAGCGCGATCGTCAATACCGCGTCGCTCAACGCCGACAGCCCCAGCCCGCATTTGCTGGCTTATGCGACCACCAAGGGTGCGATCCAGAACTTCACCGCCGGGCTCGCGCAGCTGCTGGCCGAAAAGGGCATTTGCGTCAATGCCGTGGCGCCGGGCCCGGTATGGACGCCGCTGATCCCGTCGACGATGCCAGCCGAGGCGGTCGTCCATTTCGGCGAACAGTATCCGATGAAGCGTCCGGCCCAGCCGCGCGAGCTCGCACCCGTCTACGTGATGCTGGCGAGCGACGAGGCGAGCTACGTTTCGGGCACCATGGTCGGCGTCACCGGCGGAAAACCGATCATTTGAGCCTGACCTGCGGTTATCGCAGCCCGGCACGAGGATTGTGAGCCCACCGGCCTCTTTTCATGCGATTCTCC
>JBOHME010000101.1:0-13896 GCA_050729795.1 Allostellaceae bacterium | reverse complement strand
CTGTTGAGCCGGCGCCAACCTTCCGGCCGGTTCACCTATGGCTGGCGATCGAGCTCGATCCTTGCGGCGCTCGGCAACGCCGTCATCCTCTTGGTCGTGACCGGCGGCATCGCCTGGGAGGCGGTGCTGCGTCTCGCCCGTCCGGTCGCGGTCTCGGGCGGCATCGTCGCCTGGGTCGCCGCAATCGGGATCGTCGTCAATGGTGCGACGGCATTGCTGTTTGCCTCCGGGCGCGACCGCGATCTCAACGTCAAGAGCGCCTTTGTGCACATGGCCGCCGATACGCTGGTCACGATCGGGGTGGTCGCCGCCGGGATAGCGATCGCTCTGAGCGGTTGGCTGTGGCTCGATCCGGCGGTCGGCCTCGTGGTTTCGGTGATCGTCGTGGCCGGCACCTGGGGTCTGTTGCGGAGCGCGATCGGGCTGGCGCTCGACGCCGTCCCCGAGGGGGTTGATGCCGCCGCGGTGCGGGCCCGGCTGGCAGCGGTGCCGGGGGTCAGCGGACTGCACGATCTGCACATCTGGGGGATGAGCACGACCGAAACCGCGCTGACCTGCCACCTCGTGATGCCGGGTGGGCATCCCGGTGATGCCGCGCTCAATGCCGTCGCCGAGATGCTGCACGCCCGGTTCGGGATCGCCCATGCGACAATCCAGATCGAGCTTGGCGATAGCGCCGAGGCCTGCGCGCTGACCCCGGAGGATACCGTCTGAGCCCGGCGCGGCGGACGGCCCGCCCGACGCCGGCCCGTGGATCGCCCGTGGATCGCCGGCCCGTGGATCGCCGGCCCGTGGATCGCCGGCCCGTGGATCGCCGGCCCGTGGACCGCCGGCCCGTGGACCGCCGGCCGAGACGATTGCCCCGCGAGCCTGCCGGCGCTAGCCTCGCCCGGCCAGCAGCGGGAGGAGACCATGCGCGAACGGGTCTATGTGCGCGAAGTCGGCTTGCGCGACGGGCTGCAGAGCCTCGCCCAGACAATGCCGACCGAGCAGAAGCTCGCCTGGATCGATGCCGAGCATGACGCCGGGATGCGCGAGATCGAGGTCAGCTCGTTCGTGCCGCCGAAATTGCTGCCGCAGCTCGCCGATGCCGAAGCCGTGGTGCGCCATGCGCTGAGCCTGCCGGGCCTCACCGTGTCGGCGCTGATCCCCAATCTGAAGGGGGCCGAACGCGGCTTGGCGCTCGGCGTGCACGAGATGAATTTCGTGCTGTCGGCCAGCGAGGGCCACAACCGCGCCAATGTCCGCCGCTCGACCGCCGAATCGGTCGAGGATTTTCGCCGGGTCGTGGCGCTGTGCCATACCGCGCCCGAGGGCCGCCGGCCGCGTGTCGCTTGCGGCCTCGCCACCGCCTTCGGCTGCACGATCGAGGGTGCCATCGATGAGGACCGGGTGCGCCGGATCGCGCTCGAAGCCGCAGAGGCCGGGGCCGATACGATTATGCTCGCCGATACCGTCGGATATGGCGAGCCGGCGGCGGTCGAGCGCGTCTTTCGCCGGGTCATGGCGGATGTGGCGCCACTGCCGGTGGGCGGCCATTTCCACGACACGCGCGGGCTCGGTCTCGCCAATGTGCTGGCGGCGCTCAACGCCGGCGCGCGCGCCTTCGACGCCTCGCTCGGCGGGCTCGGCGGTTGCCCCTACGCGCCGGGTGCCACCGGCAATATCGTCATCGAGGACCTCGTCTTTATGCTCGAAGCAATGGGGTTTGACACTGGCGTCGATCTCGACCGCCTGATGGCCGTGCGCGAGCTGGTGCACCGCGCCTTGCCCGAAATCGTGCAGCACGGCGCCATCGCCAAAGCCGGCCTGCCAAAGAACTTCCACGCCGCCCCGCGCGCGGCTGCCGCGGAATAGGGGACCGGGCAGAGGCCCTACAGCTTGCCGGATCGGCTGACTCAGGAGCAGCGCAGCGCGAATATGCGGCGCATCCGGAAGTTCGACTCTGGTCCAGAGCTCGTCGTGCGCCGTCTCGCGCACCGTCTCGGGTTCAGATATCGGCTCTATCGGCGTGACCTGCCCGGGACCCCCGACCTGGCATTTCCCAAGCTGCGCAAAGCGATTTTCGTCAACGGCTGCTTCTGGCATCAGCATCAAGGATGCTGCCTGGCGCGCCAGCCAAAGACCCGCCTGGACTATTGGCTGCCAAAGTTGGAACGAACGGTGCAGCGGGACATTGCCTCAACCTCGGCTCTTAGCGCCATCGGGTGGGAGGTTCTTGTCGTCTGGGAGTGCGAGACGGCGAAGCTGTCCTCATTGGGCAGCAAAATCGAGAACTTCCTGCGCGGCGATCCGCCGGGTAGCACCTGACCCCTTGCCCGTCCCGGGATGGGCGGCATGTCGCCCGATGAGCGCGTGGAAGCGGTTGGGCACCGGCAGCACTGCCTCGGGCGGAGGCCGAGGCGCGCGAGCTTGATGACAGCTTAGAACAGGCTCCGCGGATGTCAGCGGCAGGCGGAAGAGCTGCTTTCTGACTTCTCGGGCAAGCACCTCGGCAAGAAGGGACGGCACTGCGTTGCCGAGCTGTCGTTGCACCGAAGGGTAGGAGCCGGCGACCTCGATTCCCGGTGGAAAAGTCTGAAGCCGGCACATCTCAAGCGGGCTGAGCCGCCGGTTTGTCCAGTGGAATGGGCCGATGGCTGGACCGGGCGCCGCCTGCAAGGTCCACGCGGGCCGGTTTTTCGCTAGCTTCAGGAGAAACGACCAATAACGCCGTCGCCAGCCGAACAGCGGGAGCCCGCCCATGCGCTCCGTGTGCCAGAGATAATTGCAGCCCTCCGGGATTGTTGGAAGCAGATCTGCCCAGCGACCTCGCATGCGCAATTCTTCGTTAATCTCTCTCGGAAGACCTCCAATGGCATCCCATGCAGTCAGATATCTTGGGCGCTCGTCATTGAGAGCAGCATCGTCTGCGGAGGCATGGGTGGTCTTCGGAAAATGGAACGGTGTTCCATCCCTCGATGCGACAACGAAGAGGCGCCTTCGAACCTGAGGCACCCCGAAATCTGCCGCATTCAAAACCGATAAGCATGGGCTGTACTTGCTGCCGGTTGTCTCATTTATATCTGTGATAACTTTGTAAATCAGCTCCAGACCTTCGCTTTTTCCGCGGTAGCCCAGTCCTTCGACGTTCTCCATCAGAAAGGCCCGTGGACGCGTCTCACGAAGGACGCGAAGCAACGCACCGATTGTCGAGGCCCGCGGATCGAGAAGCCGTTTGGCGTCGCCGGACGCCCAATAGCCCGATTTGGAAAACGGTTGGCATGGAGGGCCGCCGATGAGCAGGTCGATCTCTCCCGGCGCAGTCGCGGCGGCACTCAGAATTTCGGATGACTCGATGTGCCCGATGTCACCTTCCAGAACTCGCCAGCTGCGGTTCGTTGAGATGGTGCGGCAGCAATCATGATCGAGCTCAACGGCGGCAACGGTATCGCATCCTGCTGCTTCGAATCCGAAATCCAACCCGCCCGCCCCCGTATAGAGGCTTATAGCCTTCAAATCGCCCATTACGGCCTCTGTCTCTCCGAAGAAGCTTCTCTCAACAGTGGAAGGATGCTGTCGCTCCATCGATCATCGACAACAACGTTGCTGGCGAGCCTTCCCGTACATTTTGGGTGGGGTTGCAGGCGAGTTGGACGGATGTACGCGAACTCCCATTGCAGCCGGACAGCGTGCAGACAGGCGCAGAGTACGTCGAATTCGTTGTCGGTGTAATAACGGGAGCATGGGTCCGCCTTGGATGCGCGCGTGCGTTGGAAATCCACACGCGCGTAGCCCCGCGCTGAGGCACGCCGCAGCACGTTTTTGCATTCCACCGTCAGAAGAGGCCCGCCGCGAAGACGGACGGCAAGGTCCGGACCGCCCTCCGCATCGAGCCTGCGACACTCCGCGATCTCAGGTATCCGCGTTATCGTCGCACGAAGATGCTCCTCGGCTACCCATCCCCGCACCGCCATCTTTAGCCGCCGGGCGTTGCTGATCAGCTCGAGGATCTCGGTCGGACTCATGTCGAATTCGCTGGCAAGCGAATGTGGCGGCGCCGGCACCTCGTCGAACGCCTCACCTTTGACGATCGACGGACGAAAGTAATCGGAGCGCTCTGCGAGAAGCTGGCGATGTCCTTGATCTAATCCGTTGGCGGCCCGTTCGAAATAAATATATCGTAAAAAATTGTCTTTTATCCCACCGACAACAATCTCAATCGGGTCTTCGTAACCACGAGTTCGCTTCTGTCGTTCCCACGCGCACCAACCACTGGACTTGATCGCGTCAGCATGCTCGTCCTTGAATTCTAATCTGATGAATAGCTTGGTTGGGTTATGAACCTCCGGGTCAGCGCCGACGAAAAACCCCTCATCCGGATCGATGCCGAGGAATAATGTGGTGTAAAGGCCGGCGGGATCCTGCCATAGATCGTGGTCGCTGCCGCCCTGCTTTGCTCCATACTTTATCTGGAAGCTTCTCTCATCCGGTGGGCGGTTCTTGGTGGGCGTGCGGGTTATCAGGAATGCGTAGGCTATTATCCCCAGCCTTTCACCATCGGCGGTCTCAAATGTCATTCGAAACGGTGCCTCACGCGGGTCGGCCGCAGCGATAATGCGGCAGCCGGAAGCGATCAATGCATCTTGCATAAAGTCCACCAGCGGCTGGCGGGCCTCTGCTCTGACTCGATATCGGCGGTAATCCGACCGCACATCTGGCCCCATGGTAAGACGCCTATCAGTGGTAGAATTATCCGAAGTGCGAGCAAATCATAAAGAATGCGGCCTACGTTCCTTTTAGGCAAAGATTTAGCCCTATGGCTATGTGATCGGGCTTGCGAATCGGCACCGCGCCAAACCGACAGGGGCGACCAGCTGGCGTCCTGCAACATTGCTTGGTAGGGTTGGTCGGGGCGCCCAATAGGGGAGCGGAACGCCATGGCCGACGAAATCATCTCGCTCGAGCGGTTTGCGGTCCTTGTCGAAACGGCGGGTCTCAAATTGACCGCCGAGCAGTTCGAGGAGTTGCGTCAGGCCTATCGCTTTGTCCAGCGCATGCAGAAGAGCGTGCGGCGGCCGCGCGACCGGGCCGCAGAACCGGCGCACGTCTTTGATCCGCGAGTGGGGGTGGCGTGATGGATCCCGCTCAGCTGACGATCGCCGAGGCCGCGCGCGCGATCGCCGATGGCGAATTGTCGCCGGTCGCGCTGACCGAAGCCTATCTCGAACGCATCGCCGCTCTCGACGGCGAATTGCACAGCTATCTGCTGGTCTTGCGCGACGAGGCGCTGGCGACGGCGCGTGTGCTGGCCGCGAGCCCCCCGCGCGGCCCGCTGCACGGCATTCCGATCGGGCTCAAGGACATCTACAAGACGCGCGGGGTGCGCACCACGGCCGGGTCACGCCGTTATCTCGACCATGTGCCGAACGAGGATGCCGAAACTTGGGAGCGGCTGCGCGCCGCGGGGGCGATCTTGCTCGGCAAGCAGGAGACCCATGAATTCGCGATCGGCGGGCCCGATTTCACCCTGCCGTTCCAGCCGGCGCGCAACCCGTGGAACACCGCGCATTACCCGGCGGGCTCGTCGAGCGGCTCGGCCGTCGCGGTCGCCGCCGGCCTGTGCGCTGCGGCGATGGGCTCGGACACCGGCGGCTCGATTCGCGGCCCCGCCGCCTATTGCGGCATCGTCGGGCTGAAGCCGACCTATGGGCGGGTCAGCCGGCGCGGGGTCTTTCCATTGAGCTACACGCTCGACCATTGCGGGCCGCTCACCCGCACGGTCGAGGATTGCGCGATCATGATGCAGGCGCTCGCCGGCTACGACCCGCAGGACCCGGCCTCGGCCGATGTACCGGTGCCCGACTATCGCGCGGCACTGGCCCCGCGGCTCGACGGTCTGACGCTCGACGGTCTGACGCTCGGCGTCGTGCGCCATTTCCACGAGAAGGACGCGGTCGCCAATTTCGGTGCCGACAGCGCGCCCAGCGCTGCCTATCTGACGGCGTTCGATGCCGCCTGCAGGACGCTCGAAAGCCTCGGTGCACGTCTCCTAGATATCCGGCTGTCGCCATTGATCGACTATGTCGATGCCAACCGGCTGATCATGATCGCCGAAGCCTACGCACTGCACGAAAAGGATTTCCAGGAGCGGCCGCAGGATTTCGGCCACCACATGTTCGCGCGGATCGGGCTCGGCGCGTTTCTCTCCGCGGCCGATTATGTCGAGGCCACCCGGCAGCGGCGCGAGCTCTGCCTCGAATTCGCCCGCGCATTCGACGGCGTCGATGCCGTCGTCTCGGCCAACGCCACCGGCCCGGCGCCGCGGATCGACGCATTGCCGACCTTTGGCACGGTCGAGCGCGCATCCTATACCGGGCCGTTCAATCTGACCGGCTCGCCGGCCCTGTCGGTGCCGATCGGCTTTGAGGATGGGTTGCCGCTCGCGTTTCAGATCGTCGGCCGGCCGTTCGACGAGGCAATGGTGCTGCGCGTCGGCCACGCCTTCGAGCAGGCGACCGATTTCTACCGCCACCGCCCGGCGATCGCCGCACCCCTGCCGGGGAGATGAGGAGAGGCCAACCATGCCCACACCCGGTTTCATCCACCCGGAGTTTCTCATCGACAGCGAGACGTTGCAGCGCCGGCTCGGCGACCCCGAGCTGCGCTTGTTCGACTGCACGACGCAGCTGATCCCCGACCCGAAGACGACCTACCAGGTCGTGCCGGCTCGTGCGGATTTCGAAAAAGGGCATATTCCCGGCGCGCAATTCATCGATCTCCAAGCCGATTTGTCGGACAACAGCCACCGGTTTCGCTTTATGAAGCCATCAGCCACGGCGTTCGCGGCGGCGATGGGCCGGCTCGGCGTCGGCGAGCGCTCGCAAGTCGTGCTCTACAGCACAGCGACACCGCAATGGGCGACGCGGGTGTGGTGGCTGTTGCGCGTCTTCGGTTTCGACAATGCCGCGGTGCTCGACGGCGGCTGGCAGAAATGGCAGCGCGAGGGGCGGCCAGTCGAGACCGGCCCGGCCCGGCCGCGCCCGGGCGCACAGTTTGTCGTGCGCGAGGAACGCCCGCTGATGGCCGACCGCGACGAGGTGCTGCGCGCGGTCGGCGACGGTGCGGTGTGCACATTGAACGCGCTGTCGTCCGAGCAGCATGCCGGGACCGGTGGCAACAGCTACGGCCGGCTCGGCCGGATCAAGGGCAGCGTCAGTCTGCCGGCGGCGCATCTGCTCGACCCGGCGACCGGGCAGTTTCAGCCGGCCGACGAGCTGCGTCGCCGCTTTGCCGCGGTCGGTGCGATGGACCGCGAAGTCATCAATTATTGCGGTGGTGGCATCGCCGCCAGCGCCGATGCCTTCGCGCTGGTCATGCTCGGCCACGACCGCGTCCGCCTCTACGACGCCTCGATGAGCGAATGGGCCAACGACCCGACCCTGCCGATGGAGACCGGCTAGGCAAACACCCGGCGGCACGCACCCTCGAGCCGATACCCGCCCATATACACGGTGTAACAATCTTTGTGTTGTAGGCTGTGCCGGTGTCGCGCGACAGTCGTGGCGTCGCTTGTTCTTTAGTCGGGTCGCCGATGAGCCCAGCGGGGTTTGCCGCCATCATCCTTGCCGCCGGCAGCGGCACGCGGATGAAATCCACGATCCCCAAGGTCATGCATCCGGTCGCCGGGCGGCCGATGATCGGGCATCTGCTCGCCGCTCTGCAACCGCTGCGACCGGCCGAGACGGTCGTCGTGATCGGGCCGCGTATGGAAGCCGTCGCCCGATTCGTCGAACCGGCGGCAAGCGTGATCCAGGACCCGCCGCTCGGCACCGGCGACGCGGTGCGCACCGGACTCGCGGCGCTCGACGGGCGTCTGGCACCGCACGGCGCCGTCGACCACGTGCTGATCCTCTACGGCGACACACCGCTGTTGACGACCGGGGCCTTGGCCCGCCTCTTGGCCGAACAGCGCGCGACACCGGCGGCGGTGCTGCTGGCCGGGATGCGTCCGGCCGATCCCGGCCCCTATGGTCGGCTCGTCACCGGCGGGAACGACACTGAGGTCGAGCGGATCGTCGAAGCCGCCGACGCCAATCCGGCGGAACGCACGATCGGGCTGTGCTGGGGCGGGCTGATGCTGATCCAGGGCAGCCACGCGGCGGAGTTGGTCGGCGCCCTCGATCGCAACAACGCCCAAGGCGAATTCTACCTGACCGGCATCGTCGGCCTGGCCCGCGCCCGCGGGCTGCGCTGCCGCATGGTCGAATTGCCGGTCGAGGAATTGGTCGGCGTCAATTCGCGTGCCGAGCTGGCCGCGGCCGAGGCAATGATGCAGCACCGGCTGCGCCGTGCGGCGATGGCCGGCGGGGTGACATTGGTGGCGCCGGAGACCGTGTTTTTCGCTGCCGATACGCGGCTCGGCCGCGATGTCGTGATCGAACCCAACGTGACCTTTGGCCCCGGTGTCGAAATCGGCGATGGCGCGCTGATCCGCTCGTTCAGCCATCTCGAAGGCGCCGTCGTCGGAGCGGGGGCGATTATCGGCCCATTTGCCCGGCTGCGGCCGGGCGCGGTGCTCGGAGCCGGTGTGCATGTCGGCAATTTTGTCGAGATCAAGGAGGCGACGCTCGGCGCCGGGGCCAAAGCCAACCACCTTTCGTATATCGGCGACAGCACGGTCGGCGGCGGGACCAATATCGGCGCCGGCACGATCACCTGCAATTACGACGGCGCCGGCAAGCACCGCACCACAATCGGCGCGGGTGTCTTTATCGGCTCCAACACCGCATTGGTGGCTCCGGTGTCGGTCGGCGACGGCGCCATTGTCGCCGCCGGCAGCGTCGTCACCCGCGATGTTCCGGCGAACGCGCTGACCCTGGGGCGGGGCCGGCAGGTCGACAAGCCCGGCCGCGCCGCAGAGATCCGCGCCCGGCTGCGGAGGAACGGCTGATGTGCGGCATCATTGGCATCATCGCCAAGGAACGCGTGGCGCCGGCGCTGCTCGAAGGGTTGCGCCGTCTCGAATACCGTGGCTACGATTCGGCCGGGATCGCCACCCTCGTCGATGGCCGCATCGAGCGCCGGCGGGCCGAGGGCAAGCTCGTCAATCTCGCCCGGCGGCTCGATCGGGAGCCGGTGCAGGGGGCGATCGGGATCGGCCATACCCGCTGGGCGACCCATGGCCAGCCGACCGAGACCAATGCCCACCCGATCGCCTCCGAACGGGTCGCAATCGTCCATAACGGCATCATCGAGAATTTCCAGGCGCTGCGGCGCGAGCTCGAAGCGCTGGGCCATGTCTTTCAGACCGACACCGATACCGAGGCGGTGGCCCTTCTGACGACGCATTTTCTCGATCAAGGCCTGTCGCCGCAGCAAGCCGTCGCCCGCACGCTGCCGCGGCTCGAAGGCGCCTTTGCGCTCGCGTTCCTGTTCGCCGGCCATCACGACCTCCTGATCGGGGCTCGGCGCGGCAGCCCGCTGGCAATTGGCTATGGCGATGGCGAGATGTTTCTCGGCTCCGACGCGCTGGCGCTGGCGCCGCTGACCCGTCGCATCACCTATCTCGAAGAAGGCGACTGGGCGGTCATCGGTCCGCGCAAGGTGACGATTTTCGATGCCGCCAATCGCGAAGTGGTGCGGCCGATCCGCGAATCTACCGCCTCCGGAGCGTTGATCGGCAAGGGCAATTATCGCCATTTCATGTTGAAGGAGATCTTCGAGCAGCCGGCGGTAATCGGCGACACGATCAACGCCATGGTGAACCCGGCGACCAGGACCGTGCATCTGCCCGAATTGCCATTCGCGCTCGCCGAGATCGACCGGGTCACGATGATCGCCTGCGGCACCGCCTATCATGCCTGCATCGTCGCCAAATACTGGCTCGAACGCATCGCCCGGATCTCGGTCGAGATCGACATCGCTTCGGAATTCCGCTACCGCGCGCCACCGATGCCACCGGGCGGAGCGGCGATCTTCGTCTCGCAATCGGGGGAGACCGCCGACACGCTCGCGGCACTGCGCTATGCCCGCAGCCAGGGGCAGCGCATCATCGCGATCGTCAACCAGCCGGAAAGCTCGATCGCACGCGAGGCTGATATCGTGCTGCCGACCTTGGCCGGACCCGAGATCGGGGTGGCCTCGACCAAGGCGTTCACGACCCAGCTCGCCGTGCTCGGGGCGATGACCGTGGCATTGGCGCGGGCGCGCGGCGTGATCAGCGCGGAGCGCGAGGCGATGCTCGCCGGATTTCTCAGCGAGATCCCGTCGCGGGCGGTGGAGGTGCTGAACCACGACGAGCGGATTCGCGAGATCGCCCAGACGATCGCCGAGGCGCGCGACGTGCTCTATCTCGGTCGAGGCAGTGCCTTTGCGCTGGCGCTCGAAGGTGCCCTTAAGCTGAAGGAGATTTCCTACATCCACGCCGAAGGCTATGCCGCTGGTGAGATGAAGCACGGGCCGATCGCGCTGATCGATGAGGCGGTGCCGGTCATCGTGCTGGCGCCGCATGATGATCTGTTCGAGAAGACGCTCGCCAATGTCGAAGAGGTTATGGCCCGCGGCGGCCGCGTCGTCATGATCTCCGACGCTGCCGGGGTGGCGCGGCTCGGTACCCGGCTGGCATTTGGCATCGCAGTGCCGGATTGCGATCCGTTTGTCGCCCCGCTGCTCTACGCGATCCCGATCCAGCTCTTGGCCTACCACGTCGCCGTTCTCAAGGGCACCGACGTGGACCAGCCGCGCAACCTCGCCAAGAGCGTCACCGTCGAGTAGCCGTTAGCGTCGAGTAGGCGGGGCATCGTCCGCCTCGCCATCTTCCTCGGCCAGCACCTGCGCGAACAGCGTGCGGTCGATGTTGCCGCCGGAGAGGATCACCGCGACCCGCTTGCCGGCGAGGCGGGAACGCTGCTGCAAGGCGGCGGCCAGCGCCGCCGCACCGGCACCCTCGGCGATATTGTGGGTGTCGCTGAACATCGCCCGCATCGCCCGGCGGATTTCCGGCTCGGACACGGTTACCACATCGGCGGCACTGCGGCGGATCACCTCGATCGCTGCCGCGTCGGGGACGCGCACGGCAAGCCCGTCGGCGATTGTATCGGCCGAATTCGTGCTGACCGGGGTTCCGGTCTTGAACGAGAGCGCGTAGCACGGCGCCTCGGCGGCAACAACGCCGACGATCTCGGTCTTGAGGCCCAGCGCGTCGCGCGCCGCGATGACCGCGGAAATGCCGCTGCCTTGTCCGATCGGGACATAGACGATGTCGAGATCGGCAACCGCGCGGAACAGTTCGAGCGCATAGCTCGCCACCCCGCGCACTACCAGCGCATTATAGGTGCGCACCAGATGCAGATTGTCACGCTCGGCCAATCCTGCCGCGTATTCATAGGCCGCTTGGAAGTCGTGGCCCTCCTCGATCAGCCGTGCGCCAAACGCCGCCATCGCCCGGTTCTTCTCGATGCTGTTGCCATGCGGCACGACGATCGTCGCGGCGAGGCCTAGGCGCTGCGCGGCAAAGGCGATGCTCTGCCCGTGATTGCCGCGGGTCGCGGTCACGACACCGTGCACGCCTGGCTCGCTGCGCCGGACATGATCGAGATAGACAAGCCCGCCGCGCAGTTTGAACGCGCCGATCGGGGTGTGGTTCTCGTGCTTGACCCACAATTCGGTCCCGACCCGGCGGGCCAACAGCGGCCAGCAATATTGCGGGGTCGGCGGCACCACCTGATGGACCAGCGCTGCTGCTTGATCGAGCGTGTCGAGATTGTCGAGGGAGGTCATGGGCATCCCCTTTGCTCTCAATCCCGCGCTGGAGCAAGCGCGCCGCAGCACCCGCGCCATAGGGCCCGGTCGGCCGGGCGAAAGTGCCGCGGGTTTGCGCTTGCCTCGGTGCATGGGCATGGGCAAGCTGCCGGGCAGCGATGACCGTGCTAACCACCGCGCTCGATCGGAGCTCCGCGGCGTTTCGCGGCAACGCGGCGGCGATGCGCGCGCTCGTCGCCGATCTGCGCGAGAAGCTGGCGAGTGCTGCCGAGGGCGGCGGTGAGGCTCTGCGGCGTCGGCATCTCTCACGCGGCAAGCTCTTGCCGCGTGAGCGGGTGCGGCTGCTGCTCGATCCGGGCTCGCCGTTTCTCGAACTGTCGGCGCTCGCCGCGTTCGGCATGTATGACGGCGAGGTGCCGGCGGCCGGGATCATCACCGGCGTCGGCCGGATCATGGGCAGGGAATGCGTCGTCGTCGCCAACGATGCAACGGTCAAGGGCGGCACCTATTTTCCGACCACGGTCAAAAAGCACCTGCGGGCGCAAGAAATCGCCGGCGAGAACCGGCTCCCTTGCCTCTATCTGGTCGATTCGGGCGGCGCCTATCTGCCGGCGCAGGATGAGGTGTTTCCCGATCGCGACCATTTTGGCCGGATCTTCTATAATCAGGCGCGACTGTCGGCGGCCGGCGTGCCGCAGGTGGCGGTGGTCATGGGCTCGTGCACTGCGGGCGGCGCCTATGTGCCGGCGATGGCGGACGAATCAGTCATCGTCAGGGGTGAAGGGACGATCTTCCTCGGCGGCCCGCCGCTGGTGCGCGCCGCTACCGGCGAGGTCGTCAGCGCGGAGGAGCTGGGCGGCGCCGAACTGCACAGCCGCACCTCCGGCGTCACCGATCACCTGGCGGCAAACGACCGGCATGCCCTCGGTATCGCGCGGCGGATCGTTGGCAATCTCAATCGGCCGAAGACGGTCGATCTCGCGATCGCGCCGCCGGTCGGGCCGCTCTATCCGGCCGAGGAGCTTTACGCAGTCGTGCCGCAGGACACCCGCCAGCCTTATGATGTGCGCGAGATCATCGCGCGGATCGCCGACGGCAGCGAATTCGACGAGTTTAAGCGGCTCTACGGTCCGACACTGGTGTGCGGGTTTGCCCAAATCTGGGGATACCCGGTCGGGATTCTCGCCAATAACGGGATCCTGTTCTCGGAAAGTGCGCTGAAGGCCGCGCATTTTATCGAGCTCTGCGCCCAGCGCGGCATTCCGCTCGTGTTTCTGCAGAACATCACCGGGTTCATGGTCGGCCGGAAATACGAAGCGGGTGGAATCGCCAAGGACGGCGCCAAGATGGTGACCGCGGTCGCGACCGCGGCCGTGCCAAAATTCACTGTGATCATTGGCGGCAGCTTTGGCGCGGGTAATTACGGCATGTGCGGGCGCGCCTATGGGCCGCGGTTTTTGTGGATGTGGCCGAATGCGCGGATTTCGGTGATGGGCGGTGAGCAGGCGGCTGCCGTCCTGGCGCAAATCCGCCGCGACGCGCGCGCGGCGCAAGGCCGCGACTGGGATGCGGCCGAGGAGGAACAGTTCAAGGCGCCGATCCGCGCCCAATATGAGAGCCAGGGTCACCCCTATTATGCGAGCGCGCGCCTCTGGGATGACGGGATCATCGACCCTGTTGATACCCGCCGGGTATTGGGCTTGGCGATCTCAGCCAGCCTCAACGCGCCGATCGAACGGTTCGATGGTGCGCGGAGCCGCTTCGGCGTGTTCCGGATGTAGTCGGTAGAACCGGTCTGGTGTTCACCAAGCTCCTGATCGCCAATCGTGGAGAGATCGCCTGCCGGATCATGCGCACCGCCCGGCGGATGGGGGTCGCCACGGTTGCGGTCTATTCCGAAGCCGACCGCGCGGCACTCCATGTCTTGCTGGCCGACGAGGCGTGGCCGATCGGCCCGGCGCCGGCGCGTGAGAGCTATCTGAATATCGTCGCGATCCTCGCCGCGGCGCGGGCGAGCGGGGCCGAGGCGGTGCATCCGGGTTACGGCTTTCTCTCCGAGCGCGCCGATTTTGCCGAGGCCTGCGAAGCGGCGGGGCTGGTCTTTGTCGGGCCGCCCGCATCGGCGATCCGGGCGATGGGTGCCAAAGCATCGGC
>JBOHME010000100.1:0-14445 GCA_050729795.1 Allostellaceae bacterium | reverse complement strand
GCGCGGGACAGCGGCCACGGCTCGCGGCACCGCCGAGCGGGAGGAACCCGACAGCGAAACCGCCCAGCCGAACGGTGCGGCGGCAGCGACGGCGACCAGCGGCGAGCCTCGTGATGCCGAAACCCTCTCCGAGGACGACAAGCTCCACCGCCGCCGCGGGCGGCGCGGCGGGCGACGGCGGAGCCGGCGCGAGGAAGGCGGCGAGCCGAGTTTCGATGATCCCCGCCCGGCCTCCGAGACGGTCGAGGTCGCGGCTTCTCCCGGTCCGGACGAGGCCGACCCTGCCGAGACCGGAACCGCTTCTCCCGGTCCGAACGAGGCCCATCCTGCCGAGACCGGGGCCGCGGTGCACGCGCCGACGACGGGGCCGGTGGTCGTGCCGTGGCTCACAGAAAGCGAAGGCGGGGCCGACTCCGCCCGCCATGCGCCGATCGCAGCACCGGACCCGGCCGGCGGGACGTCGCCGAGCCAGACGAGCGAGCCGGCGAGTGCGCCGGACGAACCGGAAGAGCCGGTCACTCTTCCCGCGGCGGCGGTCTATGAAGCGGTCGCAGCCCCCGACGAAACCGGGGTCGAGGCAACACCGGAACGACCCGCGCTGGAATGGACGGCCGAGAGAACGGCCGAGACGACGGAAACCTCCCACCCGGCGCCTGAAACGCCACCCGCCGCGCCTGCCGAGCCGGAGAGTGAGCACCGCCTCGCCGCCACACCCCCCGAGCCGGAGCCTCCAGAAGTGGCCGAGCCGCAGCTGGAGCCGGAGCAATCGGTGCTGACGGTCACCGAAAAGCCGCCGCGCCCACGCAAGGGATGGTGGCAGCGCCTGATCCAGTCCTGAGCCAGGAGCTCGACCGACCCCGGCCATCTCCGCCGCACCGCTGAAGGCGCCGCCGATGCCGCTTCGCGCTGTTGTTCGAGCGATGACATTCGTCGTTGCCACCGCCGTGGCCTTTGTCCAGGTCGCGCGCGCCTATGCCGATGGTGTGAGCCTGTTGCGGGATGCCGAGATCGAGGCCGACATCCACACGATGATGGTTCCGATCTGGAAGGCGGCCGGGCTCGATCCCGATGCTGTGCACGTCTATCTGGTGGCCGATGACAGCATCAACTCGTTTGTCGCTGGCGGTCAGAATATTTTCATAAATTCCGGTCTAGTTTTGCGGGCGAAGACGCCAAACCAGTTGATCGGTGTTCTCGCGCACGAGACCGGCCACATCGCCGGGGGACATCTCTACAAGGGCGCAGAGGCGATGCACGATGCCAGCATCGAGGAAATCCTGGCGATGGCCGCGGGTGTCGCCGCGACCGTCGCCTCGCGCGGCAGCGGCGGCGGTGCAGCGATGCTCGGAGCCGCCGGCGTCGGCGAACGATCCTTTCTGCAGTTCTCAGTAACGCAGGAGGCGACCGCCGACCATGCGGCGATGAATTTTCTCGACGCGACCCATCAATCGGCCCGCGGGCTCCTGCAATTCTTCGAGATCTTGCAATCCGAGGAGATGCTGAGCGGGACCCGCGAGGACCCGTACCTGACCGACCACCCGCTGACCCAGGAGCGGATCG
Organism: Allostellaceae bacterium; assembly: GCA_050729795.1. GTDB lineage: Bacteria > Pseudomonadota > Alphaproteobacteria > ATCC43930 > CGMCC-115725 > AP-15. Next base: position 12,885 of record JBOHME010000100.1, on the reverse strand, counting down.
ATTATGTCCGCGACCATGTCGAGCGCTCGCCCTATTCGAACGTTGCCGATCCGCCAAGCTTTGTTGCGATGCTGGCCCGCATCAAGGCCAAGCTCGCCGCCTTCACCAAACCGCCGGAGGCCACCCTCGCCAAATATTCGCCGCAGGACCACTCGGTGCTGGCCCGCTATGCCCGCGCCATCGCCCTCTACCGCATCCCCGATCTCGACAAATCCGTCCCGCTGATCGACGGCCTGATCCGCGACGATCCGAGCAACCCGTATTTCCGCGAGCTGAAGGGGCAAATGCTGTTCGAGAACGGCCGTATCAACGACGCGGTGGCGCCATACGAGAATGCAGTCCGGCTTGATCCCGATGCCGCGCTGCTGCGGATCGAGCTGGCGCAAGTCTATATCGAGAACCACAATCCCGCGCAGAACAAGCTGGCGATCGCCTATTTGAGCGATGCGCTGCGCACCGAGGACAAGGATGTCGAAGCCTGGCACATGCTGGCGACCGCCTATGGCCGCAACGGTCAAATGGGCATGGCGGCCTTGTCACTGGCCGAGGAAGGTCTCGCCGCCGACAGGAAGGACGACGCGGTGCAAGAGGCCCGCCGCGCCGAGCACCTGCTGCCGAAAAACGGCGCGGCCTATGCTCGGGCACAGCAGATCCGTCTGCAGGCCAAGGATCTCGACGACAGTAATTAAACCCGGCCCGGCATCCCGCCGCCGCCGATATCAAGGGAGCTGATGCTGATGCCGGTTCGCGCGCGATCGATGATTCTGGCGTTCGCCTGCCTGCTGGTCGCCGCGGTGCCGATCGGCGCCGCCCGCGCGGCCGACAATGCGGTCCAACGCCAGGACGTGGACGCGATCATCCATGATTACCTGATGCACCATCCCGATGTGCTGATCGCCGCGCTGCGGGCGGCCGAGGACAAGCTGAACCAGGACAACGACACCAAGGCGACGCAAGCCGTCGCGCAAAACCGGCACGCGATCTTCGACGATCCGGCGACACCGGTCGGTGGCAATCCACATGGCACGGCAACGATCGTCGAGTTTTTCGACTACCGCTGCCCGTACTGCAAGCAGGTCCAGCCATCGCTCGAAGCCCTGCTGAAGCAGGATCCCAATCTGCGGTTCGTCTACAAGGAATTCCCGATCCTCGGACCGGCCTCGGTGGTTGCGGCGCACGCGGCGCTGGCGGCGCAGCAGCAAGGCAAATATTCCGCCTTTCACGCGGCGATGATGGCGGCCCACGGCAATATCACCGACGACACCGTCTACCAGGTGGCGGCCTCGGTCGGGCTCGATGTCGACCGCTTGAAGCACGACATGGCGGCTCCGGAAATCGGGCAGCAATTGAAGGCCAACATGACGCTCGCCGATGCGCTGCAGATTCACGGCACGCCGGCCTTTATCGTCGGCGACCATCTGGTGCCGGGTGCGATTGATCTCGCCGAGCTGAAGACCATGGTTGCCGACGCGCGCAAGCAGTAGCCGAGAGCTTCGCGGTGCCGGCAGCACGGCGCGCCCGCGGTTGGCAACCGCCGGGCTGATCCGGGCGCGTCGGAGAACTCGATCGCGGGCGAGCGCCTTTTGCAGGAGCGGGATCGAGATGCGCGACGCCTCGCCCGCCGGGTGCGTATGGCCCGGGTGCGTATGGCCCGGGTGCGTATGGCCCGGGTGCGCGTCTGGCCTGGGCGCGCATATGGCCTGGGGGCGCGTAACGACCGAGGCGGAACCGGGAGGAGCCACTACCCGAAACGCGGCTCCGACCGATCCGGCTAAGGTTCGGCGTCGGGCTGACTGTCCGGATGCGCCGTGCGGAACGCGGCGAGCTTCATGCAGCTGTCGAAGATCCGCGCGATCGTCGGATAGGGCGCCATGTCGAGGCGGTAGCGCTGGGCATTGACGACCTGCGGGACGAGCGCGATATCGGCCAGGCCCGGCTGGTCGCCATGGCAAAAGCTACCGGTCGCCGCGTCGCGGGCGAGCAGCACCTCGAACGCCTCGAACCCCGTGCCGATCCAGTGATTGTACCAGGTGGCAATCTCCTCGGCGCTACGGCCGAGCGAATGACTGAGATAACGCAGCACCCGCAAATTGTTGATCGGGTGGATGTCGCAGGCGACGATCGCGGCGAGCGCGCGGACCCGTGCGCGCCCTTCCGGCGATGACGGCAACAAGGGCGGCTCGGGCCGGGTTTCGTCGAGATATTCGATGATCGCCGGCGACTGAATCAGGATCCGGCCATCGATGTCGAGCGCCGGCACCAGCCCTTGCGGATCGATCGCGCGATATTCGGGCTTCGCCTGGTCGTTGCGGCGCAGATGGATCGGCACCGTTTCATAGGCAAGCCCCTTCAGATTAAGCGCGATGCGTACACGAAACGCCGCCGATGAGCGGAAATAGCCGTAAAGCTTCATCCTTGCTCCTCGCTGCCGGTACCGGTGGCAAACTATGCGATGCATGCCGACCGACCCGGTCGCCAAAGCCTAGCCGATCCGGGCGCGGCGATGAAACCCGTTGCGCCCGTGCACGACAACCATGGCCAGGTCGCGGACCCACCCGTTCGCGAGACCCACAAACCCGGACCAGGCATGTCCGCGATCCGATCGATGGAACCCCTGGGCCCGATCTCCCGCTCGCACAGATTGGCTGCAACTTGTTCTAGCTCTCATTCTTCAGCCGGCGGTAATCTGCGCCCGAGGGGGCGATCGCTGACGAGTTGCTCGCTTTGGCGGTCACACCGGCCCATCGACGGACTCGGAAATCGAGCCAATGACCCATCGCAACCGGGCCCGGCGGCGCGGCAGTTCCGAGTCGACGATTGGCACGAGGCCCCGCGGCGGTGTCGAAATACGCGGAAAAATCTGGGTTGCCGGATCGGTCCTCACGATTTTGTTGCTGCAGTCACCGGCCGTCTTCGCACAAGCCGATCCTGTCGCGCCGGGGGCACCCACCACAGCGGCCGCACCCGTCTCGGCGATGGCCCAGGCTGCACCGGCAGCTTCGGGTGCATCGACCGGGGCCGCTTCGGCCGCGGCTTTATCAGCGCCACCCGCATCCGGTCCGGCGGCGCCGGCACCAATGGGTCCGGCGGCAATGGGTCCGGCGGCAATGGGCGCACCGGCGCTGACGGTGCTGCCGACCGTCGAGGTGATCGGGGCGACGCCGCTGCTCGGATCGGGGGTCGACCGCAGCAAGGTGCCCGCGGAAACCCACGTGCTGACTCAGCAGGATATCACGCTCGATGGCAACGCCGACGCGCTGCGCGCGATGAACCAGCTGGTTCCGGGCGTCACTCTCGACTCGGTGTCCGGCAACCCGTTTCAGCCGACTCTGTTCTATCACGGTTTTCAGGCATCGCCCTTGCAAGGGACCGAACAGGGTCTCGCGGTCTATGTGAATGGGGCGCGCTTCAACGATCCGTTTGGCGACACGGTCAACTGGGATCTGATCCCGGATTTGGCGATCGACCGGATGAATGTGGTCGGCTCCAACCCGGTGTTCGGGCTGAATGCGCTGGGCGGAGCGATCTCGGTACAGATGAAGAACGGCTTCACCTATCACGGCACCGAAATCGACCTCAGCGGCGGCTCGTTCGGCAAATATCAGGGGGAAATGCAATACGGCGTCCAGAGCGGCGATGTCGCCGCCTACGCCGCAGCCAACGGCTTGCAGGAGAACGGCTGGCGGCAAACCCAGTCGTCTCAGCTTAGGAATTTTTATGGAGATCTCGGCTGGCAAGGCAATCGCGGCGAGGTCCACGTCAATGTCACGACTGCGGTCGATCGGCTCAACCAACCCGGAACGTCGCCGATCCAGCAGCTGTTTGCGGCTCCAGACGCCGTATTCACCGCCCCCAATCTGGTGACCAACCAATATGCTCAGGTCAATCTGACCGGCAGCTATAATATCTCGGACAATACTTCACTGCAGGGCAACGCATATTACGATTACCTGTTGCAGAAAATCTACAATGGCGATGTTTCGGATTTTTCGCCGTGCGACGACGGTTCGGGACTGCTGTGCGAGGCACCCGGGCTGCCCGCGATCGATCGAAACGGCAATCCGATCCCGGCTTTTCTTGGCGACGGCCCATATTCGGACCTGGATCAGCAATCGACCAACACCAACGGCTACGGCGCCGCGGTGCAAATAATCAACCATCGCGCGCTGTTCGGGCGACCAAACCAGCTTATTGCCGGGGTCAGTTTTGATGGCGGGCAAACGCTGTTCGGGGCCAGCACCCAAATCGGCGGATTGGCTGTCGCCACTTCGGAATTCGCCGGCCCCGGCATCACCGTCGAGCAGCCGGACGGCTCGATCGGCTCGGTGCGGGCCGGCATCTCGAACGCCTATTACGGCGCCTTTTTTACCGACACCTATGATATTACGCCGACATTGTTCGCCAATGTCGCGGGCCGGTTCAACTTTGCGCAGATCAACCTTTCCGATCAGCTCGGCACCTCGCTGACCGGCGATCATTCCTTTGATCGCTTCAATCCATCGGGCGGGTTGACCTGGAAGGTCCTGCCCGATCTGGCGCTCTACGCCAGCTATGCCGAGGCGAACCGGGCGCCGACCCCGCTCGAGCTGACCTGCTCGAGTGCAGCGAGCCCGTGCAGCCTGGCGAATTTTCTTGTGGCAGACCCGGATTTGAAGCAGGTCGTGTCGCATACGATCGAGGCCGGTGTTCGAGCCACAGCCCATCCAATGGATGGCTCGACCCTATCCTCCACCGTCGCGCTCTATCGCACCAGTCTCAGCGACGATATCGTGTTTCTCAGCAGCCCGATCCAGGGACGCGCCTTTTTCGGCAATGTCGGCTCGACGCTGCGACAAGGCTTCGATCTCGATCTGCGCTTCACCAAGGGCCCTTTGCTGGCATGGATCGGCTACTCCTATATCGATGCGGTCTTTCAGAACGGGTTTACCGAATCGAGCGAAAACAATCCCGGCGCCGACGCTGCGGGCAACATCCAGATCGAGCCCGGCGATCACCTGCCCGGCATCCCGACCAACCTCTTGAAGCTCGGCGTCAACTACCATGTCACTCCAGTCTGGACGGTCGGCGGCAGCGGGATCTATGCCAGTGGCCAGTTTCTGTTTGGCGATGAGGCCAATCTGACCCCGCAGACCCCCGGATATTTCGCCCTCGATCTGCATACGAGCTACCAGGTGACCAAGAATTTTCAGCTGTTCGCGCAGATCGAGAACGCCTTCAACGAGACCTATTACACGTTCGGAACATTTTCCCCGACCGCTTCGGTGCCGACCGCCCAGGCGCCGGGTGCCACGGAACCGCGCAGTCTGAGCCCGGGTGCCCCGATCGGCGTCACCGTCGGACTGCGTGCAACCTTCTGAGCCACCGGGTCGTTTTGCCCGCCGCGCGCCGGCGGGGTGCGCTCAGCCGGGACTGCGCGTCGGCGCATGGGTGAAGGCTTCGGCCATCGCGGTAAAGGCGGGCTTGGCTCGCAGCTCGGCATCAAACGGCAAGGGCCGCGACGGCAGACCATCCTTGCGCCACCTGACCGGATTGGTCTCCCGCCGCACGATCCAGCTATGCCGGTCGGACAGGCCCCAGGTGACGACCATCTTGACTGCCGGCTCGTCGAGTGCGGTATCGAGAAATCGCCGATACGTGTCGGCGACGAGCTGGTCGCGGGTAGCGATATCGGCCGGCGCAAACTCGTCGGTGACATCGAGCTCGGTGATCTGGATCGTCAATCCGAGACCGGCGATGTCGGCGAGAAAACGGCGCAGCCGGGCCGGTGCAAAGGGCGGGCCGCCCAACGCGCGCAGATGCGCCTCGATGCCGACCGCATCAACCGGGGTGCCGGCCGACCGCATGCGCTGCAACAAGCCGAGCAAGGCGGTGCGGCGGGCCTCCTGCGCGGCTGCATCGAGCACGATGTCGTATTCGTTGACGACGAGGCGTGCTTTGGGATCAGCCTCATGTGCGGTGCGATAGGCGAGGTCGAGGTATCCGGGTCCGAGCGCGTCTAGAAACACCGCCTTGCGCAGCCCGTCCGGCCGCCCATCCTTTGGCTCGATCGGCTCGTTGACGACATCCCAGCTGTGGATGATGCCGCGATAGCGCGCGACCATCGCGCGAATGTGATCGACGACAGCGCGGCGCTGCTCCGCCCGGCTCGGCAGCGCACCGAACCATGATGGGGTGCGGAAATACCACAAAAGATTGTGGCCACGCAGCGCGAGACCGCCCTCTATCGCAAAGCCGGCGACCGTATCGCCGGGGCGGTGATCGTCATGGCCGGGCGCACCGAGGTTGATGTCCCGCCATTTCATATCGTTCTCGGGGACGACGAGACCGGCCTGGGCCAGCACGAGCCCGACAAAAGCGGGATCGCTGTTGATCTGCCTGGCCGAGATCGCGGTTCCGTAGAGGAGGCCCTTGGCCGCCGCGAGACGGCGCAACGTCCCGGTCTCGGCGGCCTCGGCCGAAGGGCCGGCAGCAGCGGCGAGCGCAGCCAGACCGCCGGCCAGCACCTCCCGGCGCCGCGGGTGCGCGGCCGGCGACCGCGCAGCGTTCACCGCGGCACGGCCTTGCTGCCGGCAACCGCCGGTGCTGCCGCGCCCGAACCTTGCGCCAGATGTTCGAGATTGGCCCGTGCCGCCATGTCCTCCGGGCTGCCGGGAGCGATCCGGCCGATCTCTTTCCAGTCGCTGCGGGCGCCGGCAGCATCACCTTCGAGGCGGCGGATGTTGCCGCGCTCGAGCAAGGCCGCCGCCGAATGCGGCGCTTGCGCAAGGGCCCGGTCGATGTCGGCGCGCGCCGGGTCGAGACGATCGAGCGTGCGATAGGCCGAGGCGCGGTAGATCAGCGCATCGACGCGGTCGGGATGCGCCTTCAGCACCATGTCGAGATCGGTGACGGCGCGATCGAGAAAGCCGGCCGATGCGGCAGCCTCGGCATGATCGATCAAGAGATCGGGGTCGCTCGGCTGCAGCAGCAGCGCCTGGCCGGCCACCGCATAGGCCCGCACCGGGTCGCCGGCAAGGAGCCAGGCCTGCGCCGCCTGGTCGAGCACATCGGCGCGCAACGACGTCGGCGCGGTGGTCATGGCCTTGGCCAGCACCTGAAGACGGCGCGCCCCTTCCTGGTATCTGCCAAGCGTTATCAGCGCCACCGCGGCGCAATGCTGGGCCGGATGCGCGCCACCATGCACGAGCCAAGTCGCAGCAAGGGTCTGAGCGGCATGCGGGTCGTCCTTGGCGAGCTTCATGCAATGCACATAGGTTGCAGCGTCAGCGGCGGCAGATCGGGGTGCGGATGCTTTCGGCGCCGTTCCCGGCAGCGCCGCCGGATCGGCAGAGGCGCGGCCGCCCAGCAGCGCCAGCAGCAGCACCAGAAGCGCCAGCGGGGCGAGCAGCAGCCGGAAGCGGCGGTCCCCCCGAACGATCCTCGGCGCTGTAGCCATCGCCGCGACCCATAGCATGCGCGGGGTTGGCGGCCAAAGGGTCAACCCGCTACGCTCGACCCCATCTTCTTCCCGATTGAGGATCGAGCCCGCTCTTGTCCGGCGATATTCCGATCCCGAGCTCAGCCCGACCGGCGTCCGACGCCAAGCCGGGTCTCCGGGCAATCGAGCCGCGGCGGCACCTCTTCTGCTTCGGTCTTGGCTATAGCGCGCTGGTGCTGGCCCGGCAGCTCGCCGGCTCCGGCTGGATCGTGACCGGGACCTGCCGCAACCCGCAACGGGCGGCGGAGCTGGAGGCGGCAGGCTATCCGATGCGGCTGTTCGATCGCGACCGGCCGCTTGCCGCGGCCACGCTCAGCGAGGTCTCGCATATCCTGGTATCGGTGCCTCCGGATGCCGCCGGCGATCCGGTGCGCGAGTGTCAGGGCGAGGACATCGCAGCGCTGCCGGCGCTCGTCTGGTTCGGCTATCTCTCGACGACCAGCGTCTATGGCGACCGCGGAGGCGGCTGGGTGGATGAGAGCTCCGCGCTGCGGCCGAACGGCGAGCGCGGCCGGCGCCGGGCCGCGGCCGAGGCCGGCTGGCTCGATCTGTGGCGGCGCCGCGGCGTCCCGCTGCACATCTTTCGGTTGGCCGCCATCTACGGTCCCGGCCGCAGCCCACTCGACGCGCTGCGTGCCGGCACCGCCCGCCGCGTCGACAAGCCGGGCCAAGTGTTTTCGCGCATCCATGTCGAGGATTTGGCGCGGGTGCTGTGCGCCTCGATGTCGCAGCCGCGGCCTGGGGCGATCTATAACGTCTGTGACGACGACCCGGCCCCGCCCGAGGCGGTCGTGGCGCATGCCGCGGAGCTGATCGGGTTACGCCCGCCTCCGTTGGTGCCCTTTGCTGACGCCGGTCTGTCGCCGCTGGCCCGCAGCTTTTACGAAGACAACAAGCGCGTTCGCAACAGGCTGATCAAGCGCGACCTCGGGGTGAGCCTGCGCTATCCCGATTATCGCGCCGGGCTCGCTGCGATCCTCGCCGCCGAGGCTTGAGGCTTGCCGACACCGCCGGGCTTCGGCATGGTCGGGGCCAATTGTGGACATCGCCGGCGATCGCGCCGGGCTTGGGAGGAAAAGTGATGACGACCTACAATGTGCTGATTCTCGGGGCCTCCTATGGCTCGCTGCTGGCCACCAAGCTATTGTTTGGCGGTCACAGCATCACGATGGTGTGCCTGCCCGCCGAGGTCGAGGCGTTCAACCGGGACGGCGCCCGGGTGCGTATGCCAATCCGCGGCCGCAAGGAGCCGATCGAGCTCGACTCGCGCAAATTGCCGGGCACCCTGCGCGCCGCCGGCCCTGGCGCCGTCAATCCGACGGATTTCGATCTCGTTGCTTTGGCGATGCAGGAGCCGCAATACCGCTCGCCGGGGGTGCGCGAGCTGCTCGACGCGGTGGCAAAAGCAAAGCGGCCGTGCATGTCGATCATGAACATGCCGCCGATGCCCTATCTGAAGCGCATTCCCGGCCTCGCCACCGATCGGCTGAAGGAGTGCTTTACCGATGCGAGCGTGTGGGACAATTTCGAGCCGGGGCTGGTGAGCCTGTGCAGCCCCGACCCGCAGGCGATCCGGCCGCCCGGCGAAAAGATCAATGTGCTCCAGGTAACCTTACCGACCAATTTCAAGGTGGCGCGCTTTGACTCTGACAACTACACGGCGATCCTGCGGCAGATGTCGGCTGATATCGACGCCGCCCGCTACGATGGGGGCGACGGCAAGCTCGAATTGCCGGTCAAGCTCAGAGTCCATGATTCGATCTTTGTTCCGCTGGCCAAATGGGCCATGCTGCTGACCGGAAATTACCGCTGTGTGCAGCCCGATCGCGCGATCGACATCAACGACGCAGTGCATGCCGATGTCGGCGCGTCGCGCGAGGTGTACAATTTCGTCTGCACGGTGTGCGAAAAGCTCGGCGCCGTCTCAGACGATCTCGTGCCGTTCGACAAATACGCCGCCGCGGCGCGCGATCTGGTGCGGCCATCCTCGGCGGCGCGCGCACTCTTCAACGGCGCGCCCAATATCGAGCGGACCGACCGGCTGGTGCAGCTGATCGCGGCGCAATACGGCATGAAGAATGCTATCGTCGATCAGACCGTCTCCACAGTCGATGCGCGTCTGGCGGCCAACCGCAAGGCGGCGGCGGCGTAGCGCCATCGTCCTGAGGACGCGTTCGCCGGCTGCCCGCGGCGGGCCCGCCCAATCAGCGGGCGGCCCTGAGCTGACCGGCGACGGATTTCGGGAGGCACCGACGATGCTCCGTTCGACCCCGCCGCGGGTCGCTATCCTCGGCTTTTCGATCGAATGCAACAAATTCGCCCCGCCGGCGACCAAGGCGCATTTTCTCGCGCGCACCTACCTCGAAGGCGATGCGATTGTTGTCGAGGCGCGCGCGACCGCCCCCTCGATGCTGCCCGAAACGCCGGGTTTTGTCGCCGCGATGGACAGTTCAGGCGGATGGACGCCGGTCGGCATCGCGCTTGCCATGGCCGAGCCCAATGGGCCGGTCGAGCACGAGTTTTTTGCCGAGCTGGTGGCGAGGATCGAGCAGCAGCTGCGCGCGGCATTGCCGGTCGATGCGGTCTATATCTGCGCGCACGGCGCCGGACTGACAACCGAGGAAGACGATCCCGACGGGCTTCTGTTCGAACACGTGCGGGCGATTGTCGGACCGGATGTGCCGATCGCCGCGACGCTCGATCTCCACGCCAATGTTTCGGAGCGCATGGTGCGCTCGATCGACGCGTTTATTGGCTACCGTACCAACCCGCATCTCGACATGCGCGAGCGCGGCGCCGAGGCGGCCGCGGCGATCCGCGAGATGCTGGCCGGTCTCAGACCGCAGAGTGCCCTTATCCGTCTGCCGATAGTGCCGCCGACGGTGACGATGCTGACGGCAGCCGGCCCTTATGCCGAGATGATCGAGCTGGGCCAGCGCAGGATGAGCGCGGAAATCCTGAATGTTTCGGTGATGGGCGGGTTCGCCTTTGCCGATACCGCCGATAACGGTCTCGCCGTCGTCGTGACCGCGCGGCATGACCGGCATGCGGCCGAAGCCTTGGCGCGCGAGATCGCCGAGCTCGGCTGGGCCAACCGCGCGCGGTTCACTCCGCATCTGACACCGCTCGACGAGGCCGTCGCGCGCGCGTTGGCCGCCGGACGTGATCCCTCTCTGCCGGCGCTGGCCTTCGCCGATGTCGCCGACAACCCGGGTGGCGGCGGACGCGGCAACACGACCTATCTCTTGCGCGCCTTTTGCGAAGCCGGGGTCGAGGGAGCATTGCTCGGGATTGTCTATGACCCGCCGCTCGCCGCCGAAGCGCACGCCCGTGGGGTCGGAACCCGGTTCGAGGCGCAGCTCAACCGCGACGAGACGACGAAATTTTTCCGAGCCCTGGACCATCGCGGCGACGGTCACGGCTGTGACCGATGGCAATTGCATCGGCCGGCGCGGCATTTATGCCGGCATGCGGCTCGCACTCGGCCCGTGCGCGGCACTGCAGGTCGGCGGCATCACGGTCGTTGTCGTGTCGCACCGGGTGCAATGCGCCGATCCGATCTTTTTTGAGATGATGGGGCTCGACATCGGTGCCGCACGCGCTGTCGCGGTCAAGTCGCGCGGCCATTTCCGCGGTGGCTTCGACGAGTTTTTCGGCCCCGCCCGGATCATCGAGGTCGATCTGCCGGGTCTCACTTCGCCGATGCTGAACCGCTTTGCCTGGACGCGCCTGCCGCGCCCGGTGATCCCGCTCGACAATGATGTCGAATGGCCCTCTCTCTGAACCATCCTCGCGTTATCCGCAAAGGAGCTTGAGATGCCGGTGACCCCGCCCTCGCCTGCCCGTGAACAGGTCCGCCCGATCGCGCCCAAGCTGATCGACCTCGCCGAGAAGGTCGTTTATGGCGATGTCTGGGAGCGCCCCGGATTGTCAAAGCGCGACCGCAGCCTGATCACGGTCGCGACCCTGGTGGCGCTCGGTCGGGAAAAGCAGCTGGTCGGCCATCTCGGCCGCGCCCTCGATAATGGGCTCACCCGGGAAGAGCTCGGTGAGTTGATCACGCATCTCGCCTTCTATGCCGGCTGGCCGGCGGCGATGACCGCGGCGCTGGTAGCAAAGGATGTGTTTGCCGGACGCTGATCCGGCTGAGAGCGACCTGTTGCGCCCTACTCCTACCAGCCGTCGCCCGACGGTCAGGGTCGGGTCCCGGAGAGAACGATGCCAGCGAAATTGCTGCCGCGGCTGCCAATCCTCTGCGTCATGTTGCTGTCGCTGCTGCCATCGGGGCTCTGCGCGCGCGGCTTCTCCGCGGCTCGCCAATGGACGGCGACCGATCCGCCGATCGACTTCACGCATATCGCAACCGGGGAGATCAACCGCCGCGGCGAGGCGGTCGGCTATCACCATCGTGCAGGCGGGGTCGATCCACCAGGGGCTCGGGTGCTGCGGATCGTGCAGCCGCCCGATGCGAACGGCGTGTATCGCGCGCTCGTGGCGGTGCGCGATCCGGCGAGCGGTGAGTGGATCGACAAGCGCGCGGCCTCGACCTTCTTCCCCGATGCGATGCCGGACGCCGCGGTCATCGCCGCGGTTCTCGCCGCGTTTGATCATGGCCGCAGGCGCAGCGACGGACGGTTCGTCGGACCCTCGGGACATGGCTTCACGATCGAGGGGTGGTATTATGCCGGGCGTATCGCCGCCGCCTACCCGCTGCGCGGGCCCTGACCCGGGCGACAAAGGATGCGACGAGTCTCCCGATCACCCGCCGCGCTGATCACCGCGCGGCGTCACCCGGCGGGTCATCTCGAAGGCCGCGCAGTGCGTGGCAGCGGCCGGCGAGGAGAAATCCTGGCGAGCTTTCTGCAAGGCGACATCCAGGGCGACCTCGAGGCGGCGCGCAGCCTGCTGGCCGGGATCGGAAGAGCCGAGCGGGGCGAAGCGCCGCAGTCTTCAGCGACCGGCAATGCGTTCGCCGTATCGATTTCATCCGACGGGGTCACGATCGGCAACGCGGTCATCGCCGATTCACGCGCCGAGCATTACGATTTCGCAGAAATGCGCGTGGCGCTCGGCACCTGGATCGCGGCAATCGAGCGCGCCCGCCGCGACCCTGCCTGACCGGATTTTCTGGAGTGCTACCCGCTGGAATGCGCATAGTGCACCGATGAACGATGCATCCGAACGGGAATATCGTACCTTGCCGCCTGCCCGTGCGGCGGTGGTGCGGCCGCGCGACGCGGCATCGCTGATCCTGCTGCGCGGCGATGGCGATGGGCTCGAAGTGCTGGTCGGCCGCCGGCCCTTGTCGGCGCGCTTCATGCCCGGGGTCTATGTCTTTCCGGGTGGTGCCATCGAGGCGGGCGACCGGGTCGCGTGGAGCGTCGAGAGCGCGAGCGACGGTCTCGCAT
>JBOHME010000099.1:0-14635 GCA_050729795.1 Allostellaceae bacterium | reverse complement strand
GTGGAAACAGTGCGGCTGCGTCACTCCGCGCGCGAGCGTCTGCTGCAGCGTTTCGGCGTGCTGTTTCAAGGGAGCGCCCTGTTCGATTCGCTGCCGGTATGGGAGAATGTGGCGTTCGGGCTGATCCAGGGGCGGGGCGTGGAGCGGCATACGGCACGAGACATAGCGCTCGCCAAGCTGGCGGCGGTCGGATTGGGCCGGGAGGTCGGCGAGCTGCACCCGGCCGAGCTTTCGGGCGGCATGCAAAAGCGTGTGGCGCTGGCGCGCGCGATTGCCGCCGACCCCGAAATTGTCGTGTTCGACGAGCCGACCACCGGGCTCGATCCGATCATGGCCGACGTGATCAACGATCTGATCCTCAAATGCGTGCGCGAATTGGGCGCGACCGCGATCTCGATCACCCACGATATGGTCAGCGCGCGCAAGATCGCCGACCGCATCGCGATGCTGCACAAAGGCCGCATCGTGTGGCACGGGCGGGCGAGCGAGATCGACTGCTCCGGCAACCCGTTTGTCGATCAGTTTATCAACGGCCGGGCGGAGGGCCCGATCGAGATGGAGGTGCGCGCCCTATGAGCGCCGCCCGCCGGGTGCCCCGCGTGATTGGCGAGAATTGAGCCGATGGCGCGGACCCAGGCCAGATATGCCTGTCAGCAATGCGGGGCGGTCCACGCGAAATGGACCGGGCGCTGCGAGGATTGCGGTGCCTGGAACAGCCTGATCGAGGAAGTGCCGCGCGAGGCCCCGCCGAAAAGCCTCGATCGCCGGGGCGGCCGGGCGCTCGGCTTTGTCGGACTGACCGGACCGAGCCTGCTGCCGCCGCGGCGCCAGAGCGGCATCGCCGAGCTCGACCGGGTGTGCGGCGGCGGGTTCGTATCGGGCTCGGCGATCCTGGTCGGCGGCGATCCGGGGATCGGCAAATCGACACTGCTGCTGCAAGCGGCCGCGGCGATCGCTTCGGCCGGCGGCGCCACACCGGCGCGGGCTGCCTACATCACCGGCGAGGAGGCGATCGACCAGGTCCGGCTGCGCGCGCTGCGGCTCGGTGTCGCGTCGAGCCCGGTCGAGCTCGCCGCGGCCAGCAATCTGCGCGACATCCTGGCCGCGCTCGATCGTGCCGACGCACCCGATCTCGTGGTGATCGATTCGATTCAAACGATGTATCTCGACAGCCTCGACAGCGCGCCCGGCACGGTCAGCCAGGTGCGCGGCGCGGCGCAGGAATTGATCCGGGTCGCCAAGGCGCGCGGCTTTGTGCTTATCCTGGTCGGGCATGTGACCAAGGAAGGGGTCATCGCCGGGCCACGGGTCCTCGAGCACATGGTCGACACCGTGCTCTACTTCGAAGGCGAGCGCGGCCATCGCTTTCGCATTCTGCGTGCGGTCAAGAACCGCTTTGGCGCCACCGACGAGATCGGGGTGTTCGAGATGTCCGAGCGCGGGCTGGTCGAGGTGCCAAACCCCTCGGCGCTGTTTCTCGGCGCGCGTCAGACGGCCGGGCCCGAAGCAGCCGATGCCGTGGGAGGCGAGCCCGGTGCGGCGGCTTTGGCGGAGCCGGTCAGCGGCACCGCGGTGTTCGCCGGGATCGAGGGCACCCGCCCGGTGCTGGTCGAGGTGCAGGCCCTGGTCGCGCCGGCGCCGCTTGGGACGCCGCGGCGTGCCGTGGTCGGCTGGGATGGCACGCGCCTCGCGATGATCACCGCCGTGCTCGAAGCGCGCTGCGGGCTGTCGATCGGCGCCCACGACATCTACCTCAACATCGCCGGCGGGTTGCGCATCGCCGAGCCGGCGGCCGATCTGGCGGTCGCGGCGGCGTTGGTGTCGGCACTGAGCGAAATGCCGGTTCCGGCCGGGACCGTGGTCTTTGGCGAGATCGCGCTGTCGGGCGAGGTCCGCCCCGTCGGCCACCGTGAAGCCCGGCTCAAGGAGGCGCACAAGCTCGGCTTTGGCCAAGCCTGGGTCCCCGATCATGGGGGCAGGCGGGGCGAGGCGGCGAGCTCTGGACCGGCGACGATCGTCATCGGCCATTTGAGCGAGTTGGTCGCGCGGCTCGCCCCACGGCAACAAGGACGACGCGTGCCGCGGATGGACCCTCGGGTCGAGGCGGTCTCGTGAACGCGGTCGATCTCGCGGTTCTGGTGGTGATCGCTCTATCGGCGGTGTTCGCCTTTGCTCGCGGCTTCATGCGCGAGGCGCTGTCGATCGTCGCCTGGTTCGGCGCGGCGCTGATCACGCTTTACGGTTTTGCCGCCGCCGATGCCTTGCTGCGGCGCTACATCACGACACCGCTGCTCGCCGATCTCATCGCCGGAGCCGGGCTGTTTCTCGTCGCGCTCGTCGTTCTGACGATCCTCACCGGTTATGTTGCCGGCTTTGTCAGTACGAGCGCGCTGTCGCCGATCGACCGGAGCTTGGGCCTGATCTTTGGTGTCGCGCGGGGTCTCGTTTTGGTTTCGCTCGCCTATCTGGTGATCGACATCAGTCTGCCGCAGACCGATCGTCCCGACTGGCTGCAGCAGGCGAAAAGCGAGCCGCTGCTCGCTCAAGGTGCCGATTGGCTGCGCGGCCTGCTGCCCGACACGCTGCGGCTCAAGACCGCGTCGGCGGTCGATGATGGCCAGCAGGCGCTGAGCCGGACCAAGGCGGCGCAACAGGCGATCGGCGCGCTGTCGAGCCCGGCTGCAGCGCCGGCCCCGCCCCAGCCCGCGCAAGCCGTCGGTCCAGCCTACAAGCCCGCCGAGCAGCACAATCTCGACCGGCTGATCGACAACAATACGCAGTAGCCCCCTTCGCCGATGCGGCCCCTCTCGCTTTTGACCGGCCGCGACACCATTTTCAGAGTGCCGAGACGAGGATCGCCCGTGCCGCCGACCCGCTCCGCCTTTTGCCCCGAGGCCGATCTGCCGGACGCCGATCACCCGCATGAGGAATGCGGTGTGTTTGGGGTTTACGGCCATCCCGAAGCAGCAGCCCTCGTCGCCCTCGGCCTGCACGCGCTGCAGCATCGCGGGCAGGAGGCGGCCGGGATCGTCGCCTATGACGGCGAGCAGTTCAGCGCGCATCGCGGCATGGGGCAGGTCAGCGACAATTTCAGCTCGAAGGACGTGATCGGGCGCCTCCATGGCGGTGCCGCAATCGGCCATGTGCGCTATGCGACGACGGGCGAGGTGGCGCTGCGCAACGTGCAGCCGCTGTTCGCCGATTTCGCATTCGGCGGGCTGGCGATCTGCCACAATGGCAACCTGACCAATTCCTATCAGCTGCGCCGGCGCCTCGTGCAGCGCGGCAGCCTGTTCCAATCGACAAGCGATACCGAGGTCATCGTCCACTTGATCGCGACCAGCCTCAAGGAGACCGTGGTCGAGCGGCTGAGCGACGCGCTGCGCCAGGTCCAGGGCGCCTATTCGCTCGCCGCGCTGTCGCAGGACGAGCTGATCGGCGTGCGCGATCCGCTGGGCGTGCGGCCCTTGGTGCTCGGCCGCCTCGGCGACGCCTGGATCCTCGCATCGGAAACCTGCGCACTCGACATCATCGGCGCCGATTTTGTGCGCGACATCGCCGCCGGCGAGATCGTTATCATCGGCGCCGGCGGGGTGCGCAGCCTGCAGCCGTTCGGGCATCGCGACAGCCGCTTTTGCGTCTTCGAGCATATCTATTTCGCCCGCCCCGACAGCGTGGTCGAGGGCGCCAGCATCTACGAGACGCGCAAGCGCATCGGCGTCGAGCTCGCCCGCGAAAGTCCGGTCGCCGCCGATATCGTGGTTCCAGTGCCCGATTCGGGGGTCCCGGCAGCGCTCGGCTACTCGCAGGAATCGGGCGTCCCGTTCGAGTTCGGGATCATCCGCAATCACTATGTCGGCCGCACCTTTATCGAGCCGACGGACCAGATCCGCCATCTCGGGGTCCGGCTGAAGCACAATGCCAGCCGCGCCAATCTTCAGGGCAAGCGGGTCATCCTGGTCGATGATTCGATCATCCGCGGCACCACCTCGATCAAGATCGTCGAGATGGTCCGACGCGCCGGGGCCCGCGCCGTGCATATGCGGATTTCGAGCCCGCCGACCAGCCATCCCTGCTATTACGGGATCGCGACACCCGAGCGCGACCAGCTGCTCGCGGCGCGCTACGACGTGGCGGCGATGGCCACCTTTATCGGCGTGGACAGCCTCGCCTTTTTGTCGAT
This sequence comes from Allostellaceae bacterium, assembly GCA_050729795.1. Taxonomy (GTDB): domain Bacteria; phylum Pseudomonadota; class Alphaproteobacteria; order ATCC43930; family CGMCC-115725; genus AP-15. Next base: position 10,452 of record JBOHME010000099.1, on the reverse strand, counting down.
AGAGGGCCTCTATCGGGCGATGGGCGAGCCCCGGCGCGACCCACAGGCGCCGCGCTTCTGCGACGCCTGCTTTACCGGCGATTACCCGATCCCACTGGTCGATGCAGACGCCGGCAAGGTTTCTGTGCAGCTGTCGCTGCTCGCCGAGACCGCCTGAGGCGATGGCGGACTGAGGCGATGGCAGGCTGAGGCGATGGCGGGCTGAGGCGATGGCGGTGCAGGCGACCGGCAGCCCCGAGATACCACGGCTCGACCGCAAGGTGGCGCTGATTACCGGCGCCTCGCGCGGGATCGGGGCGGCGGTGGCGCTGCGGTACGCAGCCGAGGGCGCTCATGTCGTGCTCGCGGCCCGCACGGTCGGCGGTCTCGAAGAGCTCGATGACGCGATCCGCGCAGCCGGCGGCAGAGCCACGCTGGTTCCGCTCGATCTGCGCGATTTCGCCAAGATCGACGAGCTGGCGGCGGCGCTCGCCCAGCGCTATGGCCGGCTCGACATCCTGGTCGGCAATGCCGGTGAGCTCGGCTTCTTTACGCCTCTGGGCCATCTCCCGCCGACGGTCTGGAGCGAAGTCATCGACCTCAACCTGACCGCGAACTGGCGCCTGATCCGGGCAATGGACCCGCTGCTGCGCGCGGCACCGGCCGGGCGGGCGATCTTTGTCACCAGCCGCGCCGCCTACGCTACCCTCGCCTATTGGGGCGCCTACGCGGTCAGCAAGGCAGGGCTCGACATGCTGGTGCGGATTTATGCCGCCGAGCTGGCAAGAACAGCGGCGCGGGCCAACCTGATCGACCCCGGCACGGTGCGCACCCGGCTGCGCGGGCGCGCGTTTCCGGGCGAGGATCCGGACCGGCTGCCGCCGCCCGCGAGTGTCACCGACGCATTCCTCGAGCTCGCCCTGCCTGAATGTACCCGCAATGGCGAGCTGATCACCGTTGCCGCCCGGGCCGCTGACGCGGCTGCCTAGCTCGCCCGGTTCTTCAGAAATGAAAGGCCGGCGTCGAGCAGGCTGCTGCCGCTCGTCGGCACCTCGCCGTCGGCGGTCACGTGATCGACCAGCTGCGGCAGATGCTGCGCGATCTGCGGCAGCAACTGTTCGATCGGCAAGCCAGTCTTCGCAACGATCTGCTGCACCAGATCATTGCCGAGGATGCCGTGCAGCGCGTCGGGGTCCACCGGCTGGTTCTGACCGCTCCCGACCCAGGACGCCACCACGTCGCCGAGACCCGCCCCCTGGAATTTCTCGATCAGCCCGCCGAGACCGCCTTCATGGCTGCCGAGGGCCGCAACCAGGGCTTCCGGCACGCTCGTCGCCGCTGCATCGTCCTTGCCGAGCAGCGAGCCGATCGAATCGAACAGGCTCATCCTAGCCTCCCCGCTTGGTCGATTTGGATGCCGTGCTTTTGCTGGCGCGGTGGCCGGCGGCGTGAAAGCCCGCCTGGTCGGCTTCTTTTTCACACATATAGGCGCCATGCTTGGTCTTGCCGAAATATTTGTTGCCGCTCAGGTGATAAGCCTTCGAGCCGCTGAGATTGGCCCAGACGACCGTGTCACCGGGACAATGCCCTTTGGCTGCCGCCTCGGTAGAGAACTGATCGGAGGCGAGGCTGCTGGACGCGGTGGACGGGGTCTGATGATTGCGCAACACCCCATTCGCCGCATGATGCGCAGGCGTCTGGGCCAGCGCCGGCCCCGCCGCGGAAAGCAGCAGAACCGAACAGACTGCGATTGTCCTCAACATTGCGCTCGCCCCCCGAAAATCAGCCGATCGTGTGCCGCGGCCGTTCAGGCGGAGGCCGATGACCGGCGCGCCTCGGCAAATGGACGCCAGTTTGACGCTCCCGTATCCGATCTCGGCCACGACACGAACGATAAAGGATTATCGCATCGCCGGCGGCCGGGCAACCGAAACGCGAAAGCGGCCGGAAACCGGCCTCGTCTGCGGGCGAAAATCGTATTGCGGCAGCGGGTGAGGCAACTTGAGAACCGCCATTCACCCCGTCGTGGACGCCTCCTCAGTGCGGGCCGTAAGGATTTTTGCCGTGGCGCAGCATCAGCCGGATCGGCGTGCCGGGCAGGCCAAACGCCTCGCGCAGCCCATTGACCAGATACCGCCGGTAGGCGTCGGGCAACGCGTCCGGACGCGACGCGGAGAGCATAAAGCTCGGCGGCCGGGTGTTGACCTGGGTCAGATAGCGCAGCCGCAGCCGGCGGCCGGCGATGAGCGGTGGCGAATGGTGCTCCTGGATCGCCGTGAGCCAGCGATTGAGTTCGGCGGTCGGAACCCTCCGGTTCCACACACCATCGGCCGCGGCGACCGCCTCCATCAGCTGATCGAGCCCGCTCCCGACCAATCCCGAGACCGCGACGACGGCCACGCCGTGCAGCTGCGGCAGTGATACCGACAACCGGTCGTGTAATTTCGTCAAGGTGCTTTTCGGGTCGCTGACCAGGTCCCATTTTGTCGCCGCCAGCACCAGTGCCCGTCCTTCCTCGGCGACCAGCCGGCCGATCGTCAGATCCTGCCGCTCCAGCGGTTGCAGCGCATCGACCACCAGCACGACCGTCTCGGCAAAGCGGATCGCGCGCAGCGTATCGGCCACCGAGAGCCGCTCGATGCGGCCCTCGATATGCGGCCGGCGGCGCATGCCGGCGGTGTCGAACAAGCGGATCGGCCGGCCCCGCCAGGCCCAGTCGACAGCGATCGCGTCACGCGTGATCCCGGCCTCCGGACCGGTCAGCAACCGTTCCTCGCCGATCAGCCGATTGACGAGGGTGGATTTGCCGACATTCGGACGGCCGACGATCGCCAGCAGCAGCGGCTTCGGGGGTGCCTCCTGCCCCTCCCGCGACGACGGCACCGGCGCAAACGGGGCCAGCCGCTCATAGAGCTCGGCCAGTCCTTCGCCATGCTCGGCCGAGATTGCCACCGGGTCACCGAGACCCAACCGGTAAGCCTCGCCAACCCCGGCCGGCATCGTGCGGCCTTCGGTCTTGTTGGCGACGAGCACGACCGCCTTGCCGCTCCGGCGCAGCCAGTCGGCAAAATGGCGATCGGCCTCGGTCACACCGGCGCGGGCGTCGATGACGAGGAGCGCCACATCGGCCTCGGCGAGCGCCCGCGCAGTCTGCGCCTGCATCCGCCCGGCGAGCGAGGCAGGCGCCGACTCCTCGAGCCCTGCGGTGTCGATCGCGCGAAATTCGAGGTCGGCGATACGGGCCGCCCCCTGGCGGCGGTCGCGGGTCAGCCCTGGCGTGTCGTCGACAAGGGCCGCGCGGCTGCCGACCAGCCGGTTGAACAGCGTCGATTTGCCGACATTGGGACGCCCCAGAATGGCAACCGAAAGGCTCATCGCAGCCGGCCTCGTTTCTGCCGGTCAGCGATACGCTGAGAGCTCGGCGTTGTCGGTCAGGATATAGAGCGTGTTGTTGGCGATGATCGGATCGACAAAGGCGCCGGCCGGCATCTCTTCGCGGCCGAGCGGTCTGCCGGTGTAGGGGGAGACCGACAGCGCCGAGCCATCCGAGGACACCACGATCAGACGGTCGCTGCCCAGCACCGGGCCGGCCCATTCAATCGGATCTTCCTTTTTCTTCTGGTTTTCGTAGCTCGGCAGCTGGCGTATCCAGCGCACCTTGCCGTCGTCGCGCGTCAGGCAGACGAGCTCATTGTCGTTGGTCAGCACATAGACGTAGTCGCCGGCCACCCAGGGACCGTGAACCGAGCCGATATCCTGCTGCCAGGCGCGCTCGCCGCTGCGCAGATCGATCGCCACCATGCGGCCGCTGTGACTGATAGCAAACACCCGGCCACGGTCGATGACCGGACGGCCGCGGATATCGGCCAAAGCCGAGACCGCGTCGGAGCTGCGCGAGGTCGCCAGATCGTCGGACCACAGCACCCGGCCGTTCTCAACGGTCAGCGCGTAAATCTCACCCGAGGAATAGCCGACCACAACCACTTCTCCCGCGACGGCCGGACTGGCGCTGCCGAGCAGACCCGCCGTTTCCGGGATGCCGTTGTGGCTCCACAGCCGCCGACCGTCGGCCGCGGCGAGCGCCACCAGCTCGTTCTCGACAGTGACGACAAACACGCGGCCACCGGCCACCGTCGGCCCGCTCTGCACCGGAGTTCCGACATTGGTTTTCCAGATCACCTTGCCATTGGCCGGATTGAGCGCAAACACCTGCGCATAGCCGGTGGAGACAAAGAGCCGGCCCTTCCAGAAGGCGACGCCGCCGCCAAAGGAATTGCCGTAATCGGGTTTTGGCTTGAGATCGACCTGCCAGATCCGGTTGCCGGTCGCCGGGTCATAGGCGCCGACCTGGACGCCACCGTCCATCGCGAAGACGCGCCCGTCGGCGACCACCGGCTGGGCCAGCACCTGGGTATAGCGCGAAGACCCTTCGCCGACACTCGTCTTCCAGACCTGCGTCAGATGATAGGGCAAAGCCAGGTGCTGCATCGCGTGATTGGGAAAGCCGCCAGGCTCCGGCCAGTCGGGGTTGACGACCGGCCGAGGCAGGCTGATCGGAATCTTGGCGAGCTGCGGGTCGGGTTCGAGCTGGCGATCGAGGCTGAGCACCGAAATCCGCTCGCCGGGCAGCGGCTCCTTCTTGGTGCCGAACCAGCTGCATCCGGAAAGCATCAAGGCCACGCACAGCGGCGCGACGACGGCCGGTCGGAACATCGCGGGAGTTGGACCTCGACTATGGAGCCAGCGCTGCGATCATCTCGGCGGCTCGGGCGCGCAAACCCCGCGGGGTCGCCGGATCGTCGGCGAGGTTCTTGTACAATTCGAGCGCCGCCTTCTTGTCGCCGAGCCGCAGCTGCGCCGCCGCAGTCAGCGCGAGCGCCGTCGGGCGCCACGGGTTGCCCGATGCGGTCAGCGGTTCGAGGCGAAGGATCGCCGCTTTCGGATTGGCATCGGTGCCGCCCGCCATCACCGCATCGAGCACGGCCAGATCGCGAAATGCCGGCTCGGCACCCGAGGCTGCGGCAATCCGGTCATAGGCGGTAACCGCAGCCTTGCGATTGCCCGATCTGGCGGACAGCGCCGCGTCCTGGAACGCCGCCAGCACCGCATAGCCGCCGCCTTCCTTGGCCACCGAGGCGAACACGATGGCCGCGTCCGCGGTCTTGCCAGACTGCGCCAGCGCCACCGCCCCGGCATAGCGGGCGGACTGCGCCAGGCGCTCGGTGTGCTGATGATCGCGCCACGCCACAAAGCTACCCGCGATCAGCAGCAGGATCACGGCGAGCGCGATGATATAGCGGCCGTAGCGCGCCCACAGCTTCAGCAGATTGTCGCGACGAAGCTCCTCGTCGATCTCGCGGAAGATGTCGCTCACACAAGCCCCGACCGGCGCTGCCCGCAACAGCGGCTACCATATCCGCTCCGCTGTGGGGAGGCAAATCGCACCCGTCGGCACGCCGGCTCCGGGCCGGGCCGGCTTGACAAGCGTCGCGGTTCTGTGCCGTGTAGCCCGCCCGCAACGCCGCGCCGGATCTGCTGCCGATGCACGCCTACCGAACCCATACCTGCGGCGCATTGCGCATCGCCGATGCCGGGCGGCCCGCCCGGCTGTCCGGCTGGGTCCATCGCAAGCGCGACCACGGCCACCTGCTGTTTATCGATCTGCGCGACCATTACGGCGTCACCCAATGCGTGATCGATGCGTCCTCGCCGCTCTTCGTCGCGGCCGACCGGTTGCGCCTCGAAAGCGTGGCGACCGTGACCGGCACCGTCAAGGCGCGTTCGGAGGATACGGTCAACCCCAGGCTCGACACCGGCGAGGTCGAGCTGACGATCGACGCGCTCGAAATCCAGTCGGAGGCGCTGCCGCTGCCGTTCCCGGTCAACGCCGAAGCCGAATACCCGGAGGAGATGCGCCTCGCCTATCGCTTTCTCGATCTGCGGCGCGACGGCATGCACGCCAACATCATGCTGCGCTCGCGGGTTATCGCCTCGATCCGGCAGCGCATGATCGCGCAGGGCTTCGCCGAGTTTCAGACGCCGATCCTGACTGCGAGTTCGCCCGAGGGGGCGCGCGACTATCTGGTGCCGAGCCGGCTTCATCCCGGCCAGTTCTATGCGCTGCCGCAGGCGCCGCAGCAGTTCAAGCAGCTCTTAATGGTCGCCGGCTTCGACCGCTATTTCCAGATCGCCCCCTGCTTTCGTGACGAGGCGGGGCGCGCCGACCGTTCGCCGGGCGAGTTCTATCAGCTCGATTTCGAGATGTCGTTTGTCACCCAGGACGATGTCTTCGCCGCGTTGGAGCCGGTCCTGCACGGGGTGTTCGAGGAATTCGGCAACGGCCGCAAGATAACGCCGCCGCCCTTTCCGCGGCTGGCGTACCGCGATGCGATCGAGCGCTATGGCACCGACAAGCCGGATTTGCGCAACCCGATCGCGATGGGCGATGTGACCGCTTATTTTCGCGGCTCGGGTTTCAAGGTCTTCGCCGGCATGATCGAAGCCGATGCCGAGATTCGCGTCTGGGCGATCCCGGCGCCGGGCGGCGGCAGCCGCGCATTTTGCGACCAGATGAATTCCTGGGCTCAGGCCGAGGGGCAGCCGGGGCTCGCCTATATCTTTTTCCGCAATGGCGAGGGCGCCGGCCCCGTCGCGCGCAATCTCGGAGAGCAGGCGACCGCGGCGATTCGTGCCGAGCTCGGCCTCGCCGACGGCGACGCGGTGTTCTTCGTCTGTGGCGTGCCGCGGCAGTTTCTGGCCTTCGCCAGCGCCGCGCGGCTGCGGGTCGGCCGCGAGCTCGGCCTGACCCGCGAAGGGCTCTTCGAATTCTGCTGGATCGTCGATTTCCCGATGTACGAGATCGACGAGGAGACCGGCAAGATCGGGTTCAGCCACAACCCGTTTTCGATGCCGCAGGGCGGGCTTGTTGCGCTCGAACAGCAGGATCCGCTCCAAATCATCGCCTATCAATATGATATCGTGTGCAACGGGGTCGAGCTCTCCTCCGGGGCGATCCGCAACCACCGCCCGGACATCATGTACAAGGCGTTTGCTATCGCCGGCTATTCCGCAGCCGAGGTCGAGGCCCGTTTCGGCGGAATGCTCAACGCTTTCAAATACGGCGCGCCACCGCATGGCGGCTCGGCTCCCGGCATCGATCGCATCGTCATGCTGCTGGCCGATACACCCAATATCCGCGAGATTGTCGCGTTTCCACTCAATCAGCAGGCACAGGATCTGTTGATGCAAGCACCGGCCAGCGTCCCGCCCGAGCGGCTGGTGGAACTCCATCTGCGCTTGGCGTTGCCGCTGGAAAAGGGGCAGCGACCCTGACCTGCCCCAAGCGGCCTACGTCTCGTGCGGCCAGCGTCTCGTGCGGCCAACAGGTGATGCTCTGGCATCGGCCGCTACGCACCTTGAGGCTCGACAACGGCGGGCCGGGAGTTCTTTTACCGGTGATCGCGCGACACATCGGGGTTCTCGTGGTCGCGGCCGGGCTCGCCGGCCTGCTGCCGCCGCTCGCGCACGGCGCCGAAATTGCCCCGCATCGCGCGCTCTACATGATGACGCTCGGGTCGGCCCGCAGCGATTCGGGCGTCGTCGATGCGAACGGCACGATGGATTACGAATGGGGCGAGACCTGTGACGGTTGGACCATCGAGCAGCGCTATCGGCTGCAGATGCGCTACGCCGAAAACCGCGATGTCGATATCACGTCGAGCTTTGTCACGTGGGAATCGAAGGACGGGCTGCACTACCAGTTCAATCAGCGCCAGACCCGCAATGGCGCGCTCGATCAGCAGATCCGTGGGAGTGCCGAGCTCGATGGGCCGGGCAAGGGCGGGGTTGCCAGGTTCACCTTGCCGCATGAGCACACGCTGAAGCTGGCGCCGGGTGTGCTGTTTCCGAGCGCCCACACGATCCTGTTGATCGACGAGGCGAGCGCGGGCAAGACGTTCCTGTCGCGCCAGGTGTTCGATGGCGCCGCCGATGAGAATGCCGTCGAGGTCTCCGCGGTGATCAGCAGAAAGGTCCACGCCGATCCGGCTGCGGCACGGCTGAGCCCGCTCTTGGAGCAGCCCGGATGGAATGTCCGGCTGGCGTTCTTTCCGGTCGATCCGGCCGCCGAGGAGCCGGATTACGAGCTCGGGATGCGCCTCCTCGATAACGGCGTTTCGACCGACATGGTGATCGATTACGGCGACTATTCGATCCGCGCCAAGCTCGTCGCCATCGAAGCGCTCGGCAAGCCCAGCTGCTGATCTTGGCCGGACGGATAAAAATCGGCCCGATAAAAATCGGCGCGGTGAAAATCGGCGCGGTGAAAATCGGCGCGGTGAAAATCGGCAAGCCGCGAATGGAATGACGGCGAGCACCGGCCGCGGAGTTTCGCCGCCGCCTGGTGGCGAACCTGCCGAGCCCGACCGGCGCCGCCGCGGCAAACGCTAAGCGAGCGATCGTTCGGCGGTGACCGGATCCGCGGCGATCTCGTTCGCCCGCTCCTCGTTAAGCGCAAGATTATCCTTGATGCTGCCCAGCGCCGCGATCATCGCGTCGCGGGTGCCCGGGGCGAGGCCGGCAAATGCCTCCTCGCGGATCGCCTGGTTGATGTCGAGAATACGCTCGACCACCGGCTCGGCTCCCGGGGTCAGCCACAAGGTCCGCACCCGCCGGTCGGTCGGATGCGCCCGCCGCTCGACGAGCCCTTCCTCGTGCAGCTTGTCGAGCATGCGGACCAGCGCGATCGGCTCGATATCGAGCCAGACCGCGACCTCGGCCTGGCTCACTCCTTCGTTGCGGGCGATGTACAGCACAACCGCGGCCTGGCGCCGGGTGATCGGCAACCCGATCTGTCGCGCCTGCCGCTCGAAACGCCGCTTGAGCAGACGCGAGACGTCGTGCACCAGAAATCCAAAATTGCGGTCGGGCCCCGCCCCCTGGGCGCGCGCCGCCAGTGATGAACGGGTCATCTCGTCACTCCGCGCTCTGGCGCTCCTCGACGAGCGCGGGCCGCGGCTCGCCCGCCAACGCGTCCGCGACGCGCGATGGGCGATAAGGACGACCGATCCAGGCGGCGAAGCGCTCAAGATAGAGATAGACGACCGGGGTCGTGTACAGCGTCAACCATTGCGACACCGCGAGCCCGCCGACGATCGCGATGCCGAGCGGCCGGCGCAGCTCGGAGCCGGCGCCATGGCCGAGCGCGATCGGCATACCCCCGAACAATGCTGCAAACGTCGTCATCATGATCGGACGGAAGCGCAACAGGCAAGCCTGATGAATTGCTTCGCGCGGGCTTTTGCCTTCGAGCCGCTGCGCCTGCAACGCAAAGTCGATCATCATGATCGCGTTTTTCTTGACGATGCCGATCAGCAGGATAACGCCGATCATCGCGATCACGGTCAGATCGTAATGCAGCAGCATCAGCGCCAGCAAAGCGCCGACGCCGGCTGAGGGCAGCGCCGAGAGGATCGTGATCGGGTGAATATAGCTTTCGTAGAGCACACCGAGAACGATGTAGACAACGAGGATCGCGGCGGCGACCAGGAGCGGCATCGACGACAGTGAGGCCTGGAAGGCCTGCGCCGAGCCCTGGAACGAGCCTTGGATCGTCTCCGGGATGCGCAGCGCCGCCGCCGCCGCGGCAATCTTGTCGACCGCCGTGCCGAGCGACGCTCCCGGTGCGAGATTGAACGACAAGGTCACCGCCGGGAACTGGCCCTGGTGATTGACCGACAGGGCTTCGAGCTTCGAGCCGAAATGCGCAAACGCGCTCAATGGGATCTGGGCGCCGCTGGGCCCCGCCACGTAGATCCTGGAGAGCGCGGTCGGATCATCCTGGAATTTCGGATCGACTTCGAGGATCACCTTGTGTTGATTGGTCGAGGTATACATCGTCGCGACCTGGCGCTCGCCGAACGCGTCGTACAAGGTCGCGTCGATCAAGGACGGTGAGATGCCAAGCCGCGAGGCTTCGTCGCGGTCGATCTCGATCGCGATATGCGGGGCCGCAACCTGCTGGTCGGAGTTCACGTCCTGCAATTCCGGCAGCTTTTTCATCGCCGCTTCAAGGATCGGCGCCCAATGGGTCAGCTCATCCTGGTCGGTGTCAGTCAGAGTGTATTGATACTGGGTGCGGCTCAGCCGCCCGCCGATCGAAATATCCTGGCCGGACTGCATGAAGAACTTGACCCCCTCAACTGCAGCGACCTTGGGGCGCAGACGTTGAATGATCTGGTCCGAGCTCAAGTCACGGTCGTCGTGCGGCTTTAGCTGAATGTACATGCGCGCAGTATTTTCGGTCGGATTGTAGGAATAGGCGCCGGCGAACCAGATGATCCCGGAGACACCGGGATCCTTTTTCACGATATCGGCGATGCGGTGGGCCAGCGCCGCTGTGTTCTTAAACGACGAATCCTCGCGGGCATCGACCTCGCCGAAAATGAAGCCGGTATCCTGCTGCGGAAAGAACCC
>JBOHME010000098.1:0-14736 GCA_050729795.1 Allostellaceae bacterium | reverse complement strand
CCCCACAGCTGGTCCTGCGGATCCTGCGGGAATGGCTCGCCGGTATCCTGGGCGACGACATCCTTGAAGGCGTCGACGATGACCTTCCAATCCTCGGCGTCGAGCTCGGTGTCGAGCGTCTGGTCGATATCGCGCTTGTGATCATCGAGGAGGCTCTCGAAACGATGGTGCTCGATCCCGAGCACGACCTGGCCATACATCTGGATAAAGCGGCGATAGCTGTCATAGGCAAAGCGCTCGTCACCGCTGGTTTTGGCGAGCCCCTCGACCGCGCGATCATTGAGCCCGAGATTTAGCACCGTATCCATCATGCCCGGCATCGATGCGCGGGCACCGGAGCGGACCGACACCAGAAGTGGGTTGTCGGCATCGCCAAAGCGAACGCCGAGCGCCTTCTCGATCGCCGCGAGACCGCCCGCGACCTCTCTTTCGAGACCGGGCGGATAGGTCTTGCCGTTCGCGTAAAACCAGGTGCAGACCTCGGTCGTGATCGTAAAGCCGGGCGGCACCGGCAGCCCCAGATCGCTCATCTCGGCGAGACCCGCGCCCTTGCCGCCGAGCAGGTTGCGCAGCGCAGCGCTACCCTCGGCGCTGCCACCGCCAAACCGATAGACCCACTTCTTTTTGGTCATCCGCCGCCCACCCTCGCGTAGCCAGTGATTCCGCGCGGTCGCAATTCGCGCATGCGTTTCAAGTCCCGATCGCACCTGCGCTTAAGCTACTCCGAAGCCGCCGCCGCGGCACCATCGCTCCCGGGCAACAGCAAATCGCGGCTCGCGCCGCAACCCTTTGCCGGCTTCAACGCGAACGCGCCGTCACCGGTTCCTATACGGGCCGCCGGTTTCACATGTGGGATCGTGCCCGTCACGTCCCGAGGCCGCGCCCCGCCTATCCCTCGATCAGCGAGAAATCAGCCACCTGGTTCATCGTGTCGCGAATCCGCGCCAGCAGCCGCAGCCGGTTCTCGCGCAGCGCCGGATCGTCGGTATTCACCGTGACCTTGTCGAAAAACTCGTCGACCGGCTGCCGAAGCGTGGCTAAGCGATGCATCGCCAGATCAAAGCGGTTGCTCGCCATGCGACCTTCACCGATAACACCCATTCCGTTGAGACGATGAAAGAGTGTGACCTCTTCTGCTTGTTGGAAGAGCGTTGAATCTACCGTTCCGTCAAAGCGGACACCGTCCCTTTTCTCTTCGATCGCGACGATATTGGCAGCGCGGCGATAGGCGATCAGCAGATTGCCTCCGTCCTCCGAGTCGAGGAATTTGCATAGCGCATCGACGCGTGCCAGCAGGCGGACAAGATCGTCCTCACCCAGGGCGAAAACAGCGGCAATTAAATCATGGCGCACGCCTTGCTCACGCAAATGCACCTTGAGTCGCTCGCAAAAGAAATCCAACACCTCGGAGGTCACATCAGGAAACATGGGGTCCCAAATCTCACGCGCCTTCTCGAACACAGGACGGAGTGGAATCCGTAAGTTGTTTTCCAGTACCAGCCTTATAGCGCCTAAAGCCGCACGACGTAATGCGAAAGGATCTCTGGAGCCGGTAGGTTTTTCCTTCATGGCGAAAAAACCGACCAGAGCGATGACCTTATCGGCCAATGCAACGGTTATGCTCGCGGGTGCCCGCGGGCAGAAATCGTTGGAACCGAGCGGGCTATAATGCTCGGCGATTGCGTTAGCAATCGCAGGGTCTTCCCCATCGCCGAACGCATAGTAGCGCCCTATTATGCCTTGCAATTGGGGGAACTCGCCGACCATTCCCGTCGACAAATCGGCCTTGGCGAGCACGGCGGCGCGCCTCGCAAGGGAGACGGGCCAATCACCGGGAACGAAAGATTTCAAAAAAACGGAAAGCTTTTCGATACGGTCCACTCGGTCTCGCATGTTGCCGAGCTTGGCGTGGTAGACGCGGTCCTTCAGCGCTTCGACGCGGTCTTCGAGCCGCACCTTGCGATCCTGATCCCAGAAAAACCGGGCGTCGGCGAGCCGCGCGCGCAATACCCGCTCGTTGCCGGCGATGATCGCCTTGCCATCATCCGCGGCGAGATTGCCGGCGACAAACAGAAAATAGGGCGCCGGCCGGCCATCGGAGTGCACGCAGGAAAAATACTTCTGGTGCGTGCGCATCGCCGTCTGCAGCACTTCGGGCGGCAGGCCGTCGGGCAATGGGCGCACAAAATCTGGGTCGATCCTGCCGGCGAGCACGACCGGGAATTCGGCCAACCCTGTCACCTCGTCGAGCAGCCCGGGATCGGGTTTGACCGCGAGCCCGAGCTCCGCGACGCAGCGATTGAGATCGGCGCTGATCAGCTCGCGGCGCTGATCCTGATCGACGACCACATAAGCCTGTTGCAGCTTTTCGAGATAATCGGCGGCATCGGCGACGCTGATCTCCTCCGGCGCCAGAAAGCGGTGTCCGCGCGTCGTGCGGCCGACGGGTACGCCACCGAGCGCCAATGGTACGACCTCGCCCTCATAGAGACAGATCATCGAGGTCAGGGGCCGCACCCAGCGCAGCGCGGCACCCGGCCACCGCATCGATTTCGGCCAGGGCAGCTCGGTGATCGCCGCCTTGATCAGCTCAGGCAGAACCTCGGCCGATGGCCGGCCGGAGCGCCGGATCACCGCGAAATAGAACTGGCCGCGGCCGGTGTCGCGGATTTCGCAATCGGCGAGCGCGCCGAGCCCGGCCGAGCGCAGAAACCCGTCGATCGCCGCTTGCGGCGCCCCGACCCGCGGGCCGCGCCGTTCCTCGGTATGGTCGGGCTGGGTTGCCGCGATGCCATCGGCGATCACGACGAGCCGGCGCGGCGTCACATAGAAGCGCAACCCGGCCGCCGGGATCTCGGCCGCGGCGAGCTTGTCACGCAACAGCGCGGCAAGGTCCGCGGCCGCGCGGTGCTGCATCCGCGCCGGGATTTCCTCGGACAACAGCTCGAGCAGCAATTCGCCCATGTCAGTCGTCAGGTCTCAGGCGGCTGCGCCGCAAGCCAGGCTTCGCAGCAGCCGCGGGAGAGCGTACGCACGCGCAGGATGTAAGCGGCGCGCTCGGTCACGCTGATAGCACCCCGCGCATCGAGCAGGTTGAACAGGTGGCTCGCCTTCAGACACTGGTCGTAGGCTGGCAATGCGAGGCCGCGTTCGAGCACAGCGCCGCATTCGCGCTCGGCATCCTCGAAATGATGGACTAGGCGCGCAGTGTCGGCGATTTCGAAATTATAGGCGGAGAATTCCCGCTCGGCGCGCCGAAACACGTCATCGTAGGTGATCCGGCCCAGTCCGGGAACACCGTTATAATCGAGCTCGAAAACGCTCTCGACACCTTGCACATACATCGCCAGCCGCTCGAGCCCATAGGTCAGCTCGGTCGAAACCGGGTCGCATTCGATCCCGCCGACCTGCTGGAAGTAGGTAAACTGGCTGACCTCCATCCCGTCGAGCCAAACCTCCCAGCCAAGCCCCCAGGCGCCGAGTGTCGGGCTCTCCCAATCATCCTCGACAAATCGGATGTCGTGCCGGGCAGCGTCGATGCCGATCGCCGTGAGGCTGGCAAGGTACAGCTCCTGGCTGTCAGGCGGCGCCGGCTTCAGGATCACCTGCAATTGATAATATTGCTGCAGCCGGTTGGGATTGTCGCCGTAGCGGCCATCGGTCGGGCGGCGTGACGGCTGGACATAAGCTGCGCGCCACGGCGCCGGGCCGAGCGCGCGCAGCGCGGTCGCCGGGTGAAAGGTGCCGGCGCCGACCTCGACATCGTAGGGTTGCAGGATCACACAGCCCCGCTCGGCCCAGAACCGCTGCAGATCGAAGATCATCGTCTGAAAGCTCATCGCCGCCTCTCGCCGGCCTCGCCCACCGCAGCCTCAGCGCGGTCGCGGGCAGTCGGGCCGGTCACAGCCCGGTGCCCGTGCCGAGACAAAAGCGCCGCACAATCCGCAGGCGACCAGATCCTCGGCCGGGATCGCTCGTCGCGGGGCGGCCCTGCGGCGATGCTGGAGCTCGCGGGCGGTTGTGTTGAGCCAGCGGCAAGCGATCCACCCCGCGCCAAACACCAGGATCAGAAAAACCAGCTTCGGAACCTCGAACATCGCCGAGATTTACCGGTGCGGCACGAGCCTGGTCAAGAATGCGACGCAGCTGACATCGGTGGCTTTTGGCATCAGAGCCCGAACCGGCTCCAGATCAGCCGCGTTTCGAGCCATTCGACGAGATCGGTGAGTGCGGCAGCGGGCTCGCGGCTGGTCAAGGACAGCCGGCTCCACAGCGGCCGCCGGCGTTCGACGGCAATCGCGCGCAACCGCACCCGATCGCCGTAGCGGGCACGCATCACCGCGCGCAATTCCCCGATCCCGTCGATCAGCCCGCGCTGCGCTGCCATCTGCCCGGTCAGCACGTCGCCTTCGAACAGGCTGTCGTCGGCAGCGTCGATCTTGGCTCCGCGGCGCCGCCGGACATGCTCCTTGAATGCACGGTGGATGTCGGCCTGCAACCCGGTGAGGCGTTGGACATCACCGGGATCGGCGGGCAGGAACGGATCGAGCAGGGATTTGCGGGTGCCGGCGGTATAGAGGCGGCGCTCGACGCCGAGCCGCCCGATCAGCTCGGCGAGGCCGAAGCCGGCGCTGATCACACCGATCGAGCCCACGAGCGAGGTCTCCTCGCCAAAGATCTCGTCACCGGCGAGTGCCAGCCAATAGCCGCCCGACGCCGCCACATCTTCGGCAAAAGCGATGACCGGGATTTTCTTCTCGTCGGCGAGCTGCCGAATCCGGCGAAACAACAGCGCCGATTGCACCGGCGAGCCGCCCGGCGAATTGATAACGATCGCGACCGCCACCAGCCCCCGCAGGCTGAACGCCCGGTCGATCGCCCGCGCGTGGCTCGCCAGCGAGATGCCATGGCGCCGCAGCCGCGGCATGATGACACCCTCGAAGCGCAGCACCGCAATCACCGGCCCGCGCCGCCACAGCCGCTCGACATCGAGGTAGTCGCGGATTTTCATCCGTCACCCGGATCGCCAACTGGATCGGGCGCGGCGCGGGCAGCCCATCGGCGGGTCACAAATCGAGCCCCCGTCCTTCCCTGAGCACGCTCTCGGCGGCAGCGGTCGGCCGACCATCGGGCCGGTGCAGCACAAGCCCCGCGGCGAGCCGCGCCGGCGCTGCGACCTGCTTGCGGGCCCGCACCAGAATCCGGTTCGCCGGCTGGTCGGCGCCCGGCCACAACGGGAACACGACGACCTCGCCCGCCCGACCGGCAATCTCGGCGAGCAGGGCATCGATACGGTCGGCGCGGTGGATAAACGTCACGGTACCCTTCGGCCGCACCATCGTGAGCGAAAAGCGCACCCAGGCAGCGAGATCGGCTTCGCTTTCGATCGTTGCCGTGGCTCTGCCCGGTTGCGCCGACGCGACCGCCCGGCCGGACTCGTGGTGGGGCGGATTTGCCATCACATGATCAAAGGCGCCGGGCGAAAGCCGCGGCGGCGGGCGCAGCAGATCGCCGATCATCGCCGAGACGCGGGCTTCGAGGCCGTTGAGGATCGTATTGTCACCGGCGAGGCGGACCAGATCGCGCTGCATCTCGAGGCCGACGAGACGAGTATGCGGCACTCGTGCGGCCAGGCACAGCATCGCTGCACCGGCACCGCAGCCGACATCGAGCACGATCTGATGCGGCTCGGCGGGGATCGAGGCAGCGAGAAAAATCGGGTCGATTGCAACCCGGTAACCGGAGGCCGGCTGGCGCAAGCGGATGCGTCCGCCGAGCAGCCGGTCCTCGGTGAGCTCCGGGCGGGCGGCGGGGATCGAGCTCATCCGACGCTCTCGTCCGACGCATCGAGCAAAGCGCGGGCGCGCACGAAATCCCGCTCCGCCACCATCAGCCGGCGCGGGATCGCGCCGATGCTGCCCTCGACGAGGCTCGTGTGGTGGTCGAGCACCACGCTGTCGATACCGGAATCGTGTAGCAGGGCTTGCACCCACGACAGTCGTACGGCGTTGTTGGTGCGCAGCAGCTCCCTCATCGCGTCTATCGTTGGCAGGCCCAAGGGGTGGAATGGTGCGGCTCTTGACCGGTCGGCGCGGCATTCTATGCTCATTCGGGTTGGGACGCATCAAACCGATCGCACGGCTGAGCGTCCGCTGTGGCGGAACACGCAGGAGAAAGGTTGACGCCGGTGGCGGGTGTCGAACAGCCGCACGCGGGCCGTGGCCCGTCGCTCGACCCGTTGATGCGCCTGCTCGCCAACGATCTCGCGGGCGTCAACCGGCTGATCGTCGAGCGGATGCACAGCCCGGTGGCGCTGATCCCGCAACTCGCCGGCCATATCGTCGCTGGTGGCGGCAAGCGGCTGCGGCCGATGCTGACGCTCGGCTGCGCGCGGCTGTGCGGCTATCGCGGGGAGCGGCACGTGGCGCTCGCCGCTGCGGTCGAGTTCATCCATACCGCCACGCTGCTGCACGATGACGTTGTCGATTCGAGCGGCCTGCGGCGTGGCCGCGACACCGCGAACGCCGTCTGGGGCAACAAGCCCGCGGTGCTGGTCGGCGACTTTCTGTTCAGCCGGGCCTTTGAGCTGATGGTCGCGGACGGCTCGCTGCGGGTGCTCGAGATCTTGTCCCGCGCTTCGGCCATCATCGCCGAAGGCGAGGTCATGCAGCTGATGACGACTGGCGACACCGGCACGACCGAGGCTGCCTATCTCGCGGTCATCGAGGCCAAGACAGCCGAGCTGTTCGCCGCCGCCTGCCGCATCGGGGCAGTGCTGGGCGCGCGTTCGCCGGCCGAGGAGCAGGCGCTCGATCGCTTCGGCCGCAATCTCGGCACCGCGTTTCAGCTGGTCGACGACATGCTCGATTTTTCGGCCCAGCAGGCCGAGCTCGGCAAGAGCATCGGCGACGACTTTCGCGACGGCAAGATCACATTGCCGATCCTGCTCGCCTTTGCTCGCGGTGACGATGAGGAGCGAGGCTTTTGGCGCCGCACCGTCGAAGCCATGGACCAGCAGCCGGGCGATCTCGAACGCGCGGTCCGTTTGGTCGAGGGCCGCGGCGCGCTCGGTGACACCCTCGAGCGCTCGCGCCGATATGCGGCGGCGGCGATCGACGCGCTCGCCGTCTTTGCCGACGGGACGGAGCGGCGGGCGCTGATCGATGCCGCAGCATTTGCCGGCGATCGAAGGTTTTGACGCTAGTGGTGCGATGGCAAAGGATGGTCCCCATCCGTTGGCGGAATCGCACCACCAACGTTTTGATCTTGTGGTCCGATTCACGAAACGCTGGGGAACCAAGCGTTTCGATCGGACCACTGGACTGGGGCCCTTTTCGGGTTTTGGCCACTCCGACGCACACGCGAAATGGCGACGCCCCGCACCGCGGTCGCCGCCTTGCACCGGCGCGGTATTGGCGCTATAGACGGCGGCCGGTCGGCGGAGTGTAGCTCAGCCTGGTAGAGCACTGCTTTCGGGAGGCAGGGGCCGGAGGTTCAAATCCTCTCACTCCGACCAATGTTTCTAAAGTGCCGTCACCGGGTTGGTGGCCAACCCGCAAAGCGCCGATCTCGCGCGCCAGCTCTGAGTTTCGCAGGTGCGATCCCGAATTTCCCCGGGGCGATGGGGCGATGGAAGAACACGGCACGCCTCAGCGCGTTGCTGGACGCGTCCTTGTCGAGCCAAGCGTGGCTGCGCTGACGCAGCACCGGATCGGACAGCCATTGCAGAGTGGACACGGTCCGTTTGATCCGCCCGAGCGCGCGCAGCGCTTGCGACAGGGTCATTTCCGCCCCCGGCCGCCGCCAGCTTGCGCAGAATGACGGACGGAACGACGCCGCCTGCCTCGATGGAGGCTTTCAGCCGCATCAGCTCGGCCCACTGTCCGAGGATCGCCGCAGGCCGCATGATGATGCAGATGATCGGATCGTTCGTGGAGTTCGAGCGCGCGATGATCGGGGAGCGAACCTCGGCCGGCATCGCCGCCACCCGGGCGGCGGGTCGCAGCGGCGGTCCGAGCGTCAATTCCCCGGCTTCGACACCCTTTGCATAGCAGTCTCGAGCCTCCTCGATCGATCGGGATGCCGACGGCGCCCTCGGCCATTACCGCGACATGCTCAAGTTGCACCCCAACGGGTGCTTATGTCCTTCTGGCCGAAGAAGCGCGGCGACCTACTATGTCACGGAATACGGCCCGGCGTCGCACCGTACGCCAGGTGCGGTCGCGTGGCTGACAAAACTCGCCACCATCTTGATAGTTGGGCCGAAGTCCTGGCTTGCTGCTGTCGCTAACGATCATCCGTACTATTACGGGGCGTTTGTCCTCGATCCGGCGGACCACGTTCTTTTAGAGGGGTGTCATGGAGTTCTGGACAGAGCCACAGATGGCGTCGATCCACAAAATGCTCAACCCACGCTCGATTGCGATCGTGGGCGCGACGCCGCGGATGCAGTATGGCGGCCGGTTTCTGGCTGCGGCGCTCAAGGCCAAGGACCGGGTGCGGGTTTATGCCGTCAACCCGCGTTATGACGACATCATGGGGGTGAAGGCTTACCCGAGCGTGACGAGCCTGCCGGAGGCCCCCGATGTGGTGGGCATCGTGGTGCCCTGGGACCAGGTGCTCGATGTCCTGGAGGAGAGCCACCGCAAGGGGGCGGGATCGGCGATCGTGATCTCGGCCGGCTTTGCCGAGCGCGGCGTCGACGACCGGCGCGATTTGCAGCGGGAACTGGGTGAATTTGCCCGCACCTCGGGGATGCGGATCAGCGGTCCCAACTGCTTGGGGCTTGCCAATGTCACGCGTGACATCTGGGCCACCGCTTCCTCGCGCGGGGCGGAGGGTCTCACCGGACCCATCGGCCTCGTGTGCCAAAGCGGCGCTACTGCGTTCGGGCCGTTTCTGGTGCGGGCGGTGGAGAACGGCATCGGCTTCAGCTATATCATCTCGACCGGGAACGAGGCGGATCTCGACTTTACCGATTTCGCCCGCTACCTGCTCGACGATCCGGATACTCGGGTCATTGCCGGCTTTGTCGAAGGGTTTAAGCGGGCCGATAAATTTCTCGAAGTCGCAAAAATCGCCGCAGAGCGCGGCAAGCCGATCGTCCTCATAAAAATCGGGCGTTCGGAACTGGGCGCGAGGGCGGCACGCTCGCACACCGCAGCGCTGACCGGAGCGGACACCCGCTACGATGCGATCTTTGCCCAATACGGGGTGATCCGGGTCCAGGATTACGACGAGCTGCTGGAGGTGTCACACCTGCTGGCCCACACCCCCAAGCCCCAAGTGCCGGGTCTTGCGGTGGTCTCCCACTCGGGCGGCGTCAGCTCGCTCACCGCCGATATGTGCGGTGAGGCCGGTCTCGATCTGCCGCCGCTGGGCGAGGCCGCGCGCGACGGCATCAACGCGATCCTGAAGGGCTTTGGCTGGGCGGCGAACCCGGCGGACGTGACCGGCTTTGCCAACAGCGAGTCCTTTCCGCAGATCATGGAGCACATGATCAATGATCTCCGGATGGGGACGCTGGTCGTCGCGAGCGCCGGGGCGGACGCCCAGGCTCAGCAGGTCATCAAAGAGCGTGACCGGACCGACAAGGGGGTGGTGTTCCTGTGGACCGGGAGCCGGGACGCCAAATCCGGCCTGGCACAGCTCAAACACGCCCGGATCCCGATCTTCTACACACCGGACAAACTGGCCCGCGGCCTGCAGAGCCGTCTCGCGTATCACACGTGGCGCGAGCGTCGCCTCAGCGATGGCTTTGCCACGGCCCCGCTGCGCACCGCACCTCAGGATGCGGCCATCGCCCAGGCACTTCGCTTGGGGCGCCCGACACTCTCGGAATCCGAGAGCAAAGAGCTGCTGGCCGCCTGGGGTGTCGCGAGTGCGCGCGAGCACCGGGCAAATTCGGCAGAGGCCGCCGTCGCAGCCGCCGAGCGGCTCGGGTTTCCGGTGGCGCTCAAGGTCGACTCGCCGGACATTTTGCACAAGACCGAGGCCGGGGTCGTTCGGCTGAATTTGCGTGATACGGATGAAGTGCGAACCGCCTACGCCGAGATCCTGGCCGGCGCCAACGCCTATGCTCCACAGGCTCGGATCATCGGCGTGTCGGTGCAGGAGATGGTAAGAGACGGTGTCGAAGTCATCATTGGCGTCAATTGCGACCCGCAATTGGGCCCGGTGCTGCTGTTCGGCAGTGGCGGCGTGATGGTCGAGGTCTACAACGACGTGGCCCTGCGCCGCTGCCCGATCACGCGCGCGGAAGCACAGGCCATGATCACGCAAGTCAAAGGCGCCCGGTTGCTCGAGGGCTTTCGCGGACGGCCGGCGGCGGACCTCGCCGCGCTCGCGGAGACCCTGGTGCGCGTGTCGCACCTCGCCATGCACCTCGAAGGACACTTGGCGGAGCTGGACATCAATCCGCTCATGGTGCTGCCCAAAGGTCAGGGCGTGAAGGCGGCAGACGCCCTCGTCGTGCTTCGCGGCACATAATGGTCAAAACCTGACGCTTGGTACCCGGCGGCTATGGCTGGAGTCAGACCCATGGCAGCCCTCAGCCTTCCCGGCGGCAGCTGCTCGTCATGACCCTTCGCGCCCGTCCGCGCGCTCGACCTGATGCCAATGTATGATAATGTCCAAGAACGGCGGCACGCCGAAAAGGCTGCGGCGATGGGGAACCACGCTTCCACGCGCACGACGCAGCTCTATGATCGCCGGCGCGATGAGGTCAGCCTCGATGAGGTCGAGCGCATCGTGATTTGATAAAGGACTCAACGCAGTCACGAGCGCGAGAAGCCGGGAAGCCGTCTCTGCTGTTAAGGACCTACTGTAAGCGGCGGTAACGGCTGTACGTCCGGTGCAGGTGGCGTCTGGGACTCTATAATCTGTGGATCTGCTTGAAGTCCCATTGCCAAAACTAAATTGGTACCAATAACTTTTGGCGCAGCAGCGGTAAGCGCCCGGGGATGAATTGATAACCAGAGAGGTGGATTCTGAGAAATTTGGACCGGATTTAGCAGCTTGGACCACAACTGTGCCACTTTTGGCTGAAAATTAGTTGAGCGTGTACCCAGACCCGGTAACGAGTTATTCAAGTTGTTAATAACTCCTTGCGTCTTGCTTTGGATAAAGCCTCTCATATCTATATTGCCGATTGTGACATTGCATGGGTCGACTAAATTAAAGGTTACAGTAGGCGCTGCGTTAACGGAATAATTCTAATTCCATGTTATTGGTGAAGATAGATTAATCAGAGCATGCTTAATAGGATCTGAGTCAAATCCGCACGACGCTTGGCCAATGCCGAGCACTCCACATCGTTGCCCCGCCCGGTAGACAATCTCCGCTTGTACCTGGAGTGTGTTGCCGTTGCCAGTGCAGGTAGCTGGCGGTCCCTTATACACCCCCCACTGAAGGCATTGACGGATGGGATTCTCAGAAATCGTTTTTGGCACCAAACCGCTAAGTTGTTGGCATATTTGCGGGAGGCTGACCGTAAAACTAACCGAAATCGAGGAAGTTTGGGCGTGAGCTAAACGACCTAAAGAAACACTTAATAATACTGCGGCGGCGATAATGGCCCGATTATTCGATCCGCGATGCATGACAGCAATTCCTCCCCGGAAGGTTCCTCGCCCGCTTGGTTCCGTGCCCGCAAGGTGCTTCCATGACCATATGTGTCTAGCGGGGCTCCCGCTACGGTTTCATGGTATTACGTTACCCAGCTCATCAGTTATCTCGGTAACTGTCGAGATGAAATTTTGAGCGCTGCCGAACCGAACGCACGCGGTAAACCAGATTGTCGCGTACACCGCTCTCTCAGCGCTGTCCGCAGATTGTCCGATTTCGGCGCCGAGCGACGCCAGCGGCGCGAGCTCGAAACCGCCGTGTGCGGCATCAACCCACCTTCGCACCTGGTACCAAGCATCAGATTTTGACCAATAGTACTGCACCTAGTCGAGAGTGATCGCCGCGAGCCGGTGATCTCCGGTGTCACAGGTCGTCAGGTCGAGATTTGCCGAACATGATCCAGCCGCCACTGCTTGGCGTGGTGAATGCCGCCAGCGCGGTCTCTGCCCGCACCCTGACCTGCCGTGCGCCAGCCTTGCCGCGGAGCTGCTCTATGCTGTCGGTGTACATGGCCATACGGGTACGCCCGTTCCCCAAATTGCCGCCGCTCGAGCAGAACGGGTGCGGTCCCTCGACCCTGATGTCGCCCTTGTAGAACGCGAAGGCGTCGCCGCGTTTGACGCCATGCCACTGGGTATTACGTATTACGGTGACAGTCTACTTTATGTGTCACAGCAGCGGCGCTTGCCGTGCGGGGTCTCGCTCGACGCGCGGCTTGGGGCCGGGTTTGCGGGCGGCCACGGGGCGGCCGAGCCGGCGCTCGATCATCGCGATCCATTCCGGCCTCCCGAGCGGGCGGACAATGGTGGGGGCCCGCTCAATCTGGGTCGCCGTCGCCGCGTCCGCCGGCATGGCGAGGAGTGCAGCAAAATCGGGAAACCAGTGCGCGCAACGCGCCACCGTTGCGAGCTCGTCATCCGCAGCCATCCCACCGTAATTCGTAATCCGAGTTCGACCCGCCGCGAGATGCTGAGCGGACCGGCCACATCATCATGGCGGACGGCAGCTACCGGACCGTCTGACTGTCTCGGGCGTCCCATGTTCTCGCGCTCTGTCTAGATGTTCTCCACCCGCGCTCCACCCGTCACCGCGCTCAGCACTCTGTGCAAACCGGTCACGGTGGCGGACAATTGGTCGAACAAGCGGGAGGATGGTCATGCCGGTCATCGACGTTCAGGTTCATCCCTTCGATCGAAATCATGCCCTTCGGCCGTGGGCCAGTCCCTCGCACGGACTCGCCTCCGCCACCGGCGACGAGATGGTCGCGGCGATGAGCCGTGTCGGCGTCGACGGTGCGATCATGGTCTCGTCGTTCAGCGCCTACGAATACGACCCGAGCTACGCGCTCGAAGCTTACAACACCTATCCGGATAAGTTTCGGGTGGTGACGCCGGTCGACGCCACCGATCCAGCGATCGACGATGTGGTGGCGAAATGGGCGGCGACACCGGGCGCCCGCGGCATTCGCATCCGCATGCGCGACGGCCTGCCGACGGAGGCGGACCATCCCGGTTTGAACCGCGCTTTCGCTGCCGCCGGCAAACACGGTTTGCCGGTCAATCTGCTGTGCTGGGGCATTCTGGACAAAGGGCTGCCGCACATCCGGCGACACCGCGATACGGTCATCGTCATCGACCATCTCGGCCTCTTGCAGCCGGCTCGCCCGCCGGTCCCCGCCGACGTTTGGGCCGACCTTCCGAAGCTCCTCACCTTGGCTCGATACGAGAACGTAAGGGTGAAGATTAGCGGCGCCTGCACGATGTCGCACCAACCCTTCCCCTACGACGATATCTGGGAGCCGGTGCTGCGGGTCATCGATGCGTTCGGGCTCGATCGTTGCATGTGGGGCACCGACTGGACGCGGACGATCGGCATGCTGACCTACGAAGAGGGTGTGGCGCCGTTCCGCTTGACCAACCGCCTCTCCGAAAACGACAAGGCGGCGCTGATGGGAGGAACATTGCAAAAGGTCTACAAGTGGTAGCGCGACCCTACCGGTTCGGCCGCGCCACATCTCGACCGCTCAAGTCATGATATTCCGGCGGCAGGCAGGCTCCGCTATTGGCGCACGCTCCCCATATCGGGTTCGAGTGGGATGATGCGAAAAACGATCGCTGCGTGCGAGATCGCGGGTTCGGTTTTGCCGATATTTTGCCGGCGTTCCTCGATCCGAACCGACGGGTCGAGCGCGACAATCGGCAAGATTATGGCGAAGAGCGTTTCAGGCTCTACGGCCGCGTCGCCGGACGGCTGTTCGTGATCGCCTACACGCGGCGTGGCGCGGCGACGAGGATCATCTCCGCCCGCAAGGCAAATGCCAGGGAGAGGGAGCGGTATGGCGCGGACTGAAGCACGCCTCGATGCGACGGGAGCCGTCACTCAGCGGCGTTCCGCCGGCGCTTGGGAGCCGGTAGAGCCGCGAACCGATTGGACGCGGGTCGATGCGACCACCGAAGCGGAGATCGAACGCCAAGCCGCCTCCGATGACGCCGAAGCAGCCAAGGATGCGGCGGCTTGGGTGCGGCGCGTTCGCCAACGTGCCGGACTGTCACAAGCCGAATTTGCGCGCCGGATCGGCATATCGGCCGCGACAGTGCGCGGTTGGGAGCAGGGTAGGCTCGTGCCGCAGGGTACGGCCCGCGCCCTTCTGCGCGTGATCGACCGCGTGCCGGAAGCCGTGCTCGCGCTGAGTGCCAGCTAAACCACCTGCGCTTCCGTTTCGGGGAGGAAGTTGGATGTGGGGCACCGACTGGACGCGGACGATCGGCATGCTGACCTATGAAGAGGGTGTGGCGCCGTTCCGCGACGACACCAAACACCTGGCGGCAAGCGACGAGGCAGCGCTGATGGGTGGAACCTTGCAAAGAGTCTACAACTGGTAGCGCCGCCGTACCGCTTCGGCCGCTCCCCGATCTGACGGAATAGCTCAGGAACCCGCCACGGCGCTACCCATCGTTGATCTCGATATACATATCGGCGGCGCCAAGGCCTAGCAGGCTGCTGAAAAAGGGGCTTGCCGTTTTTGCGCGCTGTGCTGCCCTGGAGCGGGGACGGGGGTGGCGATGCGCGGCGACGATGAGATTTGCGGGAGCCTTTTCAGCTACATAGACC
>JBOHME010000097.1:0-15160 GCA_050729795.1 Allostellaceae bacterium | reverse complement strand
CGCGCTCGACGATCTCGAGAATGGCGCGAATGTTCTGCTCGACCGTCAGACCGCGAAAAATCGAGGCTTCCTGGGGCAGATAACCGATGCCGCAGCGGGCGCGGCGATACATCGGCAGATCGGTGATATCGCGGCCGTCGAGGCTGACCACCCCGGTATCCGCGGTGATCAGCCCGGTGAGAATGTAAAAGCAGGTGGTCTTGCCGGCGCCGTTCGCCCCGAGCAAACCGACAACCTCACCCTGCTGCAACGCTACGTTGACCGCGCGCAGCACCGGCCGCCGCTTGAAGCTCTTGCCGAGCCCTTCGCCGCGCAGACCGCGACCGCGCAGACCGCGATTGTCTGCGACCAGCCGCGGCCGCTGCTCGCCGGCGACATCGGCTAAGGGCGGCAGCGGCGCCACCACGCTTCTCATCGCCGTGCCGGATCGCGGGCGGAGGAGGTCGCCGGATGCGGCAGGCGGGGTCCGCCGGCGGTCGTGTCTTCCCGCACGAACAGTCCCTCGACCTGCGAGCGCGGGGCGCCGGGCCTGGCGGCCGCGGTCATGATCCGGCTGATATTGCGGTTGAGATCGACGACCGCATACTGGCCTCTGACGACGTCCTGCCCGCGGGTCAGCGTGACGTGGCCGATCAAGGTCACGATCCCGGTATCGGCGTTGTAGACCCCGTAATCACCGCGCCCGACATCGGTCGCGTTCCACACGACGACATTGCCCTGCGCGTCGATGCGGCTGATCCGCGAGCTGCCGTTGCCGAGATCGGGGGTGCTGGCGGACGCAGTCGGCTTGCCCGCAGCGGCGCGCGCCTGGGGCGGTCCGGCCGGTTTTGTCGGGCTCGCAAGTTTCGGCGCGCCGCCCGGCTTGGCCGCTCCCGCCGGTGGCGGTGTCTTGACGAGATGCGCGGTCAAGACGTCGGCACGGATGTGCTTGTCACCGCGGACCGCGATCGCATCGCCGCGGGCGACGGCGATCTGCTTGGCGTCATACCATTCGAAACTGTCGCGTGCGGTCACAACATCGGTCGGCGTCGTCAGCTTTAGCGCCTTGCCGGTCACGATTGCCAGCTGCCGGTCGAGATCGTACACGGCCTGATCGCCGACGACGGTCTGGTTTGGTCCCTTGATCACGACGTGGCCATCGGCGTCGAGACGGTAGACGTCGTTGCCGCCCTGGGCATTTTTGCTCTTGCTCGGGCGGTAATGGGCGACCAGCGTGTCGGCATCGACTTCGGTCGTGCCCCGCCGCGCGACGGCGTGGCCGCGCGCTATGTAAACCTGTGCCTGCTGCTGCCACTCGATGCCGTTATCGGCGGTGATGTCGATCGGGCGGTTGCTGTCGGCGTCGCCGCCAAGGTTCAGCCCTTGCGCTGCGGTCAGCACCGGGACTGCGATGACCAGTAATAGGATCATGCCGAGCCGTGCCAGGATCCGCTGCAGCGCGGCCGGTCGGTATCGCGCGGTCACAGCGTCCGGTTCAGCCATTATGGCGCCTGGTCTTGACGGTGGTCGTGGCAGCGCCGGGGACGGGCTTTCGCGGCGCCGCGGCGAGATGCCCACCGGCGTTAGGCCGCGTGAGGGCCGCGCTGTGGCTCGGGGCCGGCAGCGCCGCTGCGGCCGCAGCCAATGCCGCCGCGGTCCGGATGATCTGCGGCGGCAGAGCGGCGGGCGGCGATGCCGGTCTGGTCGGCTCGTTCCCGTTCAGCACGGCATGCGAGCGACCGGTGAAGATGATCGTGTCACCCTTGTCGAGAACCCGGAAGCCCTGCCCCGAGATGTCCCCGGAGGGGCCGTGGCCTGAGACCGGATCGTCGCCGCGCGCGGTGTTGTCGGAAAAATTGGCATGCGCCTGGTGGGTCACGAACCGGGTGCTGTTCTGGTGGGTCACGGTGACGTCGCCGAACAGGTCGAGCCGCTGCGCCTGCGATTGATAGATCCCGGTCCGGGCGGTCAGCACGATCCGGTCGCCGAGATGCGCGATCAGCACGGCGCGTGGCTCTTCCAGCGACATCAGATCGTGGTGGTTCGGGATCTGACGGCCGACCGCCGCGGTGACGACATAGGGCCGATCGTAGCGATCGCGCCCGGCATAGCGGGGATCGAGCATCTTCAGCTCGCGCGCCTCGCGCAGATCGATCCCGGGCATCGCGATGCGCACACTGTCGAGCAGTGGAGCGAGCCGCGGCCAGGCTGCGACCAGCAGCAGCAGGGCGATCCCAAAGGTCGGCAGCACCCGCTTCAGGACGGCGACACGCCGGCTGTAGCGGTCGGTGCGCGGCCGTTCACGCCAGCCATGCGCCGCTGGTGCGACAGCGGTCAAGCCCACGGGTGGTGCCCGGTCGAGCGGGCTCCCCAATGTCCGCATCGCCCGGCGCGCTCCGGCTCGTTCAGGCGATGCCGGCACGCAGACAATCGTGCATGTGCAGAAACCCGATCGGCCGTCCGTCGTCATCGACGACAAACAGCGAGGTGATCGCGCTCCGGTTCATCAGCCCCAGCGCCTCGGCGGCGAGGGCGGCACCACCGATCGTCCGGGGTGAGCGGTGCATGACCTCGCCAACCGTTCGGCCGAGCAGCGCGTCGCTCATGTGCCGGCGCAAATCGCCGTCGGTGACGACCCCGATCAGCCGCCCATCCTCGGCGCAGGCGCCGAGGCAGCCAAAGCTCCTGGCTGACATCACGAGGATCGCGTCCGACATGCGCAGTACCGGCGAGACCAGAGGGATCTCGGGGCCGGCATGCATGATGTCGGCGACCCGCAACAATTTGCGGCCGAGCCGGCCACCCGGGTGGAAGATATGGAAATCGGCGGTCGAGAAGCCGCGGCGCTCGAGCAGCGCGATCGCCAGCGCGTCGCCCAGTGCCATCATCACCGTCGTCGATGTCGTCGGCGCCAGCCCCATCGGACAGGCTTCGGGGCTGGCCGGAAGCAGCACGACCGTGTCGGCGGCAGCGCCGAGCGCCGACCCCCTGCCGGCGGTAATCGCGATCAGCGGGATGCCGAAGCGGCGCGAATAGGCGATGATGTCGGCCAACTCGGCGGTTTCGCCCGAATTCGACAGAGCGAGGATCGCGTCGTCGGCGCCGATCATGCCGAGATCGCCGTGGCTCGCTTCGCCGGCGTGGACGAATTGTGCCGGTGTTCCGGTCGAGGCCAGGGTGGCGGCGATTTTGCGGGCAATGTGTCCGCTCTTGCCGATGCCGGTGACGATCAGCCGGCCGCGCACCGCCGCACAGCGCGCGACGGCCGCGGCAAAGCCTTCGTCGAGCGTTTCAGCCAGACGTTCGAGACCGCTGATCTCCGCGCGGATCACGCGGAGCGCGACCAGGATGTCGGCGGGCCGATCGTGCCCGGCCGCCACGCGTGGCCGCGCACAGCCGGGCTCGGCGCCGATGATGTCGTTCATCGCCAACCGATGACCGGGCCGGCTGGAAAGATGGACAGCGTCGCACGCCCCCTTTTTCGTTGCCACGCTCAGTGCGCAAAGATGTCTTGCTCTGCCCAGCCCCCGAGATCAAGCAAGACACGATCGGGCAAAAATTCAAAGCAGGCGCGCGCCAATGGCTGACGCCCTTCGCGCACCAGCATTGCGTCGAGCCGGCGGCGCAGCGCATGAAGATGGAGCACATCGATAGCGGCGTAGCGCAGCTGCTCGTCGCTGAGCTCGGGCGCGCCCCAATCGGAGCTCTGCTGCTGCTTGGAGAGGTCGATATTGAGCAGGTCCTGGCACAGATCGCGCAGCCCGTGTCGGTCGGTATAGGTGCGCGCCAGCCGCGAGGCGATCTTCGTGCAATAGATCGGCCGCGCCATCACCCCCAGATGGCGATAGAGCATCGCCAGATCGAACCGGGCGAAATGAAACAGCTTGGTGACGCGGGGGTCGGCGAGCAGGCGGCGCAGCTGCGGCGCGTCGTCGGCACCAGGTGCGATCTGCACCAGATGAGCGGTCTCGTCGCCGGCCGACAGCTGCACCAGGCAAAGCCGGTCGCGATGCGGGTTGAGCCCCATCGTCTCGGTATCGATCGCGACCGATTCGCCAAGCTCGACGCCCTCGGGCAGATCGCCCTGATGCAGCCGATAGATCATCCCGAACCGAGCTGTCCAACAGCGCCGAGTGGTGCCCAGGAGAAGACTCGAACTTCCACGAGCAATCGCCCACTAGAACCTGAATCTAGCGCGTCTACCAATTCCGCCACCTGGGCCCCTCGGAGCCAGCGGAAATAAGCCCGGACCTGGCCGATGTCAACGTGCGAGGCCCGAGCCACGGGAAATTGGCTCGCCTGTCGCCTTGTCGGAAACGGGTGTGGATCGGAAGCGGGTGTGGACCGGAAGCGGGTGTGGTTTGAAAGCGGCTGTGATAATGTCCGCCCATTCCTCTTCTTCCGTGTGCTGCCGGCAACCAGGGCCGCCATCCGTGCCGGCGCCGTTGCTACGAGGCGAATCGTGCGACCAATCATGACAAAGCGTTGGGTCGGCCGGTTGCGCCTGGGCGCGATTTGTAGGTTTGTCGCTCTCGCTGCCGCGGTGATCCTGGGGGTGATCCCGGTGGCGATCGCACAGCCCGCACCTCCGGCGGTGCTGGTCGCCCCGGCGCAGCTGAAGGACGTATCGAACACCGCCACCTTTGTCGGCCGGGTCAAGGCCGTCGACAAGGTCGAGCTGCGCGCCCGGGTCTCCGGCTATCTCGGGCCGCGGCTGTTCAAGGAGGGTGAGCAGGTGCCGGCCGACAAAACTGTCTTCACGCTCGACCCGGCGCCGTTCGAGGCGGTCGTTGGGCAACGCCGTGCCGATGTCGCCGCCGCCACCGCCGCTCTCGCGCTCGCCGATCTGCAGGCCCGGCGCGGGCGGGAGCTGATCAAGACCAAGACAATCCCGCAATCCGAGCTCGATTTGCGCGAGACGGCGCTGCTCAGGGCGCGCGCCAGCCTCGACCAGGCCAAGGCGGCGGAACAGGCGGCCGAGGTCGATCTCTCCTACACACAGATCAAAGCGCCGATCGCCGGGCGGATTGGCCAGGCTGCGTTCTCCCCTGGCAATCTGGTTGGACCGGATAGCGGGGTGCTCGCGACCGTCGTGCGCCAAAATCCGGTCCAGGTCGTCTTCAACGTCAGCCAGCGGCAATTGCTCGCGGCCCGCCGCGATGCGCCGCAAAGTGATCTCGACGCGATCGTCGCCCGCCTGCAGCTCGCCGACGGCTCAACCTACGACCAGCCCGGCCATATCGATTTTCTCGGCGTCCAGGCCGATCCCAACACCGATTCGGTGCCGCTGCGGGCGGTCTTCGCCAACCCGAAGGACCTTTTGGCCGACGGCATGAGCGTGCGCGTCGTCCTCCAGCTGGGCAAGCCGGTAGCGGCGCTGGTCATCCCGCAAGCGGCGATCGCCCAGGACCAGGCCGGGACCTATGTCTTTGTCGTCGACCCGCAAAACAAGGTCACGCGGCGTCCGGTCAAGGTGCAGATCCAGCGCGACGGCAGTGCCGTGGTCAAGGATGGGCTCGCGGCCGGCGATCGGGTGATTGTGCAGGGCCAGGCCAGGGTTCGCCCCGGCATCGTCGTCGCCCCGAGCGCGGCGCCGCCGGCTTGAGCCGGGCCACGGGTCCGAGCACGAGAGGAGCGCGATGATCTCCGCCGTCTTTGTCGATCGGCCGCGGCTCGCCATCGTCATCTCGATCCTGATCACCCTGGCCGGACTGATTTCGCTGGCCGCCATCCCGATCGCGCAGTTTCCAAACATCGTCCCGCCCGAGGTGTCGGTCACGACGAGCTACCCCGGGGCCAACGCCGAAGTGGTCGAGCAGACCGTCGCCCAGGTCATCGAGAGCGAGATCAACGGCGTCGCCGGCATGCTCTACATGCGCTCGTTCTCGGGCAATGACGGGTCCTACAGCCTGACCGTGTCGTTCGCGGTCGGCACCGATCCCGAAACCAACACGGTCAATGTCCAGAACCGCGTGCAGCGGGCGATGGCGCGGCTGCCTGCGGAGGTGCAGCAGAACGGCGTCAAGGTCGACAAGAAATCGTCGGCGATCCTGCAGGTCGTCGTTTTGCGCTCGCCCAAAGGAACGCATGACAGCCTGTTCCTGTCCAACTACATGCTGATCAACATCCGCGACACGATCAGCCGCATTCCCGGCGTCGGCCAGGCGAACCTGTTTGGCCAGCAGGATTATGCGATGCGCATCTGGCTCGACATGGACCGGCTGACCGGTCTCGGGCTGACACCGCAGGATGTGATCAACGCGGTCCGGGCGCAGAATGTCCAGGCCGCGGTCGGGCGGATCGGCGGCGCGCCGGTGGTCGAAGCGCAGCAGCGGATGATCCCGCTGACCACGCAAGGGCGGCTCGAAACCCCCGAAGAGTTTGGCGCGATCATCGTGCGCGCCCGGCCGAACGGGTCGCTGATCCGCTTGCGCGACGTGGCCCGTGTCGAGCTCGGCGCCCAGTCGGCCGACGTGTTCTCGAACTTCAACGGCCAGCCCGCCTCGGCGATGGGGATCTATCTGGCACCGGGCGCCAATGCGGTGGCGACCGGGAAGAACGTGCGGCGGGCGATGGAGGCGATGGCCCAGCGCTTCCCCGACGACGTGACTTGGGAAATCCCCTACGACACGACGGTTTTTGTTTCCGCCTCTATCCACAAAGTGGTCACGACCCTGCTCGAAGCGTTTGTGCTGGTGGCGATCGTCGTCTTTGTCTTTCTCGGCAGCCTGCGCGCGACCCTGGTGCCGATCGTCGCGGTGCCGGTGTCGCTCATCGGCACTTTTGCGGTGATGCTGGCGCTCGGCTTTTCGGCCAACACGATTTCGCTCCTGGCGCTCGTTCTGGCGATCGGGATCGTTGTCGACGACGCGATCGTCGTCGTCGAGGCGGTCGAGCATATGATGGCCGAGCATCCCGAGATGTCGCCGGCCGATGCCACCAAAGCGGCGATGCGCCAAATCACTGCGCCGGTCATTGCGACAACCTTGGTGCTGCTGGCGGTGTTTGTGCCGGTCGCCTTCATCCCCGGGATCGTCGGCCAGCTCTACCAGCAATTCGCTGTCGCCGTCTCGGTGTCGATGCTGATTTCGATGGTGAATGCGCTGACCTTGTCGCCGGCGCTGAGCGCCTTGCTGCTGCGCCACGGTCGCCCGCCCGGGCGGATCATCCGCGCCATGCAGGGCGGCATCGACGGCATGCAGCGCGGCTATGCCGGAATTGTCGCGCGTGTGGCGCCGCGGGCGGTGCTGACACTCCTTGCCGTCATGGTCGCGGTCGCATTGATCGTCGGCTTTGGCCGCGCGGTTCCGTCGGGCTTTTTGCCCGAGGAGGACCAGGGCGCGCTCTTGATGGAGGCGCAATTGCCCGAGGGCGCCTCGGTCAACCGTACCGCCGCGGTTGCGGCCGAAGTGCAGCGCATCACCAAGGCGACGCCCGGGGTGGCGGCAATCACCTCGATCGTCGGCTACAGTCTGATCGACGGCATTGCCCAATCGAACAAGGCGACGTTCTTCGTCACCCTGGCGCCGTTCGCCGACCGGCACGCGGCGGCCGAGAGCGTGTGGGGCGTGCTCGACCGTCTGCGCGCGCAGTTTATAAAAATGCCGGCGGCCGTGGTCATTCCGTTCAACCTGCCGCCGATCATCGGCCTCGGCACCGGCGCCGGGTTCGAATACCAGTTGCAATCCTATTCGGGCGCGCCGGCGAGCGAGATGGCCGCGGTGACCCGCGGGCTGGTGCAGGCGGCGAACGACGACCCGGCATTGGCCGGTGTCTTCACCACCTATGGCGCCTCGACGCCGTTGATCCGGCTCGATATCGACCGAGAGCGCGCATCAACTCTGGGCGTCGGCATCAACGACATCTTCACCGCATTGCAGGCCTCGCTCGGCAGCTATCGGGTCAACGACTTCAACCAATTCGGCCGGACCTGGCAGGTTGTGCTGCAGGCCGAGACGGCTCAGCGCATGCATGTCGAGGACATCTTCGAGGTGCATGTGCGGGCGAAGAACGGCGCGCTGATCCCGATCCGCACGCTTGCCACGATCGAAAATGTGCTCGGCCCGAGCTACATTTACCGGTTTGACAATTTGCGCGCGGTGGCGATCCAGGGCCGCCCGGCAGCCGGCTATTCGTCGGGCCAGGCGCTGGCCGCGATGGAACGGGTCTCGAAAGAGACCCTGCCACAGGGCTTCGGCTATTCGTGGAGCGGGACCGCCTATCAGGAAAAGATCGCCGCCGGCCAGACCACGATGATCCTTGGGCTCGCGGTATTGTTCGCCTATCTGGTGCTGGTCGGACTTTACGAATCCTGGTCGATGCCGGCAGCGGTCATCGTCTCGATCACGGTCGGATTGGCGGGCGCGCTGGGCGGGCTTCTGCTGACCGGATTGCCCAACGATGTTTTTGCGCAGATCGGTATCGTCGTCTTGATCGCGCTCGCGGCCAAGAACGCGATCCTGATCGTCGAATTCGCAATGCAGGGGCACCGCGACGGCCTCGCCGTCGCCGAAGCGGCGCTGAGCGGTGCTCGCGCGCGGTTCCGCGCGGTGACGATGACGTCCTTCGCGTTCATCCTCGGCCTGGCGCCGTTGCTGCTCTCCGGCGGCGCCGGTGCTGTCACGCGCCATGCGGTCGCGACCGCCGTGTTTTTCGGCATGCTCGCTGCTTCGGTCATCGGGATCTTTCTGATCCCCGGTCTTTATGTCGTGTTCCAGCGGCTGCGCGATTGGGTCAAGCTGCGCCTGTTTGGATCAAGGCCCGCTGCCGCCCAATTCGACGAGCGCAAAAGACCCGCCGCGGAATAGTCGGCTACGTCCGGTTTTCGGCCACGAGCTTGATCGTATCGTCGAGACGAGTACCGCGATGAGAGGTTCGGGGCAAACGTCCTTTCATTGTTGGAGGGAGCGGGCGAGGGATCCGAGCCTGACGGTCCTGCTGACTCTCGAGCTCTGCGTGTTTTTTCTGTTTGTGCCGCTGGCAGCACGCGGATGGCCGATGGCGCGGGTGGTTGGTGAGACGCTGGTATTTGCCGTCATGGTGATCGTCGTTCTGATTTCAAACCGACGCGGCGCGACCGCGGTAATCCTGCTCGGGCTGGCGGCCAGGTTGGCAAGCTTCTCACTCGGGCCGGAATGGTCATCGCTCGCAGCGAGCGCCCTTATCCGTGGCGGCAACATACTGACCTTCTCGGCGCTGAGCTGGGTTGTGGCGCATGCGGTCTATGCTCCAGGACGCATCACAGTTAACCGCCTTCAAGGCGCGGCCGTACTGTATCTGAACCTTGCGGCGATCTTTGCCTCGGCCTTTCGTCTAATCTGGGACCTGGATCCTGCTGCCTTCGCCAACCTTCCTGGCCCGACGGGCGGCCCGGGTGAAATCGCCACGATGCTGTATTTCAGCTTCACAACGCTGACGACGACCGGCTACGGCGACATCGTCCCAGTCGATGTGTTCGCCCGCAGCCTCGCCAATTTGGAGGCGATACTCGGACAGCTTTTCCTCGTCACCACACTCGCCCGCCTGGTGACGCTGGAGCTGGAAGACCGGCCCCGCCGCTGAGGCGCGTGTGCCCTCCTCATTACCCGCCTCGTCGGATCGACGCGGATAGAGTGTTGCGGTAAAATCGCGGGACCGATCGCGGGTGGGCTCTTTATCCCGAAAAGCACCGTTCAGAAAGAAGGGGCGGGCAGCGGGGAAAGTCACAAGAATGATCGATGCAGCTGATGCGCTCGCCGACTATCGCCGCCGTCACGCTGGCCCCGCGCTGATTTCCGGCGGTCGGCTCTATCGCCAGCATGCTCCTGAATTGATCCGATGCACGATCAGGCCGGGGACCGCCGAGACCTGGCTGCAACCCCATTTCCAGACACCGCAGGCAAAGTTGATTCTGCTGGAAATCTCCGGCCGTTACGCCGGATTGATGGAAGCGGGCGCCTGGGAAGACCGCGGCGACGACGATCCGGTCGTGGTCCATGCCACCGCCAACCGCGCCGGGCGGATGGTGTGGAACGGCGCGCATCGCCTCGGCGCGGTGATGATCCTCAACCGGCCGTTCGATCTGCCGATCCGCTTCTGTCGCTAGCCCGGATTTTCATAGTCCGCCGAGCGTCGCTCCGGTCGGCCGGCCGCGTTCAACCGGCGGGGCTGGCACCGCACCGCAGGGCGGCGATCGGCGTGGGGTGTCGCGGGGCTCGCGGCGGCGCTGCTACCGGCGTGCTCAGGGCTGGTTTCTGACCACGACCTTGATCGCATCGTCGATCCGCTCGCGCACGTATTTGAGCGCTGTCGGCAATTCGTCGAGTGGGAAGGTGTGGGTGTGGACGAGGCGGGCGTCGAAGCGCTTCTGCTTCATCAGCGCCATCGCCCGGTGGGTGGCGCTGCGGCCCTCGCCGCGGATGCCGTAGACATAGATGTTGTTGCGCACGAGGTGGGCGAGATCGACCGGCACCCTGTCGTGCGGGAACGCGGCGAGGCAGATGCGGCCGCCGCGATCGACCATCTGCGCCGCCTCGTCGAGCGCGTTGGCGGCGCCCGAGCATTCGAGGACGAACTGCACACCCTTGCCGCGGGTGATGCGCTTGACCGCGGCGACCGGGTTCTCCTGCCGGGCGTTGACCAGGTGATCGGCGCCGAGCTTTTTGCCGAGCTCGAGCCGGGAGTCGCGAGTGCCGGTCAAGACCACCGGATCGGCGCCGAGCGCCTTGGCGACCGCGACGCCCAGGAGGCCGATCGGCCCGGGTCCGGTCACAACGACACCTTCGCCGGCAATCAGCCCGCCGAGGACATCAAGCCCGTACATCGCGGTTCCGGCGGTGACGACAAGCGTCGCCTCGGCATCGCTCATATCGTCCGGCACATGCACCAGCGTGTTGATGTTGTTGACCGCGTACTGGGCGAAGCCGCCATCGGTGGTGAAACCGTTGGCGCGATGTCCTTTGGCGAGATCGCCATAATTGAGGCACGAGGTATACATGCCCTGCCGGCAGCGCGCGCAGCGGCCGCACCCGGCATGGACCTCGACCGTGATGCGGTCGCCGACCGCGTACTCGTTCACCGCCGGCCCGAGCTTGGCCACGGTCCCCATATATTCGTGGCCGATCGTAAAGTTCTTGTTGAACGGCAGCCCGCCCTCGACCATCGCCGGCAGCCCGTGGCGCATGATTTCGAGATCGGTGGCGCAGATCGCGACCGCGTCGATGCGCACCAGCACCTCGGCCGGGCCCGGCTGCGGCACCGGCTTTTCGACCGGGAGGATTTCCCCCGGACCGCCCAGCACCCAGGCGCGCATCCGCTCCGGCACCGGGAATTCGTTGCTCAACACCGATTGCTCCGCCATCACGCCGTTCTCCAGACCGCACTCATTGCCCGCTTGCGCGGTTCTATCGCAAGCTCGCGGCGGCGAGAAGGGGCGCTGGCTTTCCGCAATATGCGCATTGCGTTATAGAGATATGAGCCGGGTAATAGGCGGGGGGTGCATGACTGGGGCAGTCAGCAGAGGTCGCCGGACCGCGGTGCTGGGCGGGTCGGGGTTTATCGGCCGCTATATCGTCCAACGGCTGGCCGCGCGCGGCGATGTCGTCGCCGTCGGCTGCCGCTCGGCCGAGCAAGCCCGGTTCCTGATGCCGATGGGCAATGTCGGCCAGATCGCAGCCGTGAACCTGTCGATCGAGGACGAAGAGCTGGTGCCCGCGTTTCTCGCCGGCAACGAGGCGCTGGTCAATTGCGTCGGCATCCTGCGCGAGACCGGCAGGCAGCGCTTCGCGGGTGTGCACCACACCGGGCCCGGCCGGCTCGCCCGCTTCGCCCGCGAGGCCGGCGTCGAGCGCTTTGTCCACCTGTCGGCGATCGGTGCCGAGGCACGCTCGTCCTCGCTCTATGCGCGCACCAAGGCGGCCGGCGAGACGGCGGTGCGCGACGCCTTCCCGACTGTCACGATCCTGCGCCCCTCGGTGGTGTTCGGGCCGGAGGATCAGTTCTTCAACCGCCTCGCCGGGATGGCGACCATTGCCCCGGCTCTGCCGCTGATCGGCGGCGGGCATACCCGGCTGCAGCCGGTCTATGTTGGTGACGTCGCCGAGGCCGCGCTCAGATGTCTCGACGACCCCTCGACCGCCGGCCGCACCTATGAGCTCGGCGGCCCCAGAGTCTACAGCTTTCGCGAGCTCGTCGAATTGCTGCTCGGCGAGATTCGCCGCAAGCGGCTCTTGATCGACCTGCCGTTCGGACTGGCGGCGCTGCAGGCGCGGCTGATGTCGCTGTTGCCGAACCCGCCCTTGACGCCCGACCAGGTCGAGCTTCTGAAGCGCGACAACATCGTCTCCCCAGGAGCGCTGGGCCTTGCCGCGCTCGGCATCACGCCGACTGCGGTCGAGGCGATCTTGCCGACCTATCTCGACCGCTTCCGCCGCGGAGGCTGGTACGAGCGGCGCGGCTGAGCGCTTCCGCGGCATCGGCGGTTCGGCTAAGCTCGCGTTCTCTTCTCAGGGCAGGAATGGATTGATGGCAGCGTTGGGGCGGCTCGTCATGCTGATCGCCGCGCTCGTGATCGGAGGCAAGGCGATGGCAGCGGATCTCGACAACACGATCTATCTCGATGTGCCGGCTGGGCGCGTCGTGATCGACATGCGCCCCGATCTGGCGCCGGCGACCTGCGCCCAGATCAAGGAATTGGTGCGGCGGGGCTTTTACAAGGGGCTGACGTTTCACCGGGTGATCGCCGGCTTTATGGCGCAGACCGGCGACCCGCTGGGCAACGGCACCGGCGGCTCGGGTCACCCGCTCAAGGCCGAGTTCTCGAATGAGCCGTTTGTCCGCGGCACCGTGGCGATGGCCCGCACCTCGGACCCGAACAGCGCCGACAGCCAGTTCTTCATCATGTTGGCGCCGGCGCCTTCACTCGATGGCCAATACACGATCTGGGGCCAGGTGGTTTCCGGCATGCAATACATCGACCAGATCAAAAAGGGTGACCCGGCCAATAACGGCATGGTCAGCGA
Organism: Allostellaceae bacterium; assembly: GCA_050729795.1. GTDB lineage: Bacteria > Pseudomonadota > Alphaproteobacteria > ATCC43930 > CGMCC-115725 > AP-15. Next base: position 2,183 of record JBOHME010000097.1, on the reverse strand, counting down.
CCCCGACAAGATCATCAGGATGCAGGTCGCATCCGATGCCGAAAAGGCGCCGGCGAAGCCGTAGCGACGCCGACCGGGCGATCAGAGGGGCCGCGGGATGGCCCCAGCACCTGACCCTCGGGCTGCGAGGGTCACTCCCTGGTCACGCCGGCGCCGGGACGGACGGGGTGAAGGGCTGGCGGTGCGGCGGTCCCTCGCTTGCTTTTCGTCGCTGGCCGTCTATCGCGAGCCGCGGCTCGTCGCCATCCTGCTGATGGGATTTTCGAGCGGGCTGCCGCTCGCGCTGACCTTTGCGACATTGTCGTTCCGGCTCGCCGAAGATGGCGTCTCGCGCACCGCGATCGGGCTGTTCGCGCTGGTCGGTGTGCCCTACAGCGTCAAGTTTCTGTGGTCGCCGCTGATCGACCGGCTGGCGATCCCGTTATGGACAACGCATCTCGGCCGGCGGCGCGGCTGGGCCCTGGCGATCCAGCCGCTGTTGGCGGCAGCGATCCTGGCGCTGGGGCTCGCCGATCCGCGCACCGCACCGGGTCTGACCGCAATGGCGGCGCTCGCGGTCGCTTTTCTGTCGGCGAGCCAGGACATCGTCATCGACGCCTACCGGATCGAGCTGCTGCTCCCCGAAGAGCAGGGTGCCGGGGCGGCGGCGACGCAGTGGGGCTACCGCTTCGGCATGCTGGCGGCCTCGGCCGGCGCCCTCTATGCCGCGAGCTTTGCCGGCTGGCGTTTCGCCTACGGGCTGATGGCAGTGCTGATGGGGGTCGGCATGGTCACGGTGTGGCTGACCCCTGAGCCGGGCGGAGTGCCGCCGCTGCCGCCGTTGCCCGGCCGCGGCGCGCTGGCCCGCGCGGCGACGTGGCTCGCCGGTGCGGTCGTCGCGCCGTTTCGCGACATGCTGACCCGACGCGGGGCGCTGGCGATCCTCGGCTTTGTGATCCTTTACAAATTTGGCGATGCGCTCGCCGGAACGATGTCGAACCCGCTCTATGTCTCGCTCGGGTTTACCAAGATCGAGGTCGCCGATATTGGCAAAATATACGGTTTCGCCGCAAGCCTCGCCGGGCTGGCATTGGGCGGGGTCGTGGTGCTGCGTTTCGGCGTCATGCGCGCGCTCTTTGTCTGCGGCGTGCTGCAGATGCTCTCGAACCTGATGTACGCGGTGCAGGCCTGGGCCGGACACGACGTCACGATGCTGGCATTGACGATCGGGGTCGAGAATTTGACCGGCGGGATGGGGTCGGCGGCGTTCGTCGCCTATCTGTCCGATTTGTGCAACCTCGCGTTCACTGCGACACAGTACGCGCTGTTGTCGTCCTTTGCGGCGGTCGGCCGCACCACACTGTCGGCTTCGGGTGGCGCGCTCGCCGAGCTCGTCGGGTGGGGCCCGTTCTTTGTGCTCAGCACCGCCGCCTGTCTGCCCGGTCTCGCCGTCCTCCTATGGCTCATGCGCCCGCGGGCCGACCTCCGACCCTGAGAAAATCCTTGGCGCCGACGCCTTGCACCAGCAGGAAGCGGGTGTCGGCAGCAGAGTGGTTCGCGACCAGATGCGCGGTTTTCGGCGGGATTTGGTAGCGGGCGCCGATGCGCAGGGTTTGACGATCGGCAGGCGCGCGGGTCTCGATCGACAAGGTCCCTTCGAGCACAAAAAACCAGTCGGTCGTAGCACTATGGAAATGCCACGGGATCTCTTCGCCCGGCGCCAAAGTGAAGACCCGCGTCTCGACATCGCTACCGATCGCCACCGGCTCGATTGCTTTGACGACATACCCGGTGCTGCCCTGCGCCATCAGTTTGCTTCCTTCCGAGAGCCGATCAGCCATAGGCGAGCAATTGGGCGCGGTGCCGGTCGAGCCAGGCGCGCGGTGCGGCATGATCCGGCATCAGGTGCTCGACCAGCCGCCAGAAGCGTCGGCCGTGGTTCATCTCGGCGAGATGCGCCACCTCATGGGCGACGACATAGTCAATGACCGGCTCGGGCGCCAGGATCAGCCGCCAGCTGAACGACAAATTGCCGCTCGACGAGCAGCTGCCCCAACGGGACCGCGTATCGCGCACCCCGATCCCCGCGATCTTGCGCCCGATCTGTGCCGCAAGCTTCCGGGCGCGCCGGGCCAGCTCGTTGCGCGCAAGCGTCGCCAGAGCGTCGCGGACCCGCCTTGCCAGATGGGCCGGATCGCCGCGCA
>JBOHME010000096.1:0-15383 GCA_050729795.1 Allostellaceae bacterium | reverse complement strand
GGTCTCCGGCGATCGGCTCGACCACCATCCACGCGCCGTCCGGCTTCAGCGCCTGGCGGACATGGGCTGCCGCACCAACCGGGTCACCCATGTCGTGCAGGCAGTCAAAAAATGCGACGAGATCGAAGTCCCGCTCGGGAAAATCCTTGGCGGTGCCAACCGCGAACCGGCAGTTGGCCGAAACCCCGTGTTCTGCGGCGTGAGCAGTCGCCGCCGCGATCGAGCCCGGGTGGAAATCGTAGCCGATGAATTGCGTGTTCGCAAACGCCTTGGCCATCATCACGGTGGATACGCCGTGACCGCAGCCGACATCGGCGACCTTGGCGCCCCTCGCCAGCTTGGCGACGACGCCGTCGAGCGCCGGCAGCCAGCTGTTTACGAGATGATTGTGGTAGCTCGGCCGGAAAAAGCGCGCCACCGCGCAAAACAGGCACGTCGTCTGGTCGCCCCAGCCAACCCCGGCGCCGGTCTTGAACGCCGGCTCGACCTTTGACTGGTTGTCGAGCAGCGAGGCCATGCAGGAAAACGCGCCGAGCATGAAGACCGGGCTGTCCTCGACCGCGAACACCATCGCCTGTTCCGGTGGCAGGCTGAATTTCTGCGTCGCCGGATCATAGGCGACGTAGTTCGATGCCGCCTGATGCGACAGCCACTCGCGCAGATAGCGCTCATGCACGCCGGCGGCGGCGGCCAGCTCCGCGACGGTCATCGCGCCACCTTCGTTCAGCTTTTTATAAAGCCCGAGCGAATCGCCGATCCGCACCAGCGCGACGCTCGCCGCACCGCCGAGATCCGACAACATCTGCCCGACAAACTGATGCAATTTGCTTTCGTCGACCATCGCGGGCCTCCCGTTAAGATTTCTGTAAGCTTATCGCGTTCTGGCTTCTTACGCAAGATCCGCAGCGCGAGAACGGATCGCTCCGCGCCGGAGGCGTTTACGATTAGTCGAAGAAGGAGCGCCGAGCCCGGTTCACTCGGACCCGATGCTAGCGATCAGCAGCCGACATCCAACTCCGCGTTTGCGTGCTGCGGCCAAGAACAACGGCCACCGAACCGCACTGGCGGCTCCGCGGCTGTTCCACAAATCGTGGCGGCGACAAAAAACAGCGGGTTCCGGCTTGTCACACCATCAGCTCCGCCCCGACGCCTTGCGGCATCAGCTGCGCCCCGACGCCTTGCGGCCAAGCTCGAGGGCGGCGAATGAATAAGAGGGCGCCGGCATCAGATACCGGAAACCCTTTTCGAGCAGAGCCTCGATATTCCTGGCATCGACATGCGGGTGGCCGCAGGCGACGCCATGCGCCTTGCAGATCGCCAGGATCTCGTCGATCGCCGAGGCGACCGTCGGATGCTCGTATTGGCGCGGATAGCCCAGATCCTGCGACAGGTCGCCCTCGCCGATGATCACGACGCCGATGCCGGGGACGTCTTCGAGCATCTTCGGCAGGTTGCGGATGGCGCGCACTTCCTCGCACATGATCGCAACCAGCACCTCGCCCTGGGGATTGAGCGGCCAGACATCAGCACGTTCGTAATATTCCTGCTGAGAAAGACCCCAGTAACGCGCTGCTGCCGCCGGCGCGTCGCCGCGCTGGCCCGCCGGCTCGTAATAGGCCGCTGTTCGCGGACGCGGATAGCGGCAGGCGGTGACCGCGTTCAGTGCTTCCTCGACGGTGCTGACATGCGGCCACACGATGCCGTAGACGCCGTGGTCGAGCACCTGCTTGGCCACCCATTGGCTGGTTTCACCGCCATTCGGCGGAATCCGCACAAACGGTGTCACCGCCGGTGCCAGGCTGCCGCTCTGCGCGATCTGCCGGCGGTCGAGCATGTATTGCAGGCAATCGCGCAGTGCGCGGATGTCATAGGCCCGGTGCTCCATTTCGAACACCACGCCATCGTAGGCGGCACCGCCCACGGCCTGGGCAACGCTGATTTCGGCGGCGGCGAATGTGGTGAAAGCCGGTTCCCCTTGCTCAAGGGCCCGGATTACACCGTTCAGACGAGGGGTTTGGGCCATCGCGGACCTCCCTTGGAGATGGTGTCGGTGGGCTCGCGGCGCGGACCGCGGCTGCTGCCGACCAACGGCCGAGACCCAGCGAGAAGCTGGTGCTGCCGGTAAGGATTGAACTTACGACCTCCCCCTTACCAAGGGGGTGCTCTACCACTGAGCTACGGCAGCATCGTGCGCCCATCCGTCCCGCGCGTGCTCATGCCGATACACGAGACGGCCGCTGTTGGCAAGCCGGCTGGGAACCGTGCCACAGGCGGCGATGTTCAGCGAATCGAGGGGCGAAACGAAGCTCGCCGCTGCAGCGCGCAATCAAGGCAGCATCGCCAATGCCTGAGAGAGATAGACCGAACGGATGCAGCGATTTCGCCGCGCTCACCGGCTTGGATAACCGGGCGGCAGAAAAGGCGGTGCTGAGGGCATTTGTGGTGGCGCGCAACCAAGGGCAGCCTTCGGTCGAATGCTATCGCGCCGGGGTCGCGGCCTGGCGCTCGGCCTATCCCGAGCAGGCGCCCGAATATGCCGCCAAGCGTGCGGTCGCGGTGATTCTGACTGCTTATGCGAGACTGCGCGTGAAAGCTCCAGGGGCGTGAAAGCCGCCGGGGCTTGACAGCCGCGCCGCTCTCGCTTTGGTTCGGCGGATGCCGACGCGGGACGGACCCGACCTCACTGCGGAAACCCGAGCTGCCCATGCGGCGCGCAATACTCGGCTCGGCCGTGCGCTGCGGGAGAACCTCCATCGGCGCAAGGAGCAGCTGCGCGCGCGCACTCACGCGGCGGCACCGTCGAGCGGCGAGGCCGCCGGCATTGCGCAACCGAGCGACCGCGCCGAGCCAGACGACCCACCCGCTTGAGCGGCGCATTTTTCTTCATTAAAAGCAACCTTGGCGGCGAAATCAGCGCCGATTGAAGCCGCTGCGGCGGTCGGGACGCCCTGGCCGAGCGACGGCGCGCAGAGCCGAGGCGATGGACAGAATCCGGATCAGGGGCGGTCTGCCGCTCGACGGGGCGATCGCGATCGGCGGCGCCAAAAACGCGGCTCTGCCGCTGATGGCGGCCAGCCTGTTGACGGCGGAGATGCTGACCCTCGAAAACGTCCCCGCCCTCGCCGACATTACAACAATGGCGAACCTCCTGGTCCAGCACGGGGCCGAAATCGCGCCGGCCGAGAACAGCGAGACCGGCGGCCGCCGGTTCGATCTGTCGGCGACGCATATCACCTCGACCACGGCACCCTACGACCTCGTCAGCAGGATGCGGGCGTCGTTTCTGGTGCTGGGGCCACTGCTGGCGCGGTGCGGTCGGGCGCGCGTGTCGCTACCCGGCGGGTGCGAAATCGGGATCCGCCCGGTGGACCTGCATATCAAGGGCCTGCAGCAGCTTGGCGCGCAGATCGAGCTGCGCGAAGGTTATGTCGATGCGCGCGCTCCCAAGGGGCTGCACGGCGCCGAGATCGTGTTTCCCTCGGTGTCGGTCGGCGCCACAGAGAACCTGCTGATGGCCGCTTGCCTCGCGGACGGTGAGACAGTGTTGCAGAATGCCGCGCGCGAGCCGGAAGTCGGCGACCTCGCTTCCTGTCTTCAGGAAATGGGAGCCGAGATCGACGGGATCGGCAGCGATTGCCTGCGCGTGAGCGGGGTCGGCCGGCTGCACGGCGCCAAGCACCGCATTCTCCCGGACCGCATCGAAACCGGAACCTATATGATGGCGGCGGCGGCAACCGGCGGCGAGCTGCGACTGGCCGGCACCCGGCTCGATCTCGTGGGCGCGGTGGTGGAGGCGCTCGATGGTGCCGGCGTCGCAGTGTCGCCGACGGCGGACGGGCTGATTGTGCGGCGGCGGGACGGGATCGTCGCCGGGTTCGATTTCGCGACATCGCCCTATCCCGGCTTCCCGACCGATCTGCAGGCGCAAACCATGGCGCTGATGGCGATCGCCGAGGGTGGCTCGTCGATCACCGAGACGATTTTCGAGAACCGCTTTATGCATGTCCCCGAGCTGGCCCGGATGGGGGCGGACATTTCGGTGCACGGGGCGGTGGCGCGGGTGCGTGGCGTCAAGCAGCTGACGGGGGCGCCGGTGATGGCGACCGATTTGCGCGCCTCGGTCTCTCTAGTGGTCGCCGGGCTCGCTGCGCAGGGCGAGACGGTGATCAGCCGCGTCTATCATCTCGACCGCGGCTATGAGCGGCTCGAGGAAAAGCTCGCCGCTTGCGGGGCACGTATCGAGAGGCTCGGCGATGGCGGATAAGGGCGGCGCCGGCCCGCTCAAATTACGCGCCGAGGACGGCGATGATCTGGTTGTGCTGTCGGCCTGCCTGCAGGATGCGCTGGTGCCGGTGCGCGATCTCGCCTACGTCGCCGCCGAGCAGCTGTTCGTGTTTGTCGCCAACCGGTTCCGCTGGGAGCGCCGGATCTCCCCGGAGACCGGCAGTGGCGAGCGCCACCGTGTGCTGTGCGCGGTCTCGTTCTCCGACGTTTGCGGGGTCGCCTATCGCGGATTTCGGCGCAGCGATGAAGAGCGGATCCTGGCGCTGCTGGCGATCCGAGCCGGAGAGCATGCGTCCGGGGGCATCACGATCCATCTCGAATTTTCGCGGGGCGCCACGATCCGGCTCGATGCCACGCGTGTGCGGTGCCGGGCCAGGGACCTGGGTGAGCCCTGGCCGACGCGGTGGCACCCGCGGCACGACGAGGCCCGGCAAGAATGACCGCCGCCTGCGAAGATCGCCTGATCCTGGCGCTGCCCAATGGGCGGATCCTCGCCGAAGTGATGCCGCTGCTGCACCGGATGGGGGTCGAGCCCGAGCCGGAATTTACCGACCCGGCATCGCGCCGGCTGCGATTTGCCACCAGCGATCCCGGTCTCGACTTGATCCGGGTGCGCAGCTTTGATGCCGCGACCTTTGTCGCATTTGGCGCGGCGCAGCTCGGCGTCGCCGGCAACGACGTGCTGATGGAATTCGACTATACCGAGATCTATGCCCCGCTCGATCTTGAAATCGGATATTGCCGGATCGCCGTTGCGGCGACCGAAGACTGGGTCGCTCGGGAAGACGGACAGCGCGCCAGCCACATCCGGGTCGCGACCAAATATCCCGAAATCACCCAACGCCATTTCGCCGCACAGGGGGTGCAGGCGGAGTGCATCAAGCTCAACGGGGCGATCGAGCTGGCCCCCCGGCTCGGCCTGTGCCGGCATATCGTCGATCTGGTGCAGACCGGGGCGACGTTGAAGGCGAACGGGCTCATTGAGGTCGAGCGCATTGCCGAGGTCAGCTCCCGGCTGATCGTCAATCGTCCGGCATTGAAAACCCGCCCGGAGGAGATCGGCGGCTGGATCGAGCGCTTCCGCACCGCTGTCGGTGCCTGCCGTGGAGGCACCGATGCCCGCTAGGCTGTCGACCCGCGACCCGGATTTTGACGCGGCTTTCGACCGGCTGGTCGAGGCCAAGCACGAGGTCGCCGCCGATGTCGATGCTGCGGTCGCGGCGATCATAGAGGATGTCGTGCGGCGCGGCGACCGGGCGGTGCTCGACTACACCCGCCGCTTTGACGGGATCGACCTCGGGGCGGGCACCATGCGCCTCTCGGTGCGAGAGATCGCGGCCGGGGCTGCGGCCGCACCGGCGGCCACGATAGCGGCGCTGCGCCAGGCGGCTCAGCGGATCGAGAGCTTCCACCGGCGCCAGCTGCCGACGGCGCTCGACTACACCGATGCGCTCGGGGTGCGGCTCGGCACGCGCTGGCGCCCGATCACCGCCGCCGGGCTCTACGTTCCGGGCGGCACCGCTTCCTATCCGTCCTCGGTGCTGATGAACGCCATCCCGGCGAAGGTCGCCGGCGTCGAGCGGCTGGTGATGACCGTGCCAGCGCCGGGCGGCGTGCTGAACCCGCTGGTTCTGGCTGCGGCCGAGCTCGTCGGCATCGACGAAATCTACCGGATCGGCGGTGCCCAGGCGGTGGCGGCGCTCGCCTACGGCACGGCGACGATCCGGCCAGTGGACAAGATCATCGGCCCGGGCAACGCTTATGTCGCGGCTGCCAAACGGCGCGTGTTCGGCCGGGTCGGCATCGACATGATCGCCGGACCGTCGGAAATCCTGGTCGCCGCCGACGCCGGCAACGATCCCGAATGGATCGCCGCCGACCTCTTGTCTCAAGCCGAGCACGACAGCTCGGCGCAGGCGATCCTGATCACCGACGACAGCGAGTTTGCGGCGGCGGTCGAGGCGGCGGTCGAGCGGCGGCTGGCGCAGTTGCCGCGGGCCGAGATCGCCGGCGCCAGCTGGCGGACGAATGGTGCGATCCTGCTCGTCGCCGATTGGTCCGAGGCGCCGCCGCTGATCGACCGGCTCGCGCCCGAGCATCTCGAGCTCGCGCTCGACGCTGCCGATCGGCTGGCCGGCGAGGTTCGCCATGCCGGAGCGATCTTTCTCGGGCGCTGGACCCCGGAAGCAATCGGGGACTACATCGCCGGTCCCAACCACGTGCTGCCGACCGCACGCAGCGCGCGCTTTGCCTCGGGTCTTGGTGTTCTCGATTTTATGAAACGGACATCACTGGTGCGTTGCGAGGCTGCCGGCTTTGCGGCACTGGCGCCGGCGGCGATCCGGCTCGCCGAGGCGGAGGGGCTCGACGCCCACGCGCGGTCGCTGTCGATCCGACTCGACCGGCAGAAAGCGCCATGACGACGGCCGACACCAGGGAAACGGCGGGCGAACCCGGACCGGACAGCCATATCGATCGCGTCACGCTCGACGAGCACAGCGTGGTGAGCCGCAGCGCCGATATCGAGGACGAGCGGGCGACCGCGATCGCCGACCTGCTCGAAGAGAACACGTTCATCCCGGTTTCCGGGCGCCGGGGGCCGTTCGACCTCCATCTGGCGATCGTGGAAAATCGGCTCAACCTCGAAATCCGCTCGCGCTCGGACGGCTCGGCGGAAACGATCGTCCTGCCGCTGGCCCCGTTCCGGGGCATCGTCAAAGATTATTTTATGGTCTGCGAGAGCTATTACGCCGCGGTCCATGCCTCGCGGCTGGCCCAAATCGAGGCAATCGACATGGGGCGCCGCTCGCTGCACGACGAAGGTTCGGCGCTGCTGATCGACCGGCTCGCCGACAAGGTGGCGATCGACCATGCGACGGCGCGGCGGCTGTTCACGCTGATCTGCGTGCTGCATTTGCGCGGGTAGCATCGCCCATGACGTCTGTGCTGGTGACGTCTGTGCTGGTGCTGGCTTCGGCCTCGCCGCGCCGGCTCGAACTGCTGCGGCAAATCGGGCTCGTGCCCGACCGGGTCGACCCGGCGGCGATCGACGAGACCTCGCGTCGCGACGAGGAGCCGCGCGCCTACGTGCTGCGGCTGGCGGAGGAAAAGCTGCGGACGGTGCTGCCGCGCCATCCCGGCGCCTATGTTCTGGCCGCGGACACCGCTGTCGCCTGCGGCCGGCGCATCCTGCCAAAGCCCGAGGACGAGGCCGCCGCCCGCCGCTGCCTCGAACTCTTGTCGGGCCGACGCCATCGCGTCCATTCCGGGATCGCGCTCGGGTGCCCGGATGGGAGGCTGGCATTGCGCCGGGTTGACAGCCGGGTCGGGTTCAAGCGCCTGAGCCGCGACGAGATCGCCGCCTATCTGGCAAGCGGCGAGTGGCGCGGCAAAGCCGGCGGCTATGCGATCCAGGGGCGCGCCGCGGCGCTGATCCGCTTTATTTCGGGCTCCTATTCGAATGTTGTCGGGCTGCCCTTGTTCGAAACCGCGCAGCTCCTCGCCGGTCGCGGCTATCGCTTGCCATGCGCCGCGAGCTGATCATCGCCTCCGGCCCCGGCGAATGGCGCGCCGCACTCCTCGAAGACGGCGTCGCCGTCGAATTGCGGGTCGAGCGCGGCGACGGCTACGAGGCCGGCAGCATCCATCTCGGCCGGGTTCGGCGCCTGTTGCCGGCGCTTGGCGCCGTCTGGGTGGAGATCGGCGGCGAGCGGCTCGGCTTTCTGCCGCAAAGCGCGATCCTGCCGCGTGGCCGGCGGCTCGACGAAGGCGAGCGGCTCATCGTGCAGATCCGCCGCGAGGCACAGGGTGGCAAGGCCGTGCGGCTGACGACCGGCCTCGATATACCGGCTGCCCTCGCCGAGCTCGTCACTGATCGTGCCGCACGCCGCGATCCGCCGGCGCGCCTCTACCCGCCCGCCGGCCTTGCCGCCGCGCTTGCCGCAGCAATGCCGGCTGTGGCGGCGATCGCCGTCGGCGACCCCGCGGTGATCCCCGAGCACCGCGCTGCATTCCCGGACGCTGAGATCGCGCATCAGCCCGAAAGCCAGTGGCCGGTCGATCTCGATGCCCTGTTTGAGGAGGCGCTGGCGCCGAGCTTGGCATTGCCGGGCGGCGGATCGGTGCATTTCTCGGCGACCCCGGCGGCGGTGATGATCGATGTCGATAGCGGGATCCCCGAATCGGGTTCCCCCGCGCAATCGGCGCTGGCGGTCGATCTCGCCGCCGCCCGTCTGATTGCCCGGCAGATCCGGCTGCGCCAATTGGGCGGCGGCATCGTCGTCGATTTTATCGGGCTCGACGACCGGCGCGCGCGCGAGCGGGTGCAGGCGGCGCTCGGCAGGGCGCTCGCCGCCGATCCGGCACAGCCGCAGCTCCTCGGCTGGACCAGGCTCGGTCATTTCGAGCTGGTGCGGCCGCGACGGTTGCAGCCGCTTGCCGAAGCGTTGCTCGAACCGGACCCGAATGGCGCGCTGGTCAAGAGCGTCCCGACGATTGCGCATGAAGGCTTGCGCGCCCTCTACCGCGAAGACCGGGCGCAGCCGGGGCGGCACTGGCGACTGATCGTAGCACCGGAGGTGGCGGCGGTGCTGGCAGGGCCGGCGGCGGAGGCGCGGCGTCACCTCGAACAGCGGCTCGGACGCGAGCTTGCGGTCGCAGCCGATCCGCAGCTCGACCGTGCGCAGTTCCAGATCGTCCCGTTGTGACCATATCCGTCGGGTCATGACCGCTGATTCGCCGCTTTTGCCGCCGCGAGGCTGCCCGATCTGCGGCAAGCCGGCGACCCGACGGCACCGCCCGTTCTGCTCGGCACGCTGTGCCCAGATCGATCTTGGCCGCTGGCTCAAAGGCAATTACCGGATCGAAACCGACGAACCCCCCGACGATGGCGACAAGGAAGGCTGAGCGCTTAAAAGTCAAAGATCATTGACCGCGCATTCGGCACCCGCGAGCATGGGCCTGCATCGCGCGGGGGGAATAGCGTTGAGCACTTTGCCGGGGGGCAATGCACGGCATGCGGAATAAGACGCTCGCCATCAAGCCGACTGCTGAGTCGGATGGGCCCACAAATGCCGGTGCCAAGCTGGAAATAAACAGGACGGTGTTCGGGAACGGACGAGACGTGGTGCAGCCGGCTGTGTCTGTGCCTGATGGACTCCAGCTCGACGCTCAAAACACGTACAACGGTTTGCTTCTGCTACGAGACCTTCGACCCAACAGCTTCCCACTTTGCTTTTTTGATCCGCAGTACCGAGGCATTCTCGATCGTCAACGCTATGGCAATGAAGGCGAGCGACAACGGGCGCGATCCGAAATGCGGCAAATGTCGGAAACGGACATTAAGCAGTTCGTGAACTGCATTGATCGGGTGCTTATGCCGACTGGACATTTGTTATTTTGGACGGATAAGTTTCATCTCTGCACTGGCCTTGGTCCCTGGCTTGATGGAACAAACCTCGACATTGTTGACCTGATCGTTTGGAATAAAATGCGTATTGGTATGGGCTATCGCAGCCGCCGGATCAGCGAGTATCTTGTCATTATGCAGAAGGCACCGCGCCGGGCTAAGGGAGTTTGGTCGCTGCACGATATTCCCGACGTTTGGGAGGAAAAGGTAACGGGCACCGCCGCGCACGCGAAGCCGGTGGAGCTGCAAAGCCGCTTGATCGAGGCTACGACGAATTCGCGGGACATCGTGCTCGATCCTGCAGCGGGTAGTTACTCCGTCTTAAAGGCGTGTCAGCTATTAAATCGGCGATTCCTCGGTTGTGACATCGCGGGCTAACGTGGCACTAATCCGCAACAGAATTGGACGAGGTGACGGCGGCTATACACGTCTTTTTGGTGATTCGCAGCTTGGGTCGCTGATAAGTCGCGTACAGAGCGCCGTAATTTCGTCTGGCACCGAGCTTGAGAAGCTCATCATCGAACGGGCACCGATCATTCGGGAGCTCGACGAATTCCTTCAGCAGGACATTTATCCGGAGGGAGTCTACGTCGCGACTAAGGCTGCTATTAAGAAATGTAAGACCATTGATTCCGTATCAGCGGAGCCTGATTTTGTAGTGTTTGAGCGCCGAATCGGCCGCCAACATTGCTATATTATCGAACTCAAGGACGGAGATGCCTTTGATACCAAGAAGGCAGCAGGTGAGCGTGAAAGCCTTCACAGATTTGTGCATGTAATTGCACCCCTAGTACGATTTACAATCACCGTGCATTTTTGTTCGTTTCATCAAAACGATCGACAAGCAATCGTCAACGGTTTCAAGCGCAAAATCACGTGGCAAGAAGCAATGACTGGTCGAGAATTTTGTACGCTTTTGAATATTGACTATGATAAAATCGTCAATCTTCGTAAAGAAAATCAAAGCGTAAATTTCCGTTACTTTCTAAACTCTTTACTCGATATCAAATCTGCTCGCGAGGAAATTGAAAGGCAGCTAGTCGATAGGACAATTTCGACTCTTTGAGAGCAGTATACGTGCGGAAAAATAACGCATTTCCGAGCTTTCGTGATTCCCTCGAGACCTTCACCGACGCTTAACCGCTCTCGCGGACAATCGATGGAGATAATGTTCGGGCGGCGGCATGATCGGCTGGGCGCTGCGTTGGGTGCTGGCATGGTGCGTCGCGATTCTGGTGTGTGCCGCCGTTGTCCGGCGTGAGGGGTGGCTGCCTCCCAATGGGGTGAAATCCGGGATCGTCCGGCACGCGGCGTCTTCTGCCGAGCCGCAATCGGATCCAGCCTCGAACACCCTGATCTATCCGGCCGATCGCGCCGGCCATGTGGTGATCGACGCGGTCGTCAATGGGGCGCCGATCCGCATGCTGGTCGATTCCGGCGCCAGCCTCGTGACCTTGACCCCGGCAGACGCGCGCGCCGCCGGGATCGATGCGGGCGAGCTCGTGTTCAACCGCCGCGCCAGCACTGCCAACGGTGTCGTCCGCATGGCGCCGGTCACTCTGCGCGAAATTCGCATCGGCCAGCTGTCGCTCGACGAGATACCGGCCGCCGTGCTCGAGCATCTCGACGTATCATTGCTGGGCATGAGCTTTCTCGGCCGGCTGGACAGCTACGAGATGCGCGACGGCAAGCTGACGATCACCTGGTAGCGCAGCCTGTTGGCGGGTGCCGAGCGACAGCGCGCAGAACTGGTCCGGCGGGCATTTCTGCTCGAATGGCTGACGATCGGCTGGATGGTCATCGAAGCCGTAGTCGCGATCTGGTCGGGGATGGTGGCGCGCAGCCTGAGCCTGACCGCGTTCGGCCTCGACAGCGTGATCGAGCTCGCCTCGGCCGGCGTGCTGATCTGGCGGCTGCGGTGCGAGCTGCGCCATGGCCTCGAAATCTCAGAGCAGGTCGAACGGGCCGCCCGCCGGATCGCCGGCGGTCTCCTCTTCGCCCTCGCAGCCTATGTCATTGCGGGCGCCGGTTGGAGCCTGTGGCGCGGCCGAGGTCAAGCCTTTTCGTGGGCGGGACTGGCGGTCGCGCTGCTGGCGATACCGGCCATGCTGTGGCTGGCGCGGCGCAAGCGAGATTTGGCGCAGCGGCTCGGCAGCCAGGCATTGCGTGCGGACGCCGCTGAAGCGATCGCCTGCCTGTGGCTGTCGCTCGTCGTGATTGTCGGCCTGATCGCGCAGTTCGCGCTCGGGGCGTGGTGGATCGATGCGCTGGCGTCGCTGGCGATCGTCTGGTTCCTCGTGCGCGAAGGGAGGGAAGCTCTGGCCGGGGATGACGGCGACTGAGGGTCGCACCGCCTCGGCTTCGAAAGTTGCGGGGTAGCAAGGCGAGGATGAAAACCCGCCGCCGCGATCAGATCTCGTACAGGTTCTCGGGTGCAGCCGGCATGCGGCCGTGCTCGACCGCCTTGACCGCGGCGATCAGCTTGAGATGGGTCGGCGCGGGAACACCCACTTCGATGCCCTTTCCGGCGATCAGCCCGTTGATGAAATCGATCTCGGTGCGGCGGCCCTTGAGCATGTCCTGGCCCATCGACGGGCGCTGCAGATCGCTGCGGGTGTTTGAGCCGGCTTCGGCCAAAATCTGCGTTTCGATCTCGTCGAGCGCCCTGGTGTCACCCTCGCCGGCCCGCGCCAGGGTTTCGGGATCGTGCATGCGGATGTGCTCGAGCTCGTAGCCGAGCGCCTGGCCGACCCGCACCGCTTCACCGCCGAGCCGGATGCTGAGCCGGCGGATGCGGTCGTGCCGATCCATGCCGTTGCCCGAGAGCCCGGTGGAGGCGCCGATGCCGTTTCTCATGCCATTGACGCATAATTTCGACCAGCGCTCGCCCCACAGATTGCGCGTCGGCCTGACCGTGTCTACGGTGGCGATCAGCGCCGCCAGCTCTTCGAGGCGCTTGGTGATCCGGCCATGTACCTCGCCGACCCGGTAGACCTCGTCATGCGAGGCGCCCTTGGCGACGGTGCGGCGCACCTTGCCCGGTGCGTAGAGCTCGGCGGCGAGCAAGGCCGGGATCGCGCCGACCGTCTTGTCCCAGCCGACAACCCCGGCGATCCGCTCCTCGTTCATGCAGTTCTGCAGCGACACGACATAGCCGTCAGGCGCCAGATACTGCCCGATCAGCGCCGCCGCCCATTCGGTGTCGTAGGATTTGACTGCGACCATCGCGATATCGATCGGCTTTTCCTTGGCCAGCTGCTGCAATTCGGTCAGGTGCAGCGCCGCCGGACGAGCGATCACGAGCTCCTGCTGCGTCACCCCCTCGATCGCCAACCCGTCGCGGCGGATCGCCTCGATATGCTCGGGCCACGGATCGATCAGGGTCACGTCAAACCCGTTATGCGCCAGATGGCCGCCGGTGTAGCCGCCGATCGCCCCCGCGCCGATGACCGCAATCCGCTTCGCCATGATCTGATCCCTCTATTCCGCCGGTGGTGCCATGATAAGCTGAGCCTTGCGAGAAGCCATCCGGCAAAACCTTCGAGGACGCTGTCACGATGAACTGGACCGAACGGCGCGAGCGCTTTCGCGCGCTCTTTTCCGGCAACCACTGCGTGCATCCTGGATCGGTGTATGACGCGATCTCGGCTCGCATCGCCGAGGATCTGGGTTTCGAGGTCGGCATGTTCTCGGGGTCGATCGGCTCGATGTCGGTGCTCGGCGCTCCCGATCTGGTGGTATTGACCCTGAGCGAATTCGCCGCCCAGGCCAACCGCATCTGCCGCGCCGGCAATCTGGCGCTCCTGGTCGATGCCGATCATGGCTACGGCAACGCGCTCAATGTGCGCCGCACCGTCGAGGAGCTGGAAACTGCCGGCATCTGTGCGATGTCGATCGAAGATACGGTATTGCCGCGGCCCTTCGGCACCGACGGCAAGCCGAGTTTGCACTCGGTCGAGGAGGGGGTCGGCAAGATGAAGGCGGCGCTGTCCGCGCGCCAGGACCCCAAGCTCGTCATTGCCGGGCGCACCAGCGCCTTGGCCATCGCCAATATCGACGAGGCGGTCAAGCGGGCCAAGGCCTATGAAGCCGCCGGTGTCGATGCCGTGTTTCTTGCCGGCGGGGTGACCGTCGAGGCGGTCGAGGTCGTGTCGTCGGCGATCAGGATTCCACTGATCCTCGGTGGCGGCAGCGGTCAGCTCGGCGATCTCGAATGGCTGGCGGCGCACCGGGTGCGGGTGGCGCTGCAGACGCATGCGCCGTTCTCGGCCGCGGTGCAGGCGGTCTACAGCACGCTGAAGGCGCTGCGCGACGGCACCAAGCCCGGTGATCTCACCGGTATCGCCTCACCCGAGCTGATGCGCAAGGTGACCCGTGCCGACGACTATCAGCGCTGGACCAGGGATTACCTCGGCGGCCGTTGAGGGTCTCCGGCTGCCGCTCCGCAGGACCGAGCCGCAGCGGCGGCACCTGCGGCGAATTGTGCCGCCGGTTGCGTTTGGGTAGAACATGTCGGCCGCCGAGTGACATTTGACGGCAAGGGCGGGTAAAGCTTCTGCTGGCGGAGCCTATGTCTGCTCGTGATCCGCCGGTCGCGGCGCACCGCCCGCGCCGCCACCCCGCCGTGCGAAAGAGCGAATTCCGTGCGATCGACATTGCTGGTTATCGTGCTTTTCTATGTCGCAGCCTGTGCGCCGCAACCGGTAGAACCCGGCACTCTGCTGCTGAGCAACCCGCATTTCGGCGCGACCAATGTCGAGGCCGTGATCACCGCCAACCGCGATTGCGCCGCGCGCGGGCAGGGGTATGTCTCGACCCTGGAATTTGTGCTGCCCAGCGACGCGACAAAATTCATCGACGTGCCGCCCGGCGCCGAGATCTGCTGGCGGCGCGATCGCGATCCCGACCAGCCGGTGGCCGGCCAATGGTCGCCTTGGGACCGCGCATATGTCCCCCCCGGAACGACGATCGACGCCAATCTGTAAGTCCGGCGCCTCAGCTGCCGAGACTGAAGCGGATCGCCACCGAAACTTCGATGCTGGGCTCGTCCATGCCCGGCGGGAACGGCGGCAGAACCGCACCCTGCATCATGTGATCGACGGCGGCGTCGAGGTCGGGATAGCCGGTGCTCTTGATGATGGCGTACTGCGCCACCCGCCCGTTGCGCTCGACGACAAAGCGCAGCACCGCGCGCCCTTCCTCCCCTTGCTCCCGGGCGGTTTGCGGATAGCGCTTATGGCTTTCGAGCCATTCGCTCAGTCGCACGCGATAACCGGGAGTGATCGACGTCGCCGGTGCCGGAGCGGGGGCGCGCACCGGTGGCGGCGGCATGAACGCGGTCTGCGGCGGCGCTGCCGGCACTGGCGGCGTAGTGTATGCCGGGGCGGGTGAATATGCGGGGACTGGCCGCGGGGGCTCGATCCGGCGCGGCGCGCGCACCGGCTGCGGCGGCACCGGCGGCTTTGGCGGCGGCGGCGGCGGTGCGTTCGTGTTGGCCGGCGCCGGCGGCGGGGTGATCGCGACCGGAGTAGGGGGTGGAGGCGGCGGTGGCGGCGGCGCAGCGACGGGCCGCGGCGGTGGCGGTGGTGGAGCTGTGACCGGTGGCGGCGGTGGTGGCTGTGGCAGTGCCGGCGCGAGCGCGATCACGATGCCCATCGGCACCGGTGATGGCGGGCGGGCCATCCCCTGGAGG
>JBOHME010000095.1:0-16085 GCA_050729795.1 Allostellaceae bacterium | reverse complement strand
CGACATGGTGGTGACCGAGCGGCATTATCCCAATCGCATCGGCCAGACCTCGGCGATCACCTGGAACCCCGATCACCGCTGGTACTGGTTCCCGCAGATGCGGCCGGACGAGGCGCTGGTCTTCAAGGTCTATGATTCGGTCAGGGAAGGGGTCGCCCGCTTTACCGCGCACACCGCCTTTGCCGACCCGGACACGCCGCCGCATGCCCGGCCGCGCGAGAGCATCGAAATCCGCACACTGGCGTTTTTTTGAGATGGTGGGATCGTCATCCCCGCGAGATGTGACCGAGAGCAAGTGGCGCCGCATTGGCCGTGGCTTCCTGCTTTTGCGGGAATGACGACGCTAGCGTGCGGGAGGCACCGTGATGGAACCCGGGCACCAGATCGACAGCCGCAACACCGCCTATTTCCGCCATGTCTATGATGGTGAAGCGGCTGACCTGCGGCACCTTTACGAGCAGGCGAAGCTCGATCAGTGGAATGCGGCGACCGATATCGACTGGGCGCAACCGCTGGACGGCGATGGCGGACTGATCGCGGACGATCTCGTAGACATTTACGGCACCAAATATTGGGATCGTCTCTCATCCGGCGAGCAGGTGGCGGTCAACCGCGCAGTCGCCCGCTGGCGATTGTCCACATTGATGGCCGGCGAGCACGGTGCGATGCTGGTCTGCAGCCAGCTTGTTGAAAACGTCGTAGGGCAGGACGCCAAATTGTTTCAGGCGACACAGGTGGTGGACGAGGCCCGGCACAACGAAGTATTGCACCGTTACATGGCGCTGCGCCTCGACGGACGTAACTACCCGCTCGCCAACAATGTCAAAGAGATATTTGACACGCTGCTCGGCACCGAGGCCTGGTATCTGAAGACGATCGGCCTGCAGCTGGTCGCCGAAACCTTTGCGGTCTCGCTGTTTCGCATGCTGGCCGAATCCTCGAAGGACGCGGTGTTGCGCCAAATCTGCCGGCGCATCCTGCAGGACGAGGCGCGTCATATGGGCTTTGGCATGCTGTCCCTGCCGGCGGTGGTCGCCGAGGCGAGCGCGGCCGAGCGGCGGGAGATGGAAGATTTCGCAGTCTGGGCATTGAACCGCACGCTGCGCGGCATCTTCCCGCTCGCCGCCTATCAGGAGACCGGCTTCAGCCGGGCCGAGATCGAGGACATCCGCCAGTTGCGGCGCGAGCGCGCGGCCGGCGGCGAGGAGACGGCGTTCCGCAAATTCTTCCGCCGCGACCTGCATGCCGGGCTTGTCCGCAATCTGCGCAAGGTCGGCGTCTTGAGCGAACGCGTGGCGCCCGATCTCGAAGCGCTCGGGATTTCGCTCCTCGCTGCATGATGTCCGAATAGGAGGGAAACATGGCCAACGAGCTTATCTCATGCGACGACCATATGGATCTGGGGCAATTGCCGGCGGATCTGTGGACGACGCGACTGCCCGCTGCATTGCGCGACCGCGCGCCCCGCATCGAGGAGCGCGACGGCCAGGCGGTCTGGGTATGCGACGGCAAGGTGTGGGGCAGCTGGAGCGGCAAGCCGCCCGCGACCGGCAACCAGCGTGTCGTAAAGCCGCTCTACAACTCGTTTGACCGGGCCGGCATTCATGACCAGAGCGCGCGGCGCCCGGCGGTCGCCGAACTGCGGCTCGCCGATATGGACCTCGACGGAGTGCGATCGCAGGTCATATTCGGCCCGATCTTCCAGATCTCGACCGAAGACCCGATGCTGCGCCAAGCCTGCTACCGCGTCTACAACGACTGGCTGATGGAATTCTGCACCGCAGCACCCGACCGGCTGCTCGGCGTGCCGATGCTGCCCGAGACCCCGGACGCGGCGACCGAGGAACTGCGGCGTCTCGCCGAGCGCTGGCCGACCAAGGGGGGTGGGGTGCGCCAGGTCACATTGATGATCGCCAACATCCAGCCCAAGCTCGACGACCCGGCCTGGGAGAAGCTGTGGAATGCGCTCGAAGAGACCGGGATCATCCTCAGCTGGCACATCACCGTGTTTGTCGGCAACCGCGACGCGCGGGCTGCCGGCAAGGCGGCGAGCGTGTTCGAGAACACCAAATTCTTTATGGGGAATTTTCTCGAACCGTTTGTCGATCTGTTCGCCTGGGGCATCCTCGAACGCCATCCGAAGCTCAAGATGGTCATGGCCGAGGCCGGCACCGGCTGGCTGCCGTGGCTCGTGCAAGAGCTCGACTACCGGCATTGGCGGTTGTGGGAAGCCAAGGATTTCTGGGCCGACAAGGGTGGTGCGGCGCTCGAAACCAAGCCCAGCGAGCTTTTCAAGCGGCAGATCTGGGCGACCTTCCAGGAAGACTACGCAGCAATGGCGCTGATCCCGTTTTTTGGCGAAGGCCATCTCTTATGGGCGTCGGACTACCCGCATCCCGATGGCGTGTGGCCCAATTCGCACAGCGCGATCGAGCGCCAGATGAAGGATCTCTCACCCGAGATGCGGCGCAAGCTGACCTACGACAACGCCGCGCGCCTCTACGGCCTCGCCTGATCCGCTGCGGGTGCGAGCCGCTCCGTTGGGTACGGGCCCGGCGAATTTTGCGCCCAGCGAATTTTGCACCGGGTCCAATTCGCGGCGCTCAATCGCGACTGGTGCAATGCCGGCAACGTCGCCAGAATGACGCCACCACCCGCCACGACGTTGGAGAGAGACCATGAGCGCGCACGCGACCCCTGAGCAAATCCATTCGAAGCTCGGCCATCCGGTCATCGACGGCGACGGCCACTGGATCGAATACACGCCGGTCTTCGCCGAGAAAATCCGCAAGGCGGTCGGCGACAAGGGCGCCAATGGGTTTCTCGCCTCGCAGCGGCGGATCTCCGACTCACTGAGCCTCGGTGTCGCCGAGCGCAAGCAGCGCGGCATCGCAATGGAAGGAAATTGGGGTCGGCAATCGACCAATACGCGCGACCGCGCCACCGCGATGATGCCGCGCATGCTGTACGACCGGCTCGACGAGCTCGGCATCGATTTCGGCATCATCTATCCGACCGCCGGGCTCGGCATCCACCGTATCGCCGATGACGCAACCCGGCAGGCGGTGATCCGCGGTTTCAACATCGTCACGGCCGATTATTTCAAGGGGCTGGAAGACCGGCTGACCCCGGCCGCGGTAATTCCGGTGCACACGCCGCAGGAGGCGATCGCCGAGCTCGAATTTGTGACAAAACAGCTCGGCAGCAAGGTCTGCATGTTTGGCAGCGGCGTGCGCCGGCCGTCACCGGCCGCTTCCGGGGGGCACCCGGAAATTGCCCGCCACGCCCAGGGCTTCGACCAGCTCGGCATCGACAGCGATCATGATTACGACGCGCTGTGGCAGAAGTGCCGCGAGCTCGGCGTCGCCCCGACCTTTCATACCGGTGGCCGCAGCTACGGCATGCGCAACTCGCCGTCGAACTTCACGTTCAACCATATCGGTCATTTCGCCGATGCCGGGCATGCGGTCGCCAAGGCCTTGTTTCTCGGCGGTGTTACCCGCCGTTTCCCCGACCTGCGTTTCGCGTTTCTCGAAGGCGGGGCCGGCTGGGGCTGCCAATTGTTCTGCGATCTGATCGAGCATTGGGAGCGGCGCGGCGCCAAGGGCCTCGCTTACATGGACCCGAAAAAACTCAACCGTCCGCAATTGCGCCAATACGTCGACAAATACGGCTATGCCGATATCGCCGCCGAATTGGACAAGCGTGACGGCTGGCCGATGAAAGAGGAGGACGAGCTGACCGGCGGCGTCCCGATGGACGATTATGTGGCGTGCAATATTACCCGCAAGGAAGACTGGGTCGATCTCTACGCCAAACCCTATTATTTCGGCTGCGAGGCCGACGACCGGATGAACGCCGTCGCGTTTGGCAAAGGCATGCCGTTTGGCGCGCGGATCAACGCGATCTTCAGCTCGGATATCGGCCATTTCGATGTGCCCGACATGCTGCAGCCCTTGCCGGAAGCCTATGAGCTGGTCGAGGACGGGCTGATCAGCGCGGCCGATTTCCGCGACTTCACCTTCGCCAACGCGGTGCGGCTGTGGGGCACGCAGAACTCACGCTTTTTCGCCGGCACCCGCATCGCCAGGGAGGCCGCCGCGGTGCTCGGCGAAGCGCAAACTCCGACCCGCGCCGCTGCCGAATAGCAGAGTGGAGCACCCGCGAGCAGTGCTCTATGGCGGGCGCGCTCGCGGGTTGCCCTCGGCAGCTGTGGCAAGACTGGCGGCGGCGGATCGCGGCGGCGGCGATCCCATCACCGGCAATGGCCGCGCGTTGACCGCGGGGCGAAGGCGACGCAGCTCATGACGGCCACACGACCGGATCGTAGCCTGATCGCGATCAATGTCGCGAGAATTTGCTCGATCGCCGACGCACCGCCCGCGGGCCGCCCTCAAGCTAGGCTGTGCGCCCGGCACGATCTCGCGGATCACATTCTCCAATCAGAGACACCAGGATGTGCGCGAAACGATGCAGCAGGTCCTGGGCCTGATCAAGGCGGCCTGATCGTCAACCGGCGCGTGCCGAGAGCCGTGTTCCGGCACATCCGGAAAACATCGTTCGCATTGGCTGGTGTTTGCCTGTGGCGCGGGCACAGACGCCGACCGGCGCCGCCGCTGACTGACCAACGGCCTGGTTTTTTCGCCCAGCCCTGGTTTTCTCGCCCGGCAAAGCAGCAAAGCAGCAAAGCAGCGCCACCTTCCCGGGCGGCGCTGCAGCTGTGATCAGGGAACTGCGGCAGCCTCGGCGGCAGAGATGTAGGCTTGCACATCCTGCGGAAGAAGCAGACGGCGGTTTTCGAGGCCCTGCGCCGCAGCCGCGACCAGGGCGACGTAGGTGGCGTGATCCTTGTAGCGCTCCTGCAGGGACAGGCGCGGGTCGCCGATCGCCAGCCGTTCCGCCTTCGTCTCCGCGAATGGGATCTTCTGTCCCGACGCGTCGCAGCCATCGACGACCGGCGCCGGGTCGGCTGCGTTTCCCGCTCGCAGTGCCCAGCCTGTATAAGTCGCGACCGGCACGGCCACGTCGGGCGTGCGGATGCCGGCGATGTCGTTGCCATCCGCATCCGTCCGCGGGACGAAGATTTTATAGGGCGTGCCGAGCAGCTGCGGCGGCAGGATAGTCAGCATCCCCTCGTCGAATTTCGGCCCAAAGTTCCACAGATCGCCGGTGTGCAGAACCCCGTTGTAGGCCACGTACTGCGTCGCCGGCAGGGTCGTGCTCGGGTTTGGGATATTGGGGAAACCCTCGCCCGCTTGCGGCAATGACGCGGCGAGCGTATGGCTCGCAAAGCTCGAGCGCGAGAATAGAAATCCAGTCATCCGCGATGCCCCTCCCCACGACGATGGCTCGACGCCACCAGCCTTTTTGATCGAAAGGATGATCTTAGCATAACCCGTTAGGGTTAGACCTGCGACATGAAATCGCCATCTTTCAGACGGTGATGAGGCGGATGTGGCAAGTGCGGCGGTGAGGCTCGCCCGCCTGCTCTTCACCAAGTCCCGCGCGGGTTTTGCACCTGTTCGGGTTAACTGCGGATAGGCGCTGCCGAACATGCGATGGGGCTGAGCGTGAACGCTCTTGCCTTTTTCTCAAGGGATGGCACCATGTTTCGACCATAATCAGCGGCCGGATGGTGACGGGTTGCCGCCGCCGGTCTGGCCTTCGTCCGGGGGGAAGCAAATGTCCCACACGAAGAGATCGCGGGGTCTCGGAGCGCTGCGGGGTCTCGGAGCGCTGCGGGGTCTCGGAGCGCTGCTGGGTCTCGGAGCGCTGCTGCCCGCCGCCGCTGTCGCCGGCGCGCTGCTCATGTTCGGTGAGTCGGCCAGCGCGCGGGTCACAACGATCGTCATCGACCAGCCGGCTGCGGACGCTTATGGCGGCACCGCGATCGGCTCGGCCGGGCCCTATGTGACGCTGCACGGGCGGGCGTTTGGGGAACTCGACCCGAACGATCGACACAACCGAATCATCCAGGATATCGGGCTCGCGCCGCGTGACCCGCACGGCTTGGTGCCGTACATCGCGACCTTCCAGATCACGATGCCGCAGAACACCTCCGCCGCGAGCGGCCTCTTGGTCTATGAGGTGGCGAATCGCGGCAACAGCGCGATCCCATCGACAGCGAGCTCGATCATACCCGGTGCGATCTATCTGCAGAGCGGCTGGCAGGGTGACCTATTGGCGCATTGCACAACGCCCTATCCGTGCACCTCGCTCGTCACCCCCTATACCGCGACCAACCAGGTCATCCAGGTGCCGGTCGCCGTCAACCCCGACGGCTCGACGATCAGTGGCCCGGTCTATGGCCATATCGCCAACGCCAGCGGCAACACCGCGCAGCTGGTGATCTTCACCCAGCCGGTCCCCTATCAGCCGCTCAGCATGGATACGACAAAGACCCCGTTTTGGAGCCTCGCCTACCAGTCGATCACCGGTGTCGACGGTCCCAAGACAACGATCGCCAGCACCGACTGGGCGTGGGCCGATTGCCGCACGACACCATTTCCGGGAACCCTCGACCCGACCCGCATCTGCCTGAAAAACGGGTTCAACCCGAACCTGCTCTACGAGATGGTGTTCACCGCAAAAAACCCGCTGGTGCTCGCCGTCGGCTATGCCGCCTCGCGCGACATCATCTCGTTCTTTCATCACTCTGCGGCCGACGACAGCGGCACCGCGAACCCGATCGCCGGGCTTGTCAGCAAGGTCATCAGCGTCGGCGTCTCGCAATCCGGCTCGTTCATCCGCTCCTCGATCCATCTCGGCTTCAACCAGGACGAGGACAACCGGCAGGTGGTGGATGGTGCCTGGCCGCAGATCGACGGCCGCCAGCTCTATATGAACGTCCGTTTTGCGCTGCCGGACGTCATCACCAATCTCTACATGATGTCTGACGAAGCGCCGGTGTGGTGGGCGGACTACCCCGACCTCGCGCGCCATTATGGCCCCGAAGGCATGCTCGACCGCTGCCGCGCAACGCGCACCTGTCCGCAGATCCTCGAAACCTTTGGCTCGCTCGAATTCTACGACGAGAAAATGTCGCCCGATCTGATCGGTTTTACGGCACAGGGTGACATCCCGCTGCCGCCCAATGTCCACCGCTATTACCATCCGGCGACGACGCATGGCGGCGGTGCCGGCGGGTTTACCTATGCTGCCAACCCGTCGCCGGCCAGCGGCTGCATCTATCCGGCCAATCCGAACCCCGAATCAGACACCAACAACGCGCTCCAGGATGATTTTGTCGCCTTCATCATGAACGGCACGCCGATGCCGCCGAGCTCCTACCCGACACTCGCCAACCACCAGCTCGTGCCGGCGACACAGCGAGCCGAAGGCTTCCCGGACATTCCCGGCTATCCGTTTGGCGGCGACCAGATCAACTTTGTCGAGCTGTTCGATTTTGGTCCGCTTGTCGATTATCACGACCAGAGCGGCATCGTCACGATCCAGCCGCCCGATATCCACCGGGTGCTGCCGACCTATGCGGTCAAGGTCAACTCCGACGGCAACGAGTATGCCGGCGTCCGCTCGGTCCTGCTGCAGGCGCCGCTCGCCACGTATACCGGGTGGAACATCACTGCGTCGGGCATCTACAAGGGCCAGCAATGCGGTCTGACCGCATCGTCCTTCCCGTTCGAGGAGACCAAGGCCGAGCGCATCGCCGTCTCCGATCCGCGCCCGTCGCTCGAAGAGCGCTACGGTAGCCACGCGGGCTATGTCTGCGTCGTGACCAAGGCCGCCAACCGGAATGTCAGCCGCCGGTTCCTGCGGTCGAGCGCAGCCACGACACTGATCGCCGCGGCACAGGCAAGCAATGTCCTGACCGACATCACACCGACCGCCAAAGACCAGAGCTTCGCCCAGCGGCTCTGCTCGTCCGGCCGCTACTGAGCCTCTCCCGCGCCGCCACCATCGCCCCATCTGCTGATCGCCGTCCCCCGATCGCCGTCTCCCGCCCAGCATCCTCGGCGGGGGACGGCATGGGACGGCTTATAGAGCGGCGAGAAAGGCGGCGAGATCGGCCTTTTGCCCTTTGGTGAGCCCGATCGAGAAACGCTGGTCGTAAAATTCGACGACGTCACGCAGGCTCGCCGCCGAGCCGTTGTGGAAATAGGGCGCACGCGCTGCCAGCCCGCGCAGCGCCGGCCCCTTGATCTTGCCGATATCGGCGCATTGCCCGGTAATCAGCGCGCGGCCCGGATCGGTAACGGTGAACATCTTGCCGGCGAGCGGCCCGGATTTGCACCAGATCGTGAAAACCGGCAGCCCGGTGATGTCGAGCCCCGGCGGCGAATTCGTCCCGGCACCGGCGATCCCGATATCAAGGGGCGCCTTGACCGAATGGTCGCCGATGGCCGGGGTGTCGTGGCAGGTGCCGCAGGACCCGGAGATGTTCGCTTTGCCAAGGACGTCATTCAGCCCGGCGACACCGGTGATATTGATCTGCACGGTATCGAAGAGCTGTTCGCCACGAGCGATCGCGGCGCGAGCGGCTGCTGCCCCCGCGTACTTGGCGGGTCCCGCCCATTCGTCGCCCCATTGATCGTAGAGCTGGAAGATATCGGGGGTGAAGGGGGTGCCCTTCGGGTTGTTGCCGACGGGATCGTTGACGCCGATAAAAAAGCCCTTCAGCTGCCCCGGCAGGCTCACTGGACCGCCCGCGGCGCCGGCATCGAGATCGCCAGCTTTATCATCGAAGATCTGGGCGGTGAAAACCCCGGACCCAGGCGCGATCGGCGCGCACGCGGTCGGCGTGTCGGCCTGCGCGCAGCCTTCGAACGCCACGATCTGGCGCAGCTGGGCCGGGCTCGGCGGCACCGTGGCCTGGGCATGGCCGAGTGTCGCGTCGAGCGCCTGGCTGAACAGATCGGGCTCCCGTCCATCCCACATGATCGTGCTGAGAAAGCCCAGATTCGTCGCTGGCAGCGGCCGCCGGTAGACCGACACGGTGCCGCTCGTGGAGCTGGTCAGGCCGGTGACCGGGCTGGTGTTGCAATCGTAAGGATCACCGACGCCGATGATCGCGAATTGCAGGCCCACCGCCGGCATCGGCAGCGCGATCCGGATCAGGCCTTTTTGCATCAACAGCCCGTAGGCCTTGCGTTTGGCGGCCGGTGTCGCGATGTCGTCCGAAGCGCAAGTCGCGCCGTCCACAAGGCGAAACAGCGGGTCGTTGGGGTCTGCGGCGAACCGGGCGCGCACGTCGCCCGGAGTGATGGTCCAGCCGTCTTGCGGCTGGTGACAGGTGAAGCAGCTGCGATCATTGCTGCCGAGCGCCGTAAAAAAAGCGTTCCCGGCTGTGAAAGTCGGTCCGTTCGGCTGCAACGTCGCGATTGCACCCGATGGATCGGGATCGATTTCGAGCCGCGGAATAACCGGCGGCACCTTCCGGGTGCTTCGGGTCGCGTCTGGAAACAGCCGGTGCATCCGCTGCGCATTGGCAACCTCGCCGGCGCGCGCCGCTGCGGCGGATGTTTCCTGTGCGATTGCCGCGGCGCATGGTGCGCAAAGCGCGGTGATCAGCGCGAGCCCGCCGCGGAGGAACTGCCGCCGCGGCGAGGACGGAACACAGATTTGCGACGCGAACATGAAATCGCCCCGTATTGCTGAACATGTGGGCGAGGATACTACCGACTTACCGTTTGCTGAATGTGAATGAAATCACATTATTGTTTTAATTATGAGTAATTCTAATATTAATCATGCCGACCGATCCGCCGCGTCGCCTGCGCCGCGGATCCCGGTGCGGCTACAGGCCGAGATAGAATTTGCGGACCAGCTCGTTGTTGTTGAGCTCGTCGGCCGAGCGGCCCTCGAAGGCGATCCTGCCGTGGACGATGACATAGCCGCGATCGGCGATGCGCACGGCCTGATTGAAATTCTGCTCGGCCATCAGCACGGTCAGCCGGTAGCGCTCCTTCAGCTCCGCGATCTTGTCGATCGTGCGCCTGACCAGCACCGGCGCCAGCCCGACCGATGGCTCGTCGATCAGCAGGATCTTGGGCGCCGACATCAGCGCCCGGGCCAGCGCCAGCATCTGCTGCTCGCCGCCGCTCATGCTGCCGGCGAGCTGGCGGCGACGCTCGCGCAGCACTGGAAAGGTCGCATAGCACGATTCGAGATTGCCGGCGATTTCGGCCCGCGCCGTCGGCCGGAACGCGCCGAGCAGCAGGTTCTCTTCGACCGTGAGCTTTGGAAACAGGCGGCGCCCTTCGGGCACCAGGCTGATGCCGAGATCGACGATCGCCTCGGTCGCCCGGCCGACCAGATCGATGTGCGCGCCATCGATCTCGGCGACGATCGAGCCGGCGGTCGCCGCCACCATGCCCATCACGCATTTCATGACCGTGCTCTTGCCGTTGCCATTGGTGCCGAGCAACACCACGGTTTCGCCGGCGGTCACTTCGAGCGATACGCCATCGAGCACGCGCACCCCGCCATAGCCGGCGTCGAGGTCGGAAATCACAAGACTACTCACCAAGATAGGCCCTCTCGACCTCGGGGTTGCGCATGACCTCCTGCGGTATCCCGTCAGCGATCTTGCGTCCTGCCACCAGCACCACGAGGCGGGTCGAAAAGCTCATGACCGCCCGCATGATGTGCTCGATCAGGACGATCGTGATGCCGGATTCGTTGAGGCGGAGCAGAACCGACAGGATCTCCTCGACCTCGGCGGTCGACAGCCCGGCCATCGCCTCGTCGGCGAACAACAGCCGCGGCCCGCTGGCGACGGCGCGGGCGAGCTCGAGCTTGCGCATCTCGACCTGGGTCAGCGCGCGCGGCCGGTGCCGGGCATGATCGGCGAGCCCGACCGCGCCGAGGAGCGCAAACGAGCGCTCCTCAATCGCCGCATCGCCGAGATGCACGCCCGCCCTGGCATTCGCCGCGTACAAGAGCGGGACGCGCAGATTGTCGAGGAGGCTCATCGTGCCAAACGGTTTTGGCAGCTGAAAGCTGCGGGCGAGCCCGCGGCGGGTGCGCTGATAGGCGGGCACGCCGTCGAGCCGCCGGCCGGCGAAATGGATTTCACCGCGATCGTGGCGCAGCGTGCCGCACAGGCAATTGACAAGCGTGCTCTTGCCGGAGCCGTTCGGGCCGATCAGCCCGAGCCGTTCGCCCTGCGCGATCTCAAAGTCGATGCCGTCGAGCGCGACGAACCCGCCGAAATGCTTGCTGAGGCCGGTCGCGGTGAGCAGCGGGGCTGCAGCGGCCGCGGTCATCGCCGACGCGCGTTTTGGCGCCGCGCAAACAGGCCGATGATGCCGTTTGGCGCAACGATGACAAAGGCGATCAGCAACAGCCCGACGATCAGCAGATTGAGCGCCGAGGAGATCGTGACCGTCGCCACCTGCTGCACCGTGCCGAGCAGCAGCGCGCCGATAACCGGCCCGACCCAGCTGGTCATGCCGCCGATCAGCGGCATCGCCACGGCATTGACCGCATAAGCGAGGCTGAAGCTCGAAGTCGGGTCGAGATAGGTAACGTAATAGGGCAGCGGCGCCCCGGCCATGCCCATCAGCGCGCCGCTCAGGGTGGTGGCGATCAGCCGCAGCCGCAGGGTCGGCACCCCGCTCGCCTCGGCGGCCTGCTCGTCGTCGCGGATCGCGGCGAGACCGAGACCGAGATGCGAACGCTCGATCGTGCGGGCGATCGCGATCGACAGCCAGCTCAGCACCAGCATCAACGAATAGAGATACTGGACATAGCCGCCGGCGAGCGGGGCGTGCTGCGGCCGGATGATATAGATGCCGCGCGAGCCGCCGACAAAGGCCCAATTGACGATCAGGGTCTGAGCCACGATCGCCAGCGCGAGGGTGGCGATGGCAAAAAAGACTCCCTTCAGCCGCAAGGTCAGACAGCCCATCAGAAAGCCGAGCAGCCCGGACACCACACCCCCGGCCGCGATCATGGCCGGCAGCGGCACCGTCGTCAGCTTGTGCAGCACCACCGAACTGTAGGCGCCAAAGGCGAAGAACGCGCCGACGCCGAAATTGATGTAGCCGGTATAGCCGCCGAGAATATTCCATGCGGTAGCCAGCACGACCGATTGCAGCACTACATAAGCGGCGAAATAGAAGTAGCCGTTTTCAATCTGCCAGCGCGTCAGCACCAGCAGGAGGGCTGTGGCGGCGAGCGAGGCGAGCCAGAATTTTGCGCTGCTCATCTGGCTCAGCGGCCGAGAATGCCGGACGGGCGCACGGCGAGCGCCAGCAGCAGAAAGCCGAACGCTACCGCCGGCGCCCAGGACGGGCCGTAGAAGGTCGCGGTCAGGCTTTCGACGACACCGATCAGCAATGCCCCGGCCACCATGCCGGGAAAGCTCGTCATCCCGCCCAGCACGCAGATTGCGAAGATCCGCCCGATATAATCGCGGCCGACCGAGGGGACGACCGGCTGGATGATGATCAGCAAAGCACCGGCGACCGAGGCAGTCGCGATCGAGATGCCAAAAGCCACCCGCTTGATCCGGGTCGGATTGGCGGCCATCAGCTGCAAGGCGAGCCGGTCCTGTGATACGGCAAGGATCGCGCGGCCGATAAAGCTGCGCCCGAAAAACAGCTGCAGCACCGCGACCATCAGCAGCGACACGACAAACGGCATCAGCATGCGCAAGGGCAGCTCGATCGGGCCGAAATGCAGGCTCGGGCCGATATAGGGAGCGCTGACAAACCGATAATCGACGCCGAACACCAGAACCAGCGACACTTCGCCGACAAAGAGGAGGCCAAAAAAGAAGGCCAGTCCCTGGATCGATTCCGCGCCACGGCGCTCGAAGGCCAGGTAGTAGATCTGGTAGACCGCGATGCCGAGCAGGTAGAACAGCGGCGCCGCCAGGATCCCGACCAGAACCGGATCGAGACCGAAGCGCGAATTCAGCGCGTAGGCCACAAACGAGCCCAGCATGATAAAAGCCGGATGGGCGATGTTGACGATATCGAGCATGCCGAACGAGACGGTGATCCCGACCGTGACCGCCGCGTAAAATCCGCCGAGCAGCAGTCCGGCGACGATCGCATTGGCCGCGAGCGAGAGGTCCATCGCGGTTCAGCGTCGCGATGGCAGCGCGGCAGACGCCCGGCAGGCGGCGGCGGGCGATCGCGGCATGTCCCCTCCCCTCGTTCGGGGTGTCAGAGCCCCGCCCCATTAGAGCAATATCGACGACATCTGTTAAGTCGTCCGAAACCGGTTGATCGCCAATCGGCACCCGGCCCCTTTGCCGATGACACGGCCCCGCTCGGCGCGGCGCAGCTGCTCGAAGCGGCCGAGGCAGACATTGTCTGTGATAGGGGCGCGTTCACGATCGCCGGCACAGACCCGCACCTGTCGCTGTTCGAGGTCGTGGCCCGCCGGTCTCCTGCCCGGCGGCGATCGTCTCCCCCAGACGCAAAACACGGGCCGAAGCCCGTGTTTCTGGCGGCCATCGCCGGGTTGCCGGTTGCCATGCGCGCCCGACCCCCGGCGGGTGTCTTTGGATCTTAGTCGTTGACACCGGTCTTGTCGATGTCCTGCCGCCCATAGACCGCGATGCACCCGGTCAGACAGCCGAGGATCGCATTGTTCGCCGGGATTGGCACAAACACCCAGTTGTTGGCAGCGTTGGCCGCGACCGAATGCGAGCTGCCGGAAACATGCTTGCCCGTGACCGCCGGCACATTGAGCGTCGGCACGATCTGGTCGAGGCTCTGGCTGGTCCCGTCGATGACCCCAAGGATGGCGGCCCCCTCATCGGTGGTCGAGGTGGCGCCCTTCAGCGAAGCCACCGGATGCGCCGAATAGGGCGAATTCGAGGTGCCGGTGTACCAATGGTCGTCACCGGAATTGTACCAGACCTCGTCCGAGGAGCCGACGCCGGGCACAAAGCCGTAGACGCCATTGGTATCGATCACGACCTGATACGGATTGGAGCTGGCCGTGTCGGCGCCGAACCATGGATTGCCCGCGGTGTCGTAGACGACGCTGCAGCCGGCGAGAAAGGTTCCGTTCGGGCCCAGCGAAAGCCCGGCCGGCATGCAGTACGGGACCGCAAACATGGTTTCGATCGATCCGCTCAACGCATTGATCCGGATCACCGCACCGAGCGGACCCGGTGCGGCCGAGGTTCCCGAGATGGACGGCACCGACTGATAGAACCTTTTGGTTGCCGGATCCCAAGCTGGTTGCTCCGCACCGTTAGTGGCGAAGGAGTAAGTGATCTTATGGCGGATGCTGAGCTTGCAGGTCGTGCTGACATTCAACAAAGTGGCGAAGGGTGGCGTATCGGCATTGTTGGCGACGATCACGATCCGGTCCGCCGGATCATAGGCCAATTCATCGGCGCGGAACTTTCCGCCGGTCGAGATGCTGCTGGCCTGACTGCCGCTCGGCAAAGCGAAAGACACCACTCGGCTCGGTCCGTCGCCGGCGAACAGGCAGCCGCCGCCGGTTGCAACCCCGTTCGGGCCGGAAGTGGAGTTGTCGCCGGTAGCCCCGGCGAAAGGCGGGCTCGCCTTGATCTGCCTGACAAAGACGCCAGTTTTGGCGTTGACCTGATCGACCGTGGCGTTCGAACGATCGCCGAGAAAATAGGTCTGGCTCGGCTGGTCGACAAAGCTGATGTCGAACCCGTACATGCCGCCCGTTTTGTTCGACGCTGCAACCGGTACCGGGATCGTGAACATCTGCACAACCGGACCCTGGCTTTCCGGGGACGCCGCCCAGGCGCTGGTCGCGGCCAACAGCAGCGCCGGCGCGGCGGCGCCCAGCCATGACAGTGACCGCCGGAGATTGTTCCGCTTTAAGACACAAAAAGGTCTCGCCTGTTGAAGCATAGGGTCCTCCCGTTACAATACATTTACAATCGTGCGGCTGACATGATTTGCCCACGTCGAGAAAATCATCCCGCGCAAATTGGCAGTCAACACATTTCTGACGGATTTTTGCCACCTTTCAATCAACTTAAACAGGCGGCGCATAGGAGCTTAAAAACGCCCAGATAAGCGTATAACCGGTCAACCTGAGCGGCGGCGTGGCACCACCAGGGTCATTGTGCCAAGGCGGTCGAACTCGATATGGACGCGGCAGGTGCCGCGTGCGTCGCGGCCCCGCTGCTCCCGGATGTTCGGTGCGGGCGGCGGCAGGTTCGGTGCGCCGACGCGCGAGGCTGCCCGTAGTCAGGGTGGCAGCAGCGGCTCTCCGCGCATGTATTTGCCGCGGCAAAACAACAGGGTCGGCCGGTTCGTATACGCATAGCGTTCGACATGGCCGATAAAAATGATGTGGTCGCCGCCGTAATGCCGGTATTCGTTACGGCATTCGAAATGTGCTGCCGCGCCGATCAGCACCGGGGCCCCGCATTCGGGGATAATATGATCGATCTCGGCAAATTTATTGTCGTGGGTACGGGCGAACTTGTTGGACAATTCAATCTGGTCGTAGGCGAGGATATTGACCACGAAATGCGAGCCTTCCTGAAATGCCGGCAGGCTCTGCGCGTAGAGCGAGGCGCTCCACAACACCAGCGGCGGCGTCAGCGACACCGAGGTGAAGGAGTTGGCGGTCATCCCGTAGAGGCCGCCATCCTTGCCCCGCGCGGTGATGATTGTCACGCCGGTGCCAAAGCTGCCGAGCGCATTGCGGAAATCGCGCGAATCAAAGTCGTCGCCGGAGGTTGCCCTGACCGTCGCCGCGTGACTGCCGGGATGCTCGGTCTCGGGCGGCGGCGACTTCGGGGTGGCGGATGGCGGGTTCTTGTTCTGCACGGACGATCCCCACGATCTGCTCAGAGCGACACTTCGGGCGGCAGGCCTAGCGCCACCCGGCCAAAGATCGCGCCGTTGACGTCCCAGGTCAGTGTGTAATGGGCGTTGGCCGCATGGACATCGCGGAAAGCGCGCTGGATCGGGTTTTGCGCATAAATGGCACCACCGCCGCTCGCACTGAACAGGATGTCGACCGCCCGGGTGCACAATGTCGCGGCAAAGGCGCCGTCGCGGCGATAGCGCGCCTTTTGCTCGAGGCTCGGCACCACCCCGGCCTCGGTGATCCGCGTCGCCTCGTCGCAATCGCGCAGCGCGATCGCCTCGGCGGCATCGGCAGATGCC
>JBOHME010000094.1:0-16205 GCA_050729795.1 Allostellaceae bacterium | reverse complement strand
GAGTGACGCAGCCGCACTGTTTCCACTCCGTCGATGCGGATCGATCCGGCCTCGGGATGCAGGAGCCCGAGGATGCATTTGACCAGAACCGATTTGCCCGTCCCCGATCCGCCGATCACGACGAGGCTCTCGCCGGCGCGGAAATCGAGATCGATGCCGTCGAGCACCCGGTTGCGCCCAAACGATTTTTCCAGCTCGCGCACGGCGATCTTCGGGGTTGTCGCGGCGCCGGTCACGATCGCCTCCCGGTCACGATCGCCTCATCTTGAGAACAGCGCCTGGGTGATCCCGTAATCCAGCACCAGGATCAGGATCGAGGCGGAAACAACAGCATAGGTCGTCGCCTGGCCCACCCCCTGCGCGCCGCCCCGCGAGTGATAGCCGTGATAGCAGCCCATCAACGACACGACAAAGCCGAACACCGCGGCTTTGATCAGTCCGGAAACGACATCGCCGGCTTCCAGATATTGCTGGGTACGGGCGAGATAGGCGGCAGGGTTAAAGCCGAATTTGTAAACCGCGACCAGATACCCGCCAAACACGCCGATGATGTCGGCGACCACGACCAGGAGCGGCAGGGTCACGAGACCCCCGATCAGGCGCGGCAGCACCAGATAGCGCAGCGGGTTGACTGACAGGGTGGTCAATGCGTCGATCTGGTCGGTGACGCGCATCGTGCCGATCTCGGCGGCCATCGCCGCACCGACGCGACCGGCGACCATCAAGCCGGCGATCACCGGTCCGAGTTCGCGGGTGACCGACAGCACGACGACGGTGGCGATCGCACCCTCGGCAGCGAACCGGCTGAACCCGGTATAGGATTGGAGGGCCAGCACCATGCCGGTGAAGAGCGCGGTCAGGCCGACGACCGGCAGCGAGAAATAGCCGATTTCGAGCATCTGGCGCAGAATTGCGCGCAGGTAGAAGGGCGGCGACAGCGCCGTCGCCACCGCGGTCGCGGCAAAGATCACAAGCCGCCCGGTGGCGGCGAGAAAACCGAGAAAGGCCGCGCCGATCGCGGCAAGAAACTTCATGTTCGGGTCAGCCGCCTCGGTTCACAGGAGGTCCTCGTCGCCGCCGCGATAGATCCGGTAATAGCGACGGCCGAGAGCGGTCAGGATTTCGTAGCCGATGGTCCCGGCTTCAGCCGCGGCGGCGTCGATGCCGCGTTCCTCGCCGAGCAGCTCGATCAGGGCGCCGGGCCGGGCCACCGCCGGATCGATCGTTGACACGTCGAAGACCGCGAGATCCATCGAAACCCGGCCGAGCAACGGGACCCGGAGCCCGCCGATCCGGCCCGAGCCGTGATGGCTCAGCGAGCGCAGCCAGCCATCGGCATATCCAGCCGCGACAGTCGCCAGGCGCCCCGCCGCGGACATCACGTGGCTCGCACCGTAGCCAACCGGCTGACCAGCGTCAACTTCTCGGATTTGCATGATTCTGGCGCCCAGCCGGACAATCTGACGCATCGGATTGGGTCGTCCCGGTTGCGGGTTGACCCCGTATAGTGCCGCTCCCGGTCGGACCAGATCGAAATGATAGGACGGGCCGAGAAAAATCCCCGACGAGGCGGCGAGGCTCGCCGGGATGCCGCGCAGGCGGCATCGTGCCGCGGCAAACCGGGCCAGCTGCTGTTCGTTCATCGGGTCGTCCGGCGCATCGGCACAGGCAAGATGGCTGATCACGGCGCGCCATTCGATCGTGCCGCAACCAGAAAGATCGTCGGCGATGCGCGCGAACTCGGCCGGGGTCAGTCCGAGCCGGGCCATTCCGGTATCGACATGCAGCATCGCCGGCTGCCGCCCGTAGCGCCCGGCGATTCTTTTCCATTCGCTGATCTGGCCTGGATCGTTGAGCACCGGGACCACTCGATGCGCTGCAAACTCTGCGGCCGCCCCGGGTGCGGGACCGTTGAAGACGGCGATTTCGGCGTGCTCTCCAAGCCTCGGCCGCAGCGCCAGCGCCTCGTCGAGGGTCGCGACAAAAAATCGGCGGCAGCCGGCCGCGGCGAGCGCCGGCGCGACGACTCCGGCACCGAGCCCATAGGCGTCTGCCTTGACCACGGCCGCACATTGTGCCGGCGCGACGCGGCGCGCGAGGAGCCGCCAATTAGCGGCAATCCCGGCGATGTCGATCTCGAGGACACCGCTGGCGATTTCGGCCCGATCGATGGCCATGTCACGGCCCCCCATCCGCAGCCGAGCGAAACCAACGCGACCGGCTCGGGCCTTGGCTTCCCGGTACAGAACATGATTCGTGGGGCGAGGCCAGCGTTGTCGCAGCTTCGCGCGTCGCCATCGGCACACCAGCCTTGTCGCAGCTTCGCGCGCGCCAGCGGCACAAACGACTGCCGCCGCCGCAGCGGTGCGAAATCGGCTTTGCGCGAGCCCCGTGCAATGCGATCCTGACCCGATGGTTCCCCTCTCCGTGCTCGATCTTTCGCCGATCGTCGAAGGCGGCGACGCCGGCCAGGCACTGCGCAACTCGCTCGATCTCGCGCGTCATGTCGAGCGCCTCGGCTACCGGCGCTTCTGGATGGCCGAGCATCACAACCTGCCGGGCATCGCCAGCGCCGCGACCGCGGTGGCGCTCGCCCATATCGCGGCCGGCACCAGCCGGATCGGGATCGGCGCAGGCGGCATCATGCTGCCGAACCACGCGCCGCTCTTGATCGCCGAACAATTCGGCACGCTCGCGGCGCTGCATCCGGGTCGGGTCGAACTCGGTCTCGGCCGTGCCCCGGGCTCGGACCAGGTTACCGCGCGGGCGGTGCGCCGGGCGCTGCTCGGCACCGAGGAAAGCTTTCCCCAGGAAGTCGTCGAGCTGATGGGCTACTTCCAGCCGGCCGAGCCCGGTCAGGCAGTGCAGGCGGTGCCAGGCGCCGGGCTCGAGGTGCCGTTGTGGATCCTCGGCTCGAGCACCTATGGCGCGCAGGTCGCAGCCTATCTGGGTCTGCCGTTCGCGTTTGCCTCGCATTTCGCCCCGGCGATGATGATGCCGGCGATGGCGATCTATCGCGAACGGTTCCGCCCGTCGGCGCAGCTCGCCCAGCCCAACGTGATGCTGGGAGCGGTCGTCGCCGCCGCCGAATCGGACGCGGAAGCGCGGTTTCTGTTCTCCTCGCTGCAGCAGTCGACGCTGAACAACCGGACCGGCCGCCGTGGTCGGGTGCCTCCGCCAGTCGCCGATTTCGATGCGCAACTCGATCCCTACGCGCGGGCGATCCTCGCCGACTCGCAGGCCTGCGCGATCGTCGGCGGCCGTGACACGGTGCGCCGCGGTCTCGACGAGTTCATCGCCCGCACCGGCGCCGACGAGCTGATGATCACCGCCAACATCTTCGATCACGAGAAGCGCAAGCGCTCGTTCGCGATCGTCGCCGAGATCCACGGCGGAATGAGCGGATAACACAGCCGCCGAGATCGGGGTGCGCGGAATAAGCGGGCGCGCCGAGCGCTGCGGCGGGGTTGGGCGTGCCGCATCATTGCGATTCGCGCGCGGTCCCGTCGGGAAAGCGTCCAGGGAGTGGAGGCGAGGCTGTGTCAGCCTTGCGTGCGCTCCATCGACGCCGCGGATTTGCCTCGGAAATCACACAGCACGGTGCGCGCGGGCCGAATTCGGTTGCGAAGCCGCCGTCGTGCAACGAATGATCCGCAGAGCTCGCCGTCGTCTGAAACCGCCCGTACCGATGACCTCCGAGACCAGGAGTGAGCACGTTGAAGGCTGCAAAGCTGGCACCTGTGGTTTCCGCTCTGCTTCTGGGGGCGTGCGCCAGTCCGCCGCCGCCTCCACCTGCGGCAACAGCGCCGGCCTCGCCGGTCGGCACTTCGGGTCAAGGGATCGACTTGGCGACCGACGCCAGCGATATCTTGAACGAGCTACAGGACGGCCGCTTGGAGTTTGTCGCCCGATATTATCGTGACCTGGCATCGCGTTGGCCGACGCTGTCGGCCGGCGAGGCGCAGCGCCTGTCGGCGCTCGGGCTGAAGATCGTCGCGGTATGGGAATCACACTCGCGAAGCCCGACGCATTTTTCATACTCCTCCGGTTATTACGATGCAGTCATGGCCTACCAGCAGGCGAGGGCGATCGGACAGCCCCCCGGCAGCGCAATTTACTTTGCGGTCGATTACAATGTGCCGAGCCAGTTTTTGGCATCGATCGACGAATACTTTCGGGGTGTCGCCGCAGGCTTGACGGCGGAAGGCGGTGGGAACGCCGGCTATGCCGTCGGTGTATATGGCTCAGGTGCGGTTTGCGACGCAATCAAGAGCGCTGGGCTGGCACGTTATAGCTGGCTGTCAAACTCCTTCGCCTGGGAGGGGTCGACCGGCTACGATGACTGGAACATCATGCAGGGGAGCCCGCGGCCGGACCTGTCGTTCAGCCAGGATTCCGACGAGGCGCGGGCCGATTACGGTGGGTTCCTGGTGGCCGGCCAGATGGCCGGATACCCCGTCGCCACGACCCGCGAGCCCGCCGCGCCCGGTGCGGCTAGCGTGCCACAAGCGCCGCCGACGAGTTCATCGTTGATCTCCACCGCGACCGCTTCGCGCTGAGGGATCGCCGCCGCGACCGCTTCGCGCTGAGGGATCGCCGCCGCGACCGGTTCGCGCTGAGGGATCGCCGCAGCACCTGCGGGCTGGCGCCGCGGGACCGCAGACCCGCGCTGCGCCCGGCGGAGTTGTCATTGCCGAGCGTGCGTGGAACACTCCGCCCCAGGGCAAGGGCCGGAGAGCGGCGATGGATGTCGGCATGATGATGGTGTTCGCCAGCTACGGCTGGGAGAACATCGGCGACGACGAGGTCTGGGACGAGGAGATCCGGCTGGCGCGGCTCGCCGCCGACAGCGGCTTCGACGTGCTGTGGTCGGCCGAGCACCATTTTTTCGATTATTCCTTCTGCCCGGATAATCTGCAGCTGATGAGCTATCTGGCCGGGGTGTGCCCGGGCGTCGGTCTCGGCACCGCTGCGGTCATCGTGCCGTGGCATGATCCGTTGCGCGTCGCCGAAGCGGCGGCAGTGGTCGATCTCCTGTGCAAAGGCCAGCTGCGATTGGGCCTGGGGCGAGGTCTGGCGCGGCGCGAGTTTGCGGCGTTTCGCGGCACGATGGACGAATCGCGCGAGCGCTTTGACGAAGCCGCTCCGATGATCGTCGAGGCGCTGCGCACCGGCTTTATCGAGGGCGCCGGCCGGTTCTACCCGCAGCCGTGCATCGCGTTGCGGCCACGCCCGAAATATGATTTTGCCGGGCGCATCTATGCGGTCGCGTCGAGCGAGGATTCGGTCGCGGCTGCCGCACGGCTCGGGGCGCATATGGTGATGTTCTCCGACCGGCCGTGGCCTATGCGGCTGCCGGCGATCGATCACAATCGAGAATTGCACCGCAAGCTCCACGGGCGGCCGGCGCCGCATCTGATGATCACCGATTTCTGTATCTGCGGCCCGGATCTGGCCGAGGCCGAGAACAACGCGCGGCAATACATGGGCAAGTTCGTCGAAAGCAACTTCCACCACTATGAATTTCTCAGCGAGCATTTCGCCACGGTCAAAGGCTACGATGCTTATGTGCAGAAAGCCGAGATCGCAAAGAAAGGCGGGCTCGAAGGTGCGGTCGCCGGCTTTATGCAGGCCGCGATCTGGGGCACGCCGGAACGCATTCTGCGCGAATTGGAGGCGCGTCGTGCGGTGCTCGGCGAGTTCGAGCTCAACACTGCGTTCCGCTTTGGTGGTGTGCCGTTTGATATCGCCGAGCGCGGGCTGAAGTTATTCGCGAAAGAAGTGCTGCCGGTGTTGAAGTCCTGGCGGACGGAAAACGCCGCACTCGCGGCAGAATAGAGGAAAC
The DNA here is from genome assembly GCA_050729795.1 of Allostellaceae bacterium. GTDB lineage: Bacteria > Pseudomonadota > Alphaproteobacteria > ATCC43930 > CGMCC-115725 > AP-15. The sequence goes on along the minus strand of JBOHME010000094.1, from coordinate 10,360 downwards.
CCCGATGATCACCAAGTTCGACAGCTCCTATTACGGCACCGCCGATATGGAGAATCTCGGCTACAAGGGCACGCCGATCAACGATCGCTGCTATTCGAAAGAAGAGCTGGCGAAGGCGATGCACAAAGTCGTCAGCTACGCCAAATGCATGGACGAGCGCGGCTACAACACCTTTTGGATGGCCGAGCATCATTTCCAGCCTGAGGGGACGGAATTGATCCCGAACCTCTTGATGATGGCGATGCATCTCTGCGGTGTCACAAAAAACCTCAAGATCGGCTGCGGCTTCAATATCGTGCCGATGTGGCATCCGTTGCGGCTCGCCGAAGATTATGCGATGGCCGACATCCTGACCGGCGGGCGGGTGATCTTTGGCGTCGGGCGCGGCTATCATACCCGCGAGGTCGAAACCTTCGGCAATCCGTTGATCGACCAGAACGCCAACCGCGAGATCTTCGAAGAAGGCGTCGAGGTGCTGTTCAAAGCCTTCGAGGGCAAGCCGTTCTCGCACCATGGCAAGTACTACACGATCCCGCCGGAGGTGCCGTATCGCGGCTATACCTTGAAGGAGATCACGCTGGTGCCGGCGCCGGGCCGGTTGCCGGTCGAATGCTGGCAGCCGATTCAGAGCGGTTCGGAGCGCGCCTTCGAGTTTATGGCGAAATACGGCATCAGCGGTGTGATCGGCGGCGGCTCGGCCGAAGGCGGTGCGGTCGAGCGGCATATGATCGGCTTCCAGCAGGCCTATGCAAAACGCGGCGTCAAGCTCGAGCTGGGCGAGCGGCTGGCGCTCGGCTATCAGTTCCACATCGCGGCGAGCCGTGAGCAGGCTATCCGTGAGGCCGCCCCGCATTACGAAGAAAACATGAAGATGTTTGGCGAGCTGCGTCTGGTGCGGGCGCTGAGCGACGAGCAGATCGCGGCGATGCGCGACCCGGCGCTGATCGGCACGATCAAACTGCCGACGATCGAGGACGCGGCAAAAGCCGGCGGTTTTCTCGCCGGACGGCCGGAGGACATCGTCGAGCAATTGAAAGCCGTGGAGAAGCGCTTTCCCGGTCTCGATCGGGTCATCTGCGCGACCCCGCTCGGCACGCCGCTCGACATCCAGCTCGATGACCTCGACCGCTTCGCGAAGGAAGTGATCCCGGCCTTCCGCAGCACCGATAGCCGGGTCCGCGCCGCCGCCGAGTAGGGGAGGGGACTAATGGCTGGAGATGCGAAGGGCGAATATCGCGGGCTCGTCTGGCACGACGATGCGGCGCTCAGGGCGTGGTTGGCGAAACGGCCGACTGAGACGGCGCTCGAACCGGAGCTGCCGATCATTGATCCACACCATCATTTCTGGGATACGACGGCGCGCGGACGCTACCTTCTGCCCGAGCTGTTGGCCGATATCGTCGGCGCCGGTCCCGGTCGCGGACACAATATCGTCGCGACTGTCTTTCTCGAATGCCGCTCGATGTACAAGAAGGACGGGCTGCCGGAGATGGCGGCGGTTGGTGAGGTCGAGTTTGTCAACGGCATCGCCGCAATGAGCGCGTCGGGTGGCTACGGCCCGTGCCGGGTCGCCGACGGCATCGTCGGCCATGCCGATCTGACGCTCGGCGCGCGCGTGCGCGAGGTGCTGGAGGCCGAAATCCGGGTCGGCGGCGGGCGGTTTCGCGGTATTCGGCATGGTGTTTCGTGGGACGAGCACCCGGCGATCCAGCGCTATGCGACGCGCAACGTCCCGCCGCATCAGCTGCGCGACAGCAAATTCCGCGAGGGCTTTGCGCAGCTGGCGCCGCTCGGGCTCAGCTTCGAATCCTGGCAATACCACCCGCAGCTCGCTGATGCGATCGACCTCGCCCGCGCCTTTCCAGAAACAACGATCATTTTGAACCACGTTGGCGGCGTGCTTGGAGTCGGACCCTATTCCGGGCGGCGCTCGGAGATCCTCGCCACTTGGAAAAAGGACATCGCCGAGCTGGCCAAATGCCCGAATGTCAACGTCAAGCTCGGCGGCGTCGGCATGACCTCGTTCGGCTTCGACCTTCACGAGCGCGATCTGCCGCCGTCATCCGAAGACCTCGCCGCCGCCTGGCGCCAATATATCGAGCCGTGCATCGAAGCGTTTGGCCCCGAGCGCTCCATGTTCGAAAGCAATTTTCCGCCCGACAAGCAATCGGGCGGCTATACCGAGCTGTGGAACGCGTTCAAGCGCATCACCGCCGGTGCTTCGGTCGCCGAGAAGAAAGCGCTCTACAGCGGCACCGCGGCGCGAGTCTACCGGCTCGCGGCACCCTCTTCCGGCCAGTCTTAACGCGACTCCCCCGGTTGGCGCGCGGAGACGAGAAAGATCGTTCCCGCGAGCCGCAGCGGACCATCGCCGGCGACGGCCGCAAATGCCGCCTCGATCTCGCGGGCAATCATCGCGCGGACCGTCTCGGGCGCGCTCTTCTCCTCGATCAGCCGCGCGGTCGGGCCCATCGCCAGCGCTGCGCGCGCCTCTTCCTCGGGAGTACCGCCGATAATCGTCGGATGGGCCCGCTCGACCGCGATCTCGACAAACCCGGCCCCTCTCATAATCGAGCGGATGTAATCGGGGTCGGCAAAGGCCAGCGGTCCGGGCTCGCGTCCGGGTGGAGTTGTCGGTGGGCCAAGGTGGTGCTGCGCGACATCGTGCGCGATGAGCCAGTGCTGGTTCTCCGCGAGCGGACCCCAGCAGGCAAAAACCGTGCGCCCACCCGGTCGCAGCGCGCCGCGGATGTTGCGGAACGCGGCGGTCGGATCAGCGAAAAACATGACGCCCATGCGCGAGGTCGCGATATCGAAGGCGTTGGCCTCGAACGCAAAGACCTGCGCGTCGCCGAGCTGCAATGTCACGTTCTGCAGGCCTCGTTCGGCGATCCGCTGCCGCGCCATCCCAAGCATCGGCTCGCTGATATCGACCGTGAAGACGCGGCCGTTCGCGCCGACCGCCGCGGCGATCGGCAGCGTCAGGGCACCGGTGCCGCAACCGATCTCGAGCACGCGTTCACCGCCGCCGAGACTGAGCCGCGCCAGCAGCAGGGCAAGGCTTTCCTGGTTGCGCCGCTCCCGCGATCCGGCGGCGGCGACCCAGCGCGGTCCGGCGACCGTGTTCCAATAGCGACGCTGTGCGGCATTCGCATCGAGAGCCGACCCGGCCATCGCGCACCTCCCTCCCGCTGGCGCTCGCCCAAGCAACCGGCGCAGCGCCGGGAAGTGCCGGCGCGACTATCGGCCCGGGCGTCGCCGCGTCGGATTATCGATCGCGCGCGGGTCGGCAGGCAAGCCGATCGCTTCACTTCTGCGGCGCGGATCGGCGATATGGGTCGGGGTGTCGGGAAAAGACCGGGGGCGCTGTTTGTGCCGCCGCCCGGATCAGGATGCTGATCCCAAATTGCCGGGCCCAAACGGGTGCCGATGCAATCGTCGTGCTCGGTTGTCCGCCATCGGCGCGGCTGACGCGGCGGATCGAGCGCGGGACCCGACTGTGGCACGAAAAGAGGGCGCCGCTGCTGCTGCTGTCGGGCGGCGGGCGCGGTCCGAAACCGGAGGCGGAGATCATGCGGGGGATGGCGCTTCTCGGCGGGGTCCCGCCCGCGGCTCTGTTGATCGAGCCCAATTCGCGCGACACGCTCGGCAACGCGCGCGAAACCGCCCGCCTGTTGCGGGCGCACCGGCTTCAGTCGGTCTTGCTCGTCTCCGATCGGACCCACCTGCCGCGTGCCGCATTGCTGTTCCGGCTCGCCGGGGTCGCGGTTGCCGGCCGCTCCGGGGTGCGCTCCCATTCGCGGTTGGTAGAGCTTGCTGCTGCACTTCGCGAGCTGACGGCGCTGCCATGGAGCCTGGCGCGGGCACTGTGGCCGGGTTGAACGGCGCCGGTCAGCGATCCTCCCGGTCGAGCGCATTCGGGGGGAGCGCAGTCGGGGGGAGTGTCAGGCTCGGCAGGATCCGCCAGCACCAGAGTGCTACGGCGAGGGTGGCGCCACCCGTCAGCAAAAACAGTGCGGAAACGCTTAGCCCGGCGCCGATCAAGGCGATCGTCGCCAGCGCGGCGACGACCATCGCTGCGGCGTTGATGACGTTATTGGCGGCGATCGCGCGGGCGCGGTGCTCGCGCCGGCTTGCCGCTTGCAGCAGCACATAGAGCGGCACGATAAAGATCCCGCCGCAGACCGAGATTCCGAGGAGGTCGCCGAGGACGCGCCAATGCGCGGGTTGGGCGAGAAAGCCGGCGAGCCCGGCCAGCGCCGCTCCATCGGTGGTTGGCACCGGGCTCGCCAGCCATAGATCGATCGAGAAGAGGCCGATGCCGAGGGCACCCCAGGGCACCGTGCGGGCGCTGATCCGGCCGCCGAGGAGCCGGCTGCAGGCGAGCGAACCGAGTGCGATGCCGATCGAGAAGACGGTCAGAAACAGCGTCACCACCACCTCGCCGCCATCGAGAGTGAAGCGCACATAGCTTGGAAATTGCGAGAGGTAGACCGCGCCGGCGAGCCAGAACCAGGAAATCCCAAGCATCGAGCGGAACGGCACGGTCTCGCCGGCCGCCTCGCCGATGACCCGCCAGGTCGCGGCAAGGAGGTTCCAGCCGACCCGGCTCGCCGGCGCCGCGGCTGGTGTCGGTGGGATCATCAGGCTGGTTCCCCAGGCGGCGAGCGCCACGACGATGATCAGCACCGCGACCAATATCGCCCCGTGCCGCCCGGCGATCAGTACGCCGGCGATCGTGCCGAGCAGGATCGCAATAAAGGTGCCGCCCTCGACCAGCGCATTGCCGAGCATCAGCTCGTGCGGCGCGAGCAGGTCCGGCAGAATCGCGTATTTGAGCGGGCCGAAAAACGCTGCCTCGATCCCCATCACCGTGAGAACCGCGAGTAGGACGATCGTGCTACCGGCGATCACCCCGGCTGCGGCGACGAGCATCAGCACGATCTCGGTCGATTTGATCAGCCGGATCAGCCATGCCTTGTCGTTCTGATCGGCGAATTGGCCGGCGGTCGCCGAGCACAAAAAGAATGGCAGGATGAACAACCCGCCGGCGAGCGGGACGAGAAGCTGCGCCGACAGTTGTGAGCCGGCCGCGGCGCGATAGGTGATCAGCAGCACCAGCGCGTTCTTGACCGCGTTGTCATTGAACGCCGACAGGAACTGCGCCCAGAACAAGGGCCCGAACCGCCGCGTCGCCAACAGCGCCACCGCCCCGGCAGGGTGAGGCCGATCCTCCTTGACCCGAACCGCCGTCATGGCTCCTGTCTCGCATGTTCCGCCTGCGCGCGCGAGCGCAACGGGTCGCTGCTGCACATGATCATCGACAAATAAGAGCGACGGGCTGCGATCAACGCCGCACCCGGCATTTGCCGCTTTGGTGGGGCAGGCCGTAGATTGTTGTCTGATGTCGAACCGCCGCCTTCGGCCGCCCTCGCCGGCGGGAATGTGCAGCGAGCGGATAGGAGACCCGGTGGTGACCGAGGCGGATGCGGATGAATTTGCCCGGTTCGGGGTCGCGCCGGGATGGGCATTCGTAATCCGGCACCGGGTGCGCTGGAGCGAGTGCGATCCGTTCGGCCACGCCAATCACCGCGCCTATTTCGAATGGTTCGAGGAAGCCCGCAACTGCTATCTGGAAACTCTCGGCCTGCCGGCCTTGTCGGCCAGTTCGCCGGGGCCGGTCATCGCCGAGACCGGCATCCGCTATCACCGACCGCTCGCCTATGGTGACGAGATTCTGGTCGGCGCCCGCACCGTCCGCCTCGGCCGTACCAGCTTCGAGATGGAATATGCGGTGTGGTGCCACGGATTGTGCGCGCAGGGTCGCGCGGTGCTGATCCTCGTGGTCAACGCCACCGGCGAGAAAACGCCGCTGCCGCCGGCCCTGCGCCGGGCTATGCTGGCCCGCGATCCCGATGCCCAGGAAGCCGCCCGCGGCGAAGGAGCGACCCAATGAAGCGCGCCGTCATCGTCATCTGCGACAGCCTGCGCCGCGATCTGATCACGCCGCAGGATGCCCCTTATCTGACCGCGCTCGGGAAACGTGCGGCGCAATTCCTTAATCATTCGGGTGTGTTCCCGTCGACGACGCGCACCAGCGCCGCCTCGATCGCCACCGGGTGTCTGCCGGCGCATCACGGGCTCCTCGGCAATACGATGGCGCTCGACGAGGGCGACGGGCTCGTCTGCCTGTCGGTCGGCAAGCCCGATTTCCGCGACCGTCTGCATCGCGCCACCGGCCGCACATTGCACGCGCCGACCCTGGCCGAGCGGATCGCCGGCGCTGGCGGAACCGCGATCGCGTTTTCGAACGTGTCGCCGGGTGCGGCCTATTTCCTCGACCCCGACGGGCATGGCTGGGTCTACAACCCGGCTGGGAGCTTTGGCCCCGGCCGCCGCCCGCTGCCCGAGGTGGAAGGGCTGGCGGTCGCCAAAGGCGAGGCCGGCGACACCGCAGTGACCCGGCGGTTCTGCAGTGAGGTTTTGCGGGAGCGCGCCCCGAGCCTGGCGGTGCTATGGCTGTCGGAGCCCGATTACACCGGCCACCACGCTCCGCTCGGTTCGCCCGCACACCGCCACGCCATTGCCGCCGCCGACGAGAATGTCCGCCGCGTCGCTGATACGATCGCCAGCCTCGAAGCTGCCGGCGACGACATCCTGTTTGTGGTCGGCTCCGATCACGGGATGGAGACGGTTGGTGAAACCATCGACCTCGACGCGCTCTTGATCGGCGCCGGGCTGAAGCGTGCACCGGGATCGCCCGAAGTCGTGGTCGCCCCCAACGGCACCGCGGCGCTCGTCTATTTCAGCGAGCCCGAGAGCGCGCTCGTCACCGAAGTGGCGCGGTTTCTCGAAGCCGAGCGCTGGGTCGGCCGGGTCTTCACCGGTACGGCACTCGGCGAAATCGGTTTGCCGACCGGCTCGGCGGCGCGCATCGCGATCACGCTGAAGGCCGATCCCAGCACCAACCCCTATGGCGTGGCGGGACGCAGCCATATCATCCGCGACCCCGAGCAAACCCAGGATATCACCGGCTTTGGCCAGCATGGCGGGCTCGGCGAAAACGAGCAGAGGCCGTTTCTGATGATTTGCGGCGGCGGTTTTGCCGCGGGGACCCATTGCGAACGCTCGTCGCTGATCGACATCGCGCCGACCGTGCTGCGCCATCTCGGTCTCGCAGCAACAAATATCGACGGGCAGGCATTGGCGCCGGCGGCACTCGCCGTATGAGCCCGGTGGATCAGCCGTCGCGGTGGATCGGATCGACCCAGCGCACCTCGTCCGGCCGCTCGACCGGCTCGATATCGAGATTGACGACGACCGCCTCATTGTCGCTGCGCACCAGCACGCATTCGAGCGTCTCGTCGGCCGACGCGTTGATCTCCTGATGCGGCACATAGGGCGGCACAAAGATGAAATCGCCCGGCCCCGCTTCGGCGACATATTCGAGATGCTCACCCCAGCGCATCCGCGCCCGCCCTTTCAGCACATAGATCACGCTTTCGAGAGCGCCGTGATGGTGCGCGCCGGTCTTGGCGTTGGCGTGAATCTCGACCGTGCCGGCCCAGATCTTCTGCGCGCCCGCCCGCGCGAAATTGATTGCTGCGGCGCGGTTCATGCCCGGTGTCTGCGGGGTGTTCGTATCAAGCTGATCGCCGGGGATGACCTTGACCCCGTGCGTCTTCCAATCGACCGGTGCGTGCTCGTGGTCTTCGCCCATTTTTCCTGCTGTTCTCTCGTTTCCTCAGTTGGGCCCGATCGTAGCACGCCGGGCCCGGCGCCAAAAACAGCTGGAAATCGCCCGGGTTTCGATATCTTCTGTTTCGATATCTCTGATGCCCTTGGCGGCAAAATCTGAGGGAGCAGCTTCGATGGAAAGCCCGATCCGGCTGAAAGGCATCGGCCATGTCAATCTGCGGGTCGCCGACCAGGAGACCTCAAAGCGCTTCTATCGCGACATCCTCGGCTTTGCGATCGCCGAGGAGGACCCGGAGCATGGCGGCGTGTTCATGACATTGGGCGAGAATTTCCACACCCTCGACATCGGCCAGCACCCGGAGCCGGAGAAGGCGCCACGCCCGCAGCGCGGCCAGATCGGGCTCGCGCACATCGCCTTTCAGGTCGGCAGCTACGGCGCGTTGCGCGACGCCTATGCGCATCTGGTCAAAAGCGGGGTCGAGATTCTGCGTGCCACCAACCACGTCAACCAGCGCAGCTTTTATTTCGCCGATCCCGACGGCAACACGCTCGAAATCTATTACGAGATGCCGCACGCGCTGCAGCTGTTCGCGGGCGGGCGGTCGGACGACGACGGAGCGCTGCCGGTAAGCCGCCAGGGCGACCCGCTGCCCGCCTGGCTCTCCGAAGACTGGCCCGGCCCCGAGATGCAGGCCCGCATCGCCGAACTGAGCCGCCGGCACGGGCGAGGCGTGTCTGCCTGACATCCGGTCAGGACGCTCTCCGCCTGTCTTCTCGGCATCGCGCCTGCGCTTGCCACTGGCCCGTTTCGGCCTCGCTCCAACACATCCTGCAGTGTGGCGCAAGACCGCCGCACCTGCGGGTCCTGCGCTTCATTGGCCTATCACATGCCAGCTCGGCGCGGGTTTGCCGGGGCTGCCGCTCGCGGTCACCTTGGCCCTGTTGGTCAGCCAGATATCGACCTGGCCGTTGGGGTTCTGCAACAGGATGCCGGACTTGCCGCCGCCGCTGAAGTCGCCGGAGCCGATCAGATGCCAGGCCGTCCCGGGGTTGGGAAAGCCGTTGCGCGCGATGACTTTGGTGCCGTTTATCTCCCAGATCTGGACCGCGCCATTGGTGTTCTGCCAAAGCACGTCAGAATAGCCGTCGCCGTTGAAATCGCCAGTGCCGATCACGCGCCAGCTCGGCCCAGGGGCGCCGACGACGGCGCTCGCGGTCACCTTGGCCCCATTCATCTCCCAGATCTCGGCGGAGCCGCTGCTGTTTTGCAATAGAATATCGGACTTTCCGTCGCCGTTGAAATCGCCGGTGCCGGTCGCATGCCAGCTCGGCCCTGGATTGCTGACCGGGGTGCTGGCAATCACTTTCGTTCCGTTCATCTCCCAGATCGCGACGGCACCGCTGGTGTTCTGCAACAGGATGTCGGATTTGCCGTTGCCATAGAAGTCGCCGGTGCCGGTCGCATGCCAGCTCTTCCCAGGATTGCCCACGGTGGCGGTCGCGATCGCTTTAGCCCCGTTCATCTCCCAGATCGCGATGGCGCCGTTGGTGTTCTGCCACAGGATGTCGGACTTGCCGTCGCCGTTGAAATCGCCGGTGCCAATCGCGCGCCAGCTCGGCCCGGGGTTGCTGCCGCTGCCGATCACCTTGACCCCGTTCATCTACCAGACGTCCACCTGGCCGCTGGTGTTCTGCAACAGGATGTCGGACTTGCGGTCGCCGTTGAAATCATCGGTGTTCCGATGAGTGCTCAGCGGCGTCGTAATGCGCCCGATCTTGCCGCTGTCAGCTTCGGTGAACCACATCGCGCCGTCCGGCCCGGCGGTGATGGCGTAAGGTCCGCTGTTGGGGGTCGGAAGCGGATATTCCGTGACGGTGCCGGCTGTCGTAATCCGGCAATCTTATTAGACTCGGTGAACCACAACGCACCGTCCGGGGCCGCCGCGATTCCAGCCGGCGAACTACCAGCTGTTGGAAGGGGGTATTCGGTAATCGTGCCTGACGTTGTAATGCGTCCGATACTGCCGAAATTGCTTTCGGCGAACCAGAGCGCGCCGTCAGGTCCGGCCGTAATTCCGGTCGGGGCGCTCCTGGGTGGAATTCGAAATTCGGTAACAGCACCCGTTGTCGTAATACGCCCGATGTTGCTGCCCTCGGTGAACCAGAGTGCACCATCTGGTCCTGAAGTGATGTCGTCAGGTTCGACAACAGAATATTCGGTTACTTTGCCCGATGTCGTGATGCGCTCAATTTGGCCGATCGTGCTACAGGGAACTTGATTGCAGTCCTGCACAGAGAACCACACCGATCCATCTGACCCAGCTGTGATGTTAACAGGTATATTTCTCGATGAGTTCGGAGTCGGATATTCCGTTATGATCTGTGCGTCGGCATAGGCCCGCGAGCCGAGCAACAGACCCATCACCAGCAGAAGCGATCGGAAATGGCTGCAATTTCGACGGCGCAAAGCCATGTTCTTGTCCCCCGATGCCGCCCCGCTTCTTCTTCTGCTGGGGCAACGCCGCCAATGTAAAAGGATCGTGTCCCATGGCGTGGTGTAAGAGCGGCATGGCATCGCGCTCGCCGGCGGGGTTGGCCGGCAGTGTCAGGCGGTCGCGGCGGGCAGCTTGACGATGGGATCGTCGCTCAACGGGCCGATGGT
>JBOHME010000093.1:0-16280 GCA_050729795.1 Allostellaceae bacterium | reverse complement strand
CGCCTCAAGCCGCTCGCGATCTCCCGGCCCAAGCCAAACTTCGACATCCTTCCGCATTCCCGGATCATGGCAGAACACCGCACCCAACGGAATCTTTTGTTTCGGTCAAACCACTAGGTTGAACAGGCGCTCGCTGCGTCCCGACAGGCGGTAGAACAGCGCCACTGCGCCCATCCCGGCCCCGGCCAGCACAACGCGCCGCGCCAATTGGTGAAAGAGAGCTGCAGACGATGGCACAGCACCAGATCGATCAGCGACAGCATCGCGACCGCCATCCAGATCACGCCGACCCGGCACCGCATCCGAACCTCCCGATCGGGCGGCATCCTCGGCTCGGTGCGGTTGAGAAGTGCTGAACGGCACCCTCGGTTCTGGCTGCGGCCGCTGCGGCCAACAAGCGCAACCTGCGGCTTGGCCGAGGACCGCTCTCTCGACCGGGTTCGCCAGACCCCGCAGCACACGCACCCAAGACCGAGAGGTGGCCGGTTTTTCTCGCCAAACGGGGGGTCCCGCACCATCTTTTCCGCACCATCTTCGCGGGCAAACGGGAGATCGACATGGCTGATTATCGCAAGACCGCCGAGGCCATCGAGGCGCTGTCACCCGAGCAGTACCGGGTCACGCAGCAGAGCGCGACCGAGCGGCCGGGCAGCGGTGCCCATCTGCACAACAAGGAGCCAGGCATCTATGTCGATGTCGTGTCGGGCGAGCCGCTGTTCGCGTCCTCCGACAAGTTTGAATCGGGATGCGGCTGGCCGAGCTTTACGAAGCCGATCGAGCCCGCGAACATCGCTGAGCGGCACGATAGCTCATACGGCATGATCCGCACCGAGGTACGCTCGACGCATGGCGACAGCCATCTCGGCCACGTATTTCCGGACGGTCCGCGCGATCGCGGCGGTCTGCGCTATTGCGTCAACTCGGCCGCGCTGCGCTTCATCCATCGCCACGACATGGTGGCGCTCGGCTATGGCGCTTATCTCGATCAGGTCGAGGACCCGGCCTGAGCTTGCCCGCTCGCGGTGGCAGCGGAGGGTGGCGCATGAGAAAGCCGCGCACGGTGCGCAGCGCCGAGACGCTCGGCCGGGTGCGGCTGTCGCCGTCGTTCTTTTTGCGCGACTTTCTCTATAGCGAGATCGCCAATGTCCACGGCATCGCCAATCTGCCCGACGATCCCGACCTCGCGATCGCCGCCGGTCGGTGCCTGTGCCAGCAGCTGCTCGAACCGCTGCAGGCGACGTTCGGCCGGCTGGCGATCCGCTCGGCCTATCGCGCGCCGGCGGTCAACGCCTTTGGTAATGTGCATTTCCAAAATTGCGGTTCGAACGAACGCAATTGCGCCCGCCATATCTGGGACCGGCGCAGCGCTGATGGCGGCATGGGCGCGATGACGACGGTGGTCGTGCCATGGCTCGTGGACCGGCTCGATCGCGGTGCAAAGTGGCAGGCGATGGCATGGTGGATCCACGATCACCTGCCGTATAGCGAGCTGCAGTTTTTTCCCAAGCTCGCCGCGTTCAACATCGGCTGGCACGAAAATCCGCGCCGCCGGATTTCGAGCTATGCCGCGCCGCGCGGGGTGCTCACCAAGCCCGGCATGGCCAACCATGCCGGCGACCATGACGATCAGTATCCTGGATTTCCCGAGCCGGCAGCAGTCCCCGCGATCCCGGCGTGTCGGCTGCCATAGGCAACCAAGGAGAAAGGCATGTTTGCCGTCGTCTTTGAAGTGCAGCCGCGACCGGAGCAGTGGGACGCCTATCTCGGCAAGGCCCGGCTACTGCGGCCAGAGCTCGAGCAGATCGACGGCTTTATCGACAATATCCGCTATCGCAGTCTGACCCGCGACGGCTGGATTTTGTCGCTGTCGAGCTGGCGCGATGAAAAATCGGTGGTCCGTTGGCGGACCCGGCCGCACCATCACGAAGCGCAGCAGCGGGGGCGCAGTGAAATCCTCGCGGATTATCATCTGCGGGTCGGCGAGATCACCGCCGACACGCGTCTGCCGCAACATGGCCGGCTGGTCGCGCAGCGGCTCGACGAGACCGAGACCGGAGATGCGACGGCGCTGGTTCTGGTCGATGCGAAGCGCCCGGCAGCGCTCCCGGAGAATGCCGCGGCCGACGCAGTGGCGCGCCATCTCGGCTACGGCCCGGGAGCGCAAGGGCTCGTCGGCTGGGACGTCTTTGATGCGGTGCTGACGCCGGGCGAGCTCATCTTGCTGATGTCGTGGCGTGATCGCGACGCAGCAGCCGGGTTCTCGACAAACGCGCGGCTGCCGCAGGACGCCCGTCTGAGACAGATCCGGGTCATCCGCGATTACGGCATGTTCGATCGCCGTGAAGCTCCGCAATATTATCCGCAGGTGCCCCGCCACCCGTCGTGAGCGCTCACCGGCGATCAGCGGGCGCCACAGCCACGATGGGCCCCAGCCACGATGGGCGGACCCGGTCTAGCGCGCGGCGCTGGCGGTCTTTTCCCGCATCAGATCGAGGAGGCCCTGGACCTGGCCGCCATGGCGCTGGATCACCGAGGCGAATTCGGAGCGCTGCGTCACCGCCATGCTGACGCCTTCGACGATGACGTCGCTGATCTTGAACTGGCCGTCATCGGTGATCAGCCGCCAATCGACCTTGAGCGGTTGCGGCGCGCCCGGAGAAATCACATCGGTCGAGACGATGACGGCGTCCTGATCGGGGCGGGTGCCGCTGACCTTGAACTGCTCGCCATTGAAATCGGACAGCCGCGCCGTATAGACGAAGACGACATAGTCTTGAAACAATTTGAGGAACTCTTTTTGCTCTTCGGGGCTGGCGGTACGCCAATAGCGGCCGAGAACAAAACGGGCGATGCCGGGGCAATCAAAATCGTTGCGGAACAGTTCCCGGAACCGGGCCCGGCGCACAGCAACCGGGTTCTGCTTGTTGAGCACATCGAGAGCACTGTTCCACAACCGGTTCATAAACGCGACGGCGGCCGGGCTGCTGCTCGGGGTCGTGGCCCACCCGGGACCGGCGGCGCCGAGCGTCACGAGCGCGGCCAGCATCAGGCGACGGGTCAGCGGTGGGGCCCACTGCCGCGCGGCGGATCGCGCGATCGGGTTGCACCAGCGGGAAAAAGCCATGGTCACAGTCCCCCTTCGGCCTTGGCTCACGGGCCCTCTATACCGCGTCAGCCGGCGACTGACAATATCGCCGCATGCGAGCTGCTGGTGCAGCCGGCGGCAGCACCCGCCTGTGTCAGCCGCCAGCGCCCGCCCGGCCTAATTTTTGACTTCTTGCCAGGCTTGTTCCGCAGCCGGAGGCAGCTTGTCCATGTGCTTGAGAAACAAAGCGAGGGTCCAGATCTGCCGGGCGTCAAGCGTTCCCTTCCACGATGGCATGCCGGTCCAGCGGATACCGTGCTCGATCTTCCAGAACGAAAAACCCTCCGGATCGTCCTCGACTCCCTCGGAGGCTAATTGCGGGGGCCTTGGATATTCTCCTTTTGCGACCGGGGATGCGGATGCTGCGCCCTGCGCGGTGCCATGGCAGATCGCGCAATGCTCACCATAGAGCCCAATACCGGCGACCAGGTTAGCGTCGGTCAACGCCACCGGGTTGACGGCACCCGGTGCCTGGCGGGCGAGCGTCGCGCGCAGCGAGGTCTTTGCCACCCAGGTCTCCATCAGCCCGGGCTCGGCATCGGCATTGGCCGGGATCCGTCCGCTTTGCAACAGCAGATAGCCGCCGACCAGCGCCACCACAATTGCCGTGACGACGCCTGCCACAAATGCCCTCACCGCGACCTCCCCGTCGCCGCCCGGCCCCGCTCGAGACCCTGCCGATGTGACCAGGAGCGGCCTGTCGCCGGGATCTTATCGAGGCTGGACCGGGTTGGCGCTCGCCCGGATCGGCGCCGCCCGTTGCCGAGGACGCTCGCATTTTTGCCGGCTTCGCGCGACAGGAATTGTCGGTACGCGAGCGCCTGCATATATCGGGTTGCGGACGATCGCGTCGGCTTGGTGGCGCGGCGCGCGGATCGTGGAGAGAGGGTGCCAGATGTGGCCGTTCATGCGTGACAAGCTGGTGATTCCCCGGCCCGAAGAGTGCCTGCCGGGCCGGGTGCAGGCGATGACCGTGCCGGAGCGGCACTTTGTCAACGACCGCCCGCTCGCCGGGCCCTATCCGCCGCGGCTCGAAAAGGCGATCTTTGCGCTCGGCTGCTTCTGGGGGGCCGAGCGGGTGTTCTGGCAGGCGCCGGGGGTGTGGGTTACCGCCGTCGGTTACGCCGGCGGCACGACGCCGAACCCGACCTACGAGGAAGTGTGCAGCGGCCGCACCGGGCATACTGAGGCGGTGCTCGTCGTCTATGACCCGTCGCTGACCAGCTACCAAACCTTGCTCAAGCTGTTCTGGGAAAGCCACGACCCGACCCAAGGTATGCGCCAGGGCAACGATGTCGGGACCCAATACCGCTCAGCGATCTACACCTTTTCGGCAGAGCAGCGCCGCCTCGCGGAGATGTCGCGTGACGCCTTTCAGCCGCCGCTGGAGGCCGCCCGATACGGCAACATCTCGACCGAAATCGCCGACGCCCCGCCGTTCTATTTCGCCGAAGACTATCACCAGCAATATCTTGCCAAAAACCCGCACGGCTATTGCGGGCTTGGCAGCACCGGCGTGACCTGCCCGCTGCCGGCGGCGGTCACTGCGGTCTGAGAACGCGATTTCCGCGCGCTTTGTCGGGACGAGGCCGCGCCGCGCCGGTTCACATGCGCCAGAACCGCCGGGCATGGGTGAGCCGGCGCAGGCGCTTGCGCAGCGGCACCTCGCCGCGCAGCAATTTCCGCTCGTGGAGTTCGAGCAGCTGCCCGCCGGCTTCGACGATCGGCTGCGGCTGCTCGGCCGTCCTGGCGAGCTCGATCACCAGCCGATAGGCGGCGCGGATGTCGCTGGCATCGCCGAGCCTGTCCTGCACCGGCTTCAGCCGCTCGAGATAGCGGTGCAATTCTCGGTCCGGGTAGAGGCTGCGCGACAGTTCGACCGTGTATCGCAGCTCTTTGACGGCGATGCGCAGGCGATGTCGCTGACCGGGGCTTAGCCGTGCGAGATGCCGGCTGCGGCGCCGCACCTTGCGCCGCCAGCGGTCGAGAATGCCGGCGGCGATCGTGTCGATCGGCGCGGTCAGCGCCGGAGCCGGCGGGGTATCGGCGGCGCGCCATTCGCAGCCGTCAAACCAGCGCAGCAGGCGCAGCAGCGTCGCGGTCCGCTGCGGCGAGCGGATCTCGCAGGCCACTCGGTGATGCGCGGCGCGCCGAGCTGCTGCGGCCGCCGCGGCGAGCTCGTTCCAGCCGGGATCGTCGGCGCGGTCACGCTGTAGCGGGGTCAGCAGCTCGGCGATGAAGACGTCGAGATTGCGCACTCGGCCGAGCGGCGCGGCGAGTGCGGCGAGCTCGGCTGCGATGCGGCGGCGCGGCTCGCGCGGCAGCGCGTTTTTGACCGCGGCCAGCATCGAGCGCAGCCGGCGCAGCTCCACCCGCATCCGATGCACGGCTTCGGGCTCGCCGGCGAGCGCGCCGGGCTCGTTGTGCAGCAGCTGAGCAAGGCACGCGCGGCCGATGCTCTGCAGCACGGTCTCGACGCTGGTGCCGGAGACGAAATCGGCCGCCGCTGCCGGCATCGTCGCAGGCCCGGCCCCGCCCGCGACAAGATCGTAGCCGCGCTCCGATTTGCTACGCGTGCCGATCCTGAGCGGTGCTATTTCGAGCAGCTGCAGCGCCAGATCGTAAAGCGCGGTGCGTGCGCCACTCTTGAGCTCGAGCTCGATCTCGCAAACCGGCTCGCTCCTGTCGCCGGAGACGGCGCGGATCTCGCCAAGGTCGATCGCCACCTCGATCCTGGTTCCCGACACCGGTTCGAGCTCAATGGTTTCGCGGCTGATCGTCGTGACAAACAGCGCACACAGCTTGCCGGCGACCTCGGCCGGCAGCCGTGCCCCGCTCTCCGGCGCCTGCGGGTCTACCCGGTTTTCGGCGACGGTGTCCTGCCACTCGCCGCGCTCCAGCAAATTGGTCGGAGCCGCGTCCGCCGTCTTCACGGTCTGAACGAATTGCCCGTTCTCGGCGCGTACGCGCAGGCTCGTCCGCGCCGCACGCAGCGCCAGATCGGGCGTGTCGAAATAGGTCGAAACCAAGCTGCGCCGGTTCACCGGCGCTCCGGCCGCGATCGCGGTGAGCGCGGATCTGAGAGCAGCCAGGTCGCTGTTTTCGGCCGCGAGCTTCAGTTCGACTTCGCGCGAAATGGGAGACTCCACATCGGGGGTTGCGGCCCGGTACGTGCAAGCTCCAGGCCGTGCCGGATGACCGCCGTATTGGGCCGCGGCAGCGACACCCTTTCGATGGTGCCTAAAAATCGCCCAGCCGTCGAATCTCTGGTAAGGCTGAAGGCCGCGCCGGCCGATCGGACGGACGCGCCGTGATTGGCCGGTCTGTCGCGGGCCCTCGGCTCGTCTCGGATGCCAGCCGGGTTTTGAACCGGGGAGGACCGCAATGGGTGGGGTGCGCTGGTCATGGGCGCGGCGAGCTCCGCGCGCCGCTACGGCCGCGGGCTCCGCCCCGAGCATGCCAACGGCGCACAGGACCTCGCGCGATTGGCGGATCTCCGAGCCGGATTTCTGGCGCCTGTGGCTGGTTGGCTTTGTTGTCTACGAGGTGCGTTGGCTCGAGATGCTGGCAGTCGCGGTCTTTGTCTACCAGCGTACCCGCTCGCCGTTTATCGTCGCCGCGCTGACGATGCTGCGGATGATGCCGATGGCGCTGTTCGGCGCGGTGATCGGCGCCGTCGCGGAGCGGATCGAGCGGCGCACCGCGCTGTTGATCGTTGTCACGTCGATGGGGTCGACCTCGCTGACCCTGGCAGTGCTGGCCTTTAGCGGCAAGCTCGCGGTGTGGCACCTCGCCGTCGCCAGCTTTATCAATGGCATAGGCTGGACCACCGATAATCCGGTGCGGCGCACGATGATCGGAGAGGCGGTCGGCTCCGAGCGCATGAGTGCCGCGATGGCGCTCGATGTCGGCGCCAACAATGCGAGCCAGATCCTCGGCCCCACTCTCGGCGGGGTGCTGCTGGCGAGCTTCGGGATCGGCGGCGTGTTCTGCTGCAGCGTCGTCTCCTACCTGGTGGCGCTCGCTTCAGCATCGCGGGTGCGGCATCGCAACCTCTCGCGTTTGAGCGGTGCGCAGAGCGTGATCGAGCGCATGGTCGAGGGGCTGATGCTGGTCCGCCGCGACCGCCGGCTGATCGCGGTGCTGCTGATCACGGTCATCTCCAACGTGTTTGCGTGGCCCTCGACGAGCATGATCCCGGTGATCGGCCACGACCAGCTGCGGCTTGGTGCGGTCGGTGTCGGTGTGCTCTCCAGCATGACCGGGATCGGCGCGTTCTGCGGGGCCGTGGCGATCGCACTCCTGGTTCGGCCGCCGCATTTCTCGCGCCTCTATCTGGGTGGGGTCGTCGCCTATCTGATCATGGTCCCCCTGTTCGCGCTGATCCCTTATCCGCTGATCGCAGGCTCGGTCCTGCTGGTGACCGGCATCGCCAACGCCTGCTTCAGCATCATGCAGGCGACCCTTGTCTATCTCGCGGCACCGCCCGAGATGCGCAGCCGTGTCTATGGGGTGCTGTCGGTGTGCATCGGCAGCGGCATGGTCGGTTTTGTGCAGATCGGCGTGCTTGCCGAACTGGTCGGCGCGCCATGGGCGGTGGCCGGAACCGGGTTTGCGGGGTTGCTGGTGCTGCTCGCCACCCGGCGCTGGTGGCGGCCGCTGACCGTGCCGGCCTGAGCGCGCGCCGCGCCCCGCAGCATCCGCGTGCCGTGCAGACGAGAGCGAGGGCGCGCGGAATTCTTCTCTGCCCAGGCGGGGCATTGTATTCTGCGGCGCGACCGCGGCGCGGGCAAGCGACCGCCGACCGGCAATGGAGAAAAAAATGGCGTCGATCGACCGCGATTTGGCTGGCGCCGCAACTTGCGGCAGCGACTATATCGAACGGGCGCGGGGGCTAGCCCCGCTGCTTGCTGATGCGGCCGACGAGATCGAAGCGCAGCGCCAGCTGCCCGAGCGGGTCGTCGAGGCGCTGATCGACGGCGGATTTTTCAAGCTGCTGCTGCCGCGCTCGATGGGCGGGGCCGAGCTCGATCCGATGACTTATGTGCAGGTCCTCGAAGAGATCGCCCGCGCCGAGCCGAGCACGGCCTGGTCGCTCGGGCAGAATTCCGGCTGCTCGATGTCCGCACCCTATCTCGATCCGGCGATCGCGCGCGAGATCTTCGGCCCGCGTCGCGGCATCCTCGCCTGGGGGCCCGATCTGCCCGGCGCCGGCCGCGGTGTCGCGGTCAAGGGTGGCATCCGGGTCAGCGGCCGCTGGGGCTTCGCCACCGGCAGCCGGCATGCGACCTGGCTCGGTGCGCATGTGCCGATCTTCGAGGAGGATGGCACGCCCCGCGTCAATCCCAATGGCCGACCGTTTGTGCGCACCGTGCTGTTCCCGAAATCGAGCGCCGAGATCATCGACAATTGGCAGGTCATCGGCTTGCGCGGGACCGGCAGCGACAGCTATGCGGTCGAGGATTTGTTTGTGCCGCAGCAATACACCTGCTCGCGCGACAGCGCGGCCGAGCGGCGCGAGCCGGGCCTGCTCTACAAATTCACCAGCGGCATGATCTATGCGATGGGGTTCTCAAACGTGTCGCTCGGCATTGCCCGCGGCGCGCTCGACGCCTTTATCGAGCTCGCCCGCGACAAGATTCCGCGCGGCGCGCGCTTCCCGCTGCGCCAGAACAATGTGGTCCAGTCGCAAGTCGCGCAATGCGAAGCGCGGCTGCGTTCGTCGCGCGCCTTTATCGCCACGACACTGCGCGAGATGTGGGATGCGGCCGAGCGGACCGGTGATTTTCTGCCCGAGCACCACCCGAGGCTTCGCCTCGCGGCGACCTGGGCGATCCAGCAGGCGCGCGAGGTCGTCGCCGCGGTCTACAGCGCTGCCGGGGCGACCGCGATCTTCACCGAAAACCCGTTCGAGCGCCGGCTGCGCGATATTCACGCCGGGACGCAGCAAGGTCAGGGTCGGCCGGTTCATTTCGAGACCGTCGGCCAGATGCTGCTCGGCCTGCCGCCCGAGGGCCGCATGTTCCGCTGACAGCGGCACGGCAAGACCGTGCTCTGATCTCCCTCCTGTGGGTTCCGCTCAAGGGTTGACGGGGGCGCATCACCGATCCCCTCAGGGGACTGTCCGGGTTCAACTGGGCGCCGCCCCGCTCCGCTTTGATCGGCGTGCCTCCAGGCTGGCCTTTGCATATTGCGTCGTCGTGACGAGAGGGCTCGCCTTCTCTTCCGCGGCATCGTAAAAACTCGTTTCGGGCGAGCGGCGAACAGAACAGCCGCCGCCCAAGGTCGTGAGCTCAGCGGCGCCGGTCTTGCCGGGCCGTTTGCGGGCCACGCCGACAGGGACAACGCAAAGCGGGATCAACCCGCGCGTCACCATGGGAGGCTTTGATGCAGCACTTTGGTCGAGTGATTGCGATCGCCGGTGCCTGCTGCGCGGCTGCCGTCGCGGGTTGCGCCTCGGGGCCGGCGGCACCGGTCGCCCCGAACCATGCCGCGGCCGATCGTCCCGCCGACCCGCCGCAGCAAGTGGCGATCGCTGCAGCCCCTTACGCGCCGCCGCCCGAGCTCGCTGAAATCCCACCCCCGGCGCCGACGCCGAATTCGCTGTGGCGGTTCGGCCATTGGGTGTGGCGCGGAACCGGGTACCGCTGGACCCGGGGGCATTACATCGAGCGGCCGACCCCCACCGACAACTGGTCGCGCGGCTATTGGCAGCAAGAGCCCAACGGCTGGTTTTGGGTCGAGGGCCACTGGACGAGCTGACGGAGCCAAAGGGCGGCAGCGACGGCCGGTGTGGGAATGATCGTGGGTGTCGTTGTGTTTCTACCTCCGGGAGCGGCGTCGGGTTGCCGACGCTGCACAATAAGCCTGGAGGATCGGATGCAACATCTTGCTCGGGTCGCCGGCGTCGCCGCGATCGCCTTGGGCGCTGCTGCCCTGTCCGGCTGCGTCGTCGCGCCACCGCCGCCAGCCCCGGTCGCGGCCGAGACCCCGGCGCCACCGCCGGCGCCGCCATCTGTCGTCGGAATGGCCGAGCCGGCGCCACCGCCGACATATCCGCCGCCGATCGCGAGCGCGACACCACTGACGCCGCCGGCAAGCGCCAATTATGGGATGCCAGCACCCGCGCCGGAATACGGATCGAGCACGTCGCCAGCGATGGCGCCGAGCTATGCCGGAACCACGGGCGCGATCGTAGCACCCTATGCGCCGCCACCGCCGCGCGTCGAGACCCCGCCGCCATCACCCTCGCCGCTGGCAATGTGGCAGCAAGGCCATTGGGGCTGGAACGGCTCGCAGTTCGTCTGGATGCCGGGCCACTATGTCGAGCGGCCGTCGGTAACCGCCACCTGGCTGCAGGGCTATTGGCGGGAAGGGCCGACCGGCTGGGCCTGGATCGCCGGCCACTGGACGAGCTGACAAGCTGGCGCTGGGACCCGCCCTGGACGCAGGGGGTGCCGCGAGCCTCAGCAGCGGTCGCGGGTCAGCGCCATGCCGATCAGCGGCAACAGCATCGGGGCGGCCGGCAGCCCCCTGTCGAGGATCTCGGCCCGGCTGAGCCAGGCGGCCTCGTCGGCGTCGTCGCCAGCCACGCCTTCGCCGCTTTGCCAAGTGCCAAGAACGGCAACAAGCGCGTAGTGGTAGCGGACCCGACCTTCCGCGTCGCGATCGATCGTGTCGATCACGGTCAGAACGCCGGCGGCTTTGGCGATAACGCCGGTTTCTTCGGCGAGCTCGCGCATCGCCCCCTCGGCGACGGTCTCGCCCAGTTCGAGCACACCGCCCGGAAAGCCCCAGCGCCCGGCGAGCGGTGGGTTGGCGCGGCGCACCACGAGCGCACGCTCGCCGCGCAAGACGACGGCGAGGACGCCGACGATCGGCCGGTCGGGGTAGCGGCGTGATTCTCGCCGCGCATCGTTCACCGCTCTCGTCCCCTCACCTTCCCGCTGCGCGGATCCCTCTGTCTTCCCGCGAGCGGGGACAGGGTGGGGGTGAGGGCCGCTCGCGACAAGTTCAATCGGCCGCGGCGCGCGGCTGGCCGTGCTCGTCGGTGTAAATCTCGGCGCCTTGCTGCAGGAACTCCTGCGACTTTTCCGCCATGCCGGAGCGGGCGTACTCGCGGATCTCCTGGGTGATCTGCATCGAGCAGAATTTCGGCCCGCACATCGAGCAGAAATGGGCGAGCTTCGCCCCTTCGGCCGGCAGGGTCTGGTCGTGGAACTTCTCGGCGGTTTCAGGGTCGAGCGACAGGTTGAACTGGTCCTTCCAGCGGAACTCGAACCGCGCCCGCGACAACGCGTCGTCGCGCTCGCGGGCCGCCGGATGGCCCTTCGCCAGATCGGCCGCATGGGCGGCGATCTTGTAGGTGATGACGCCCACCTTGACATCGTCACGGTCGGGCAGCCCCAGATGCTCCTTTGGCGTCACATAACAGAGGAGCGCGGTGCCGAACCAGCCGATCATCGCAGCACCGATGCCGCTCGTGATGTGGTCGTAGCCGGGTGCTATGTCGGTGACGAGCGGCCCGAGCGTATAGAACGGCGCCTCGCCGCATTCCTCGAGCTGCTTTTCCATGTTGATCTTGATCTTGTGCATCGGCACGTGGCCGGGGCCCTCGATCATGACCTGGACATCGTCTTCCCAGGCGATCTTGGTCAGCTCGCCCAGGGTTTCGAGCTCGGCAAACTGGGCGCGGTCGTTGGCGTCGGCGTTCGAGCCCGGCCGCAGCCCGTCGCCCAAGGAATAGCTCACGTCATAGGCCCGCATGATCTCGTTGATCTCGCGGAAATGCGTGTAGAGAAAGCTCTCCTGGTGATGTGCGAGGCACCATTTCGCCATGATCGAGCCGCCCCGCGAGACGATGCCGGTGACCCGCGAGGCGGTCAGGTGGATATAGCCGAGCCGCACCCCGGCATGGATCGTGAAATAATCGACCCCCTGCTCGGCCTGCTCGATCAACGTATCGCGGAACAATTCCCAGGTCAGCTCCTCGGCCTTGCCGCCGACTTTTTCGAGCGCCTGGTAGATCGGCACCGTGCCGATCGGCACCGGCGAGTTGCGGATGATCCATTCGCGGATCGTGTGGATGTTGCGGCCGGTCGACAGATCCATGACCGTGTCCGCACCCCAGCGGGTTGCCCACACCATCTTTTCGACCTCTTCGGCGACCGAGGAGGAGACGATCGAGTTGCCGATATTGGCGTTGACCTTGACGAGGAAATTTCGGCCGATGATCATCGGCTCGGTTTCCGGGTGGTTGATGTTGTTCGGGATGATGGCGCGGCCGCGGACGATCTCGTCGCGCACGAATTCCGGCGTCACGTATTCCGGGATCGCGGCGCCAAAGGATTCGCCATCGACAGCGCCCTCGCGACGCAATCTCTCGCGGCCGAGATTTTCACGGATCGCGACATATTCCATCTCCGGGGTGATGATGCCGCGCCGGGCATAGGCGATCTGGGTCGGCGCCGCCCCGGGCTTGGCGCGCAGCACCTGGCGTCCGCCGCGATCGAACAGTGAGACGGCACTCGCCTCGTTGCGGTGCAGCCCGTTGTCTTCAGGTCGGATCTCGCGGCCCTGATAGAATTCGACGTCGCCGCGCGCCAGGATCCAGGGCTTGCGCAGCTCCGGCAGACCCTTCTGGATGTCCGTCACCACCACCGGATCGGAATAGGGGCCCGAGGTGTCGTAAGCGCGCACCGGCGGCTCGCCAGACGAGGCTTCGAGCTCGATCTCGCGCATCGCCACCCTGACGCCGGCGTGGGTCCGGCCCGGCACATGGATTTTGCGCGATGCCGGGAACGGGCCGGTGGTGACCCGCAACTCCTCGACTTTCGGCATGGGTTTTGCAGAGGACAGCGGTGCGGAATCGGGCATCAGGGTCTCCGTTGCGCCGGTTGAACGATGCTCCGGGAGATGCGCGAAGAGGGGACGGCGGCAGCCGATGCGTTCCTGTCCCTACGCCGGCACGACCCGGATCAGGTTCGAAGGGTTTCCGCGCCCCGCTGCACATTCCCGATCGGGACGGCTGGGCCGGCGGTATCTCAGCCCCCTGACGGGGCACCCCTTGGACGCTCTGATTATCGGCAGGTTGTCAGGCAGTCGTCAAGCGGGCTTCCCGGCGCCCTCGATCCGCGCAACTTCCCGTTCCAGCTTGTCCAGCGTCGACCGCCACCCTTCCGGCGCACCCGCGACCATCCATGTCTTCGCCGGGTCGATCATCGTGTAGGTCTGAACGACGTCCATGCGCGTGCCGGTCGCGTCGGAGAAATCGACCTCGGTAAGGGTCTTGAACAACGGCGTGCCTGCGCCGTCGGTGATCTGCATCTCGATCGCCAGCCGTCGGTGCGGCAAGACCTCGGTAAAGCGGCCGTGCACCCAGTGCTCCTCGCCGGCGGGCGAACGCATGCACAGGTCGAACCTGCCACCGACACGCATCTCCACCGAGGCGTCGGGGATCGAAAAGGTTTCGGGGCAGAACCAGCGTCTTACGTGATCGGTGGTGCTCCACGCCGCGAATACGGTCTCGCGTCGGGCCGCGAAGACGCGGGACAGCCTCATCGGCTCCAGCCGTTGAGGACCGTTGTCGCCCGCTGGTTCAGGCATCTGTGTCATCGTCGTCTCCATTGTCGTCGAAGGTCTTGAGATAGACCTCGAGGCGGTCGAGGCGCTGCTCCCATTCGGTCCGCGGGGCCGTAATCCATTGCTCGGCGAGGTCGAGCGCGTGCGGCTCGATCGCACATATCCGCACCCGGCCGATCTTCTCGGTGCGCACCAGCCCCGCCGCCTCCAGCACATCGAGATGCTGGCGCGTGCGCTCGGCAATCGCTTCGCGGCTCATATGAGAGCGCGATGCGGGAGCCTGGCGCGACAGCCGATGTCGCGCTGTGCGGCTATCACCAAGGCAACCCTGGGCCACCAAGGCAACTCTGGGCCACCGAGGTATTTCTGGGCGGTGACCGGCCGCCCGAGCCTATCGGCGGATCGTGATCGTGCTGCCGGGTCCGATAAGCGGCAAGAGCCCGATCAGCACGTCCTTTGCGACTGCGATGCAGCCGGTGGTCGGCGTGAAATCCGGGCGGGCGATGTGCAGAAAGATGGCGCTGCCGGCACCCGGAATGACCGGTGCGGTGTTGTACCCGATCACGGTCAGAAGGTCGTAGACGTGGTCGTCGAGCCACATCGGCTCGGCATGCCCGCGGCAAGGCAGCGCCACGAGCTTGTTGTAGCCGGGGTCGGCGGGGTCGTCGCACCAGGCGTCAGCCGGCAGCAGCGCGCGCATCGGCAGGCCCGAGCGCGGGCGCGCGATGCGGTCCGCCCGATAGAAGGCCTGGATCAGCGGGAAGGTCCCGGCGGGAGTGGCGCCGTCGCCCTCCCTCTTGTTGGCGCTGACCCCGGCGCGCCCGGCCGCCGCCCGCGCCGCACCGCCAGGCCAGCGCAGCCGGCCGTCGCGGTATTCGAGGTTCTGATACGCCGCGGGAGGCATCCTTG
Organism: Allostellaceae bacterium; assembly: GCA_050729795.1. Taxonomy (GTDB): domain Bacteria; phylum Pseudomonadota; class Alphaproteobacteria; order ATCC43930; family CGMCC-115725; genus AP-15. Next base: position 1,645 of record JBOHME010000093.1, on the reverse strand, counting down.
TGAGCCCGGCGGCCGATATCAGGGCCGTGGACGCGAGCAGGCTGCGGCGGCCGAGCAGCATCACCAAAGACAGGCGCCGGTTAACTGGCCGACGGGATCGAGCCGGTGACAAAGCCGGCCTTGTCGCCGCGCCGGATCGGCACCCTCTTCTTGACCGGCGGGCTCACGACGATGCGGCGAGCTCGTCGTCGATCTTCTTTGCCCGCAGCGCGGCCGGTCGAGCGCTGATGCGCGACCAGTAGCGCTCGAAGCTCGGGCGCTTGTCGAGCGTGCCGAACTGCATTCCGAGCCCGATCTGCGAGCCGACATAGACATCGGCGGCGCTGAACCGGTCGCCAACCAGATAGTCGCCGCTCGATACGGCGGCGTCGAGCGTATCGATCACAGCGGCGTAGGTGCCGTAGCCGACCATCTTCTCGCGCTCTTGCGGCACGACAAAACCGAGCATCTTGTTGCTGGCTGCCGCCTCGACCGGACCGGCGGCGAAAAACAGCCAGCGATAGTAGGGGCCGCGCAGCCGGTCGCCGGGCGGGGGCGCCAGGCCCCCGCCGCCGGGAACGCATCGGCGAGATAGGCGCAGATGGCGGCCGCCTCGGTGACGATCGTGTCACGGTGCCGCAGCGCCGGAACCTTGCCCATCGGATTGACCGACAGATAAGCCGGCGCCTTCATCGTCGTCTCGTAATCGAGCAATTCGGTGCGATAAGGCTGGCCCACCTCCTCCAGCATCCAACGCACGATCCGCCCCCGCGATTGCGGGTTGGTATAAAACACAAGCTCGCTTGGCATGCCAAAAACCCCATCAGTACATATGCTGGCCGCCATTGACCGAGAGTGTCGAGCCGGTGATGAAATCGGCGTCGTCGGCAACCAGGAACAACACCGTGCGGGCGATGTCCTCGGCCTTGCCGAGGCGGCCGACCGGGATCCGGGCGATGATCTTTTCCAGCACCTCGGCCGGCACCGCGCGCACCATCTCGGTATCGACATAGCCGGGCGCGACGGCGTTGACGGTAATGCCGCGCGCCGCGCATTCCTGCGCCAGGGCCTTGGTGAAGCCGTGGATGCCCGATTTGGCCGCGGCGTAATTGACCTGCCCGTATTGCCCGGCCTGGCCGTTGATCGAGCCGATATTGACGATGCGGCCAAAGCCGCGGCTGCGCATCCCGTCGATGACCAGCCTCGACATGTTGAAGCACGAGGCGAGATTGGTCTGGATCACCGCATTCCACTGCTCGAAGCTCATCCGGTGCAGCGTTGCATCGCGGGTGATGCCGGCATTGTTGACCAAGACCTCGATCGGGCCGAGCGCCGCCTCGATCGCCTGCACCCCGCCGCTGCACGCGGCAAAATCGCCGACGTCGAATTTGAAGACCGGGATCCCGCTCGCATCTGTCAGCTGCCGCGCTGCCAGATCGTTGCCGGCATAGGTCGCCGCCACCCGATACCCGGCATCGGCAAGCGCGGTCGAGATCGCGCGACCGATGCCGCGGGTCCCACCGGTGACCACCGCCACCCTCGCCATCCGCGTCCTCCCATCTGCTGCGGCCTCAGCCCGATATCGGGGCGTCAGCCTGCCTGACCGCGCGGCGCTAGTCGCGTTCGAGGCACATGGCGATTCCCATGCCACCACCGATGCACAAGG
>JBOHME010000092.1:0-16367 GCA_050729795.1 Allostellaceae bacterium | reverse complement strand
GCTACGAGCCGTCGGGGGCGCTTCAGGGCCTGATGCGGGTGCGCGCCCATAGCTGCGGCAGCAGATGCAGCGTGGCTTCCGCCTCCGACCGATTGTGCACCGTCACCTGCATCAGGATGTCGTCGGTGTCGGCCTTGGCGTATTCGATCTCGACATCGAAATAGCGGTTGTCGGCGAACACCCCGGTGTCGATCAGCTCGAATTCCGGCATGTCCTTGCCGCGCCGACGGTTCTCCTCGACCAGCAGGCTGTAGGGGAACGCGCGTTGCGGATATTTGTAGAGCATCCGCATATAGGAGTGGGTCGGGGTTCCATCGAGATAGTAGTAGAGCTCCTTGACGTCCTCGCCGTGATTGCCTTCTGAATTGGTCAGCCCGAACAGGCGCTCCTTGAGGATCGGGTCCTGGCCGTTCCACAGTGCCACTCCAAGACACAACAAAAGGTGGTCGTCGCCAAAGCCGCCGATGCCGTCCTCGCCCCAGCGATAGGCGCGGCTGCGTGCGTGATCGTGCGGGAAATAGTCCCAGGCCGTGCCGTCAGGGCTGTAATCCTCGCGCACGGTGCCCCACTGCCGGTCGCTCAGATACGGACCCCAGCGCCGCCATTTGACACCCGTGCCGATCTCGGCAAGACGAGCCGCCTCGGCTGTCGTCGCGCTGAGATGCCCACCGCCTGCCGCCATCGTCGCTTCCTTCGCGCATCTACAGGGACCGGCGGTGCTGCAAAGGTCTGACCATCGCCTTGCGAGAAACCGCGCACCGCCGCACGGACGCGCTTAGCGGCACCGTGCCGGGATCGTCAAGAACGCAATCTTTGGGGGCCAATGCGTCGGGCTTCGACAAATCGAGGCAGTACGGCCGAACTGACGCCGTGGGATGAAGGCCGGCTCGGGGGGGTTGAAGACAGCCGATCTTGCCGTCCCGCCGTGCCGGCTCACAGCATGCCGAGTTCGAGCCTGGCCTCCTCGCTCATGCGCTCCGGGCCCCAGGGCGGAGTCCAGACCAGCTTGACGCGCGCGTCGGTCACACCCGGCACCGTGCGGATCGCGGTCTCGACCTCGCCCGGCATGTTGGCGGCGACCGGGCAGGCGGGGGTGGTCAGGGTCATCTCGACATAGACCGTGCCGCCCTTTTTGACCATCAGCTCGTAAATGAGCCCGAGCTCGACGAGGTCGATCGGGATCTCCGGGTCGCGCACCGTCTTCAGCGCTTCGAGCACCGGCCCCATCAGCGCCGGGTCATCCTCGCCGCCTTCCGGGCGCTCGATAGCATTGTCGGTGGCCGGCGCCTCGGCGCCGAAGTCGAACGGGTCGCGATCGTCCATGCTTGCTACTCCGTCTTGACCGGCGCGTCGCCACTGCCCTTTAGCGCCGAGTCGAGCGCATGCCAGGACAGGGTCGCGCATTTGACCCGGCTCGGATAGGCCTTGACCCCGGTCAGCGGTTCGAGGCGCTCCATCTCTTCGGCGAGCGGCTCCGGCACCGGTGGTTCGTCGCCGCCGGTCACGCGCGCATGGAAATGGGCAAACAGCTCGCGCGCCTCGTCGATCGTCCGGCCCTTCAGCACCTCGGTCATCAGCGATGCCGCAGCGGTCGAGATGGCGCAGCCGCGCCCCTGGAAGGCAAGATCGGCAATCCTGTCGCCGTCGAGGGTCAGATAGACCGTCACCCGGTCGCCGCATAGCGGGTTGAAGCCCTGCGCGCTATGGGTCGGGTGCTCGATCGGCCGGAAGTTGCGCGGGTGGCGGCCATGATCGAGGATGATGTCCTGGTATAGCTCGCGCAGATCCATCAGCGAAACATCTCCTGTGCGGCTTCGATCGCGGCGGCGAGGGCATCGATATCGGCCTCGTCGTTGTAGACGCCGAGCGAGGCGCGGGTGGTCGCCGGATAGCCGAGCTTTTCCAACAGCGGCTGGGCGCAATGATGCCCGGCACGCACCGCCACGTGATGCCGGTCGAGCACAGTCGCCAGATCGTGCGGGTGCACCCCGTCGAGATCGAACGACAGAATGCCGATCCGCCGCTGGCCGGCACCGATCAAGTGCAAACCGTCGATGCGCGACAGCCGGTCGACGCCGTAGCCGGTCAACGCCTCCTCGTGCTCGAGAATGTTGTCGCGGCCGAGCCGGTCGATAAAGTCGAGCGCGGTGCCGAGCCCGATCGCTCCGGAGATATCCGGGGTGCCCGCTTCGAAGCGGTGCGGCGGGTCCTGGTAGACTGTCTTGTCGAAGGTGACGCTGAGGATCATCTCGCCGCCGCCCTGCCATGGCGGCATTGCCGCCAGCAATTCGCGGCGGCCCCACAGCACGCCGATGCCGGTCGGTCCATAGGTCTTGTGGCCGGAAAAGGCATAGAAGTCGCAGCCCAGCGCCTGGAGATCGACCGGGAGCCGGGGTGCTGCCTGGCAGCCATCGACCAGCACGCGGGCACCATGCCGATGGGCGAGCTCGACGACCGTGTCGACCGGTACCAACGCGCCGCTGGCATTGGCGAGATGGGTGATCGCGACAAGCCGGGTCCGCGCCGACAGCCGGGCGGCGAACGCGGTGAGATCGAGCCCCCCGGTCGCGTCGATCGGCGCCACCACGAGACGGATGCCGAGCCGGTCGCGCAGCATTTGCCACGGCACGATATTCGAATGGTGCTCGAGCTCGCTGATCACGATCTCGTCACCGGCTTCGAGAAACGCGGCTCCCCAGCTCTGCGCGACGAGATTGATGGCTTCGGTGGCGCCGCGGACAAAGATGATCTCGCCCGGTTCGGTGGCGTTCAGAAAGCGCTGCACCTTGGCCCGCGCCGCCTCGTAAAGATCGGTCGAGCGGGCGCTGAGCCGATAAACCCCGCGATGAACATTGGCATAGTCGGTGCGATAGTAATCGGCGACGCCATCGATGACTGCGGCCGGCTTCTGCGCGCTGGCGCCCGAATCGAGGAATACCAGACCCGGGTTGCTGGCGAAGATCGGGAATTCCCGGCGGAGCACCTGTGGGTCGAACCCGCCCGGCAAGGCCGCGGCTGCGGCGCCCGAAGCCCTCGTGTCCGGAATCCTCGTATCCGGAATCCTCGGGCCGGCCGTCATCATGCTGGTTCCTCCAATCCTCCGAGGCGGCGGGCGAGCCTCGCCGCAAGATGTTCGCGCAGCGCTATCGGCTCGACGCTCTCGAGCGCCTCGCCGAGAAACGCCGCGATCAGCATCCGCCGCGCCTCATCGCGCGGGATGCCGCGGGCCGCCAAGTAGAACAGCGCCGCCTCGTCGAGATCGCCAACCGTGGCGCCATGGCTGCATTTGACATCGTCGGCGAAGATTTCGAGCTCGGGCTTGGTGTCGATCGCTGCCCGCGTGCCGAGCAGCAGATTGCGGCTGAGCATGTGGGCATCGGTTTTCTGCGCGCCCGGATGCACCGTGATCCGGCCCTGGAAGGCGCCCTGCGCCCGTTCGGCCGCCACCCCCTTGAAGCTCTCGCGGGTCTCACACTGCGCCGCCGTATGGTGCACCGCAGTGACGATGTTCATCTGCTGCCGCTGCGCTGCCAGAAACGCGCCGTCGAGCCGGCACCATGTCCGCTCGCCGGTGCTGCGGACCGTGATCTCATGGCGCAAGATGCGGCCGCCCAGCAGCAGCACAAAGCTGCCAAGCCGCGCCGCCGCGCCAAGCTCGGCATCGGTGGCGGCGAGGTGAATGGCGGCCTCGGCCTCCTCGACCAGCGTCACCCGGTCGAGCTCGGCGCCGGGACCGAGCCGCAGCGCTACGACATCGTTGCACCAGTAGCGTCCCTCGCCGGTAAAGCTTTCGAAGAGCCGCACGCGGCTTTCCGCGCCGATCGTCACCAGGCTCCGGCTGTGCAGCGAAGCCGGCACCCCGCCGAAGGCGAGGTGGACGATCTCGATCGGCTCTTCCAATACAACACCCGGCGCGACGTCGAGCACAAAGCCGTCGCTGAAAAGCGCGGCGTTGAGCGCAGCAAAGGGCTGATCGGGCGCGTCCGACAGCGCATCGAGGGCGGTGCCGACCGCTGCGGGGTTGCTGATGATCGCGTTCGCGGTCGATTCCAGTCGGACCCCATCGGGCAGATCGGCGATCGCCGACAGAGCCGGTGAGAAGCGGCCATCGACCAGGGCCAGGCGAAAACCGCCCCGCGTCAGTGCGCTTTCGGCGAGCTGCGGCGGCAATGCTCCGGCGGATGCCACGCGATCGGACGGTCGCGGGGCCGGCGGCAGCGGCGCCTCGGTGAGCGGTCGCAGATCGAGATAGCGCCAAGCCTCGCCGCGCCGGCTCGGAAATCCGGCTTCGGCGAAGCGGGCGAGCGCGCGTCGGCGCCGGCGCGCCAGCCAATCGGGCTCGTCCGGATCAGCGCGGGCGGCGTCGAGATAGGGCCGCGCCTCGGGCTTGACCGGAAAGTCGACAAGCGTGGTCATTGCCGCGGCATCCAGGCGATGCTGCAGATAAGATACCCGTCACCGTTGCGACAACACGGGTCCGGGATCAGCGCCAAGGCTCCCTGGCTCTGGATTTCCACTTCCGCGGAAATGACGGGGAAATCGAATTTTTTGTCAGCCACCGTCGATCCGCTCATGTGGGGTCGCCAAAGGCGCCGTAGCCGCGTCGTTCCAGCTCGGCGGCGAGCGACTTGTCACCGGATTCGACGATCCGCCCGTCGTGCAGGACATGCACGCGGTCGGGCTCGACATAATCGAGCAAGCGCTGATAGTGGGTGATCAGGACGATCGCGCGGTCGGGCGCGCGTTGGCGGTTGACGCCGGCGGCGACCGCGCGCAACGCGTCGATGTCGAGCCCACTGTCGGTCTCGTCGAGGATCGCGAGGCGCGGCTCGAGCATAGCCATCTGAAAGATCTCGTTGCGCTTCTTCTCGCCGCCGGAAAACCCGACATTGACCGCGCGCTGCAACAGATCCTCGCCGATGTCGAGCTCCTTCAATTTGGCGCGAACGGCGCGCAGGAACTGGCCGGCGTCGAGCTCGGGCGCGCCGCGGTGGCGGCGACCGGCGTTCAACGCAGTGCGCAGAAAATACATGTTGTTCACGCCCGGGATCTCGACCGGGTACTGGAACGCCAAGAACAAGCCTTCCCGCGCCCGCTCGTCGGCCGGCAGCGCCAGCAGGTCGCGGCCGAGATAACTGACCGCGCCTTGGGTGACCTCGTAGCCGTCACGGCCGGCCAATACCGCAGCGAGGGTCGATTTGCCCGAGCCGTTCGGCCCCATGATCGCGTGCACTTCGCCCGCCGCGACCGAGAGGTCGATGCCCTTCAGGATCTCGCGCCCATCACCAGCGAGACGCGCATGCAGATTGTCGATTTCGAGCATCATTGATCAAAGTCGTCCGCCAAACGGATCTCGGCGCGCGGCCATGCCCGCCTAAGATCCCGCTCGAATGCCGAGATCACGTCCCTACGACAAAGTTCCCCGAGACCGTCCTCGAGACCGTCAACGGGGGTGACAACTTCAACGCGGAACTCGATGCGATCTCCCGCCAAGAAGTTCGCGCTCATAGCAAAATGTCCATGCAGCCTGTCACGCTCCCGCCTGGCCTGGGACACGATCGCGTCGCGGAAGCTGTTGCGCCTAGTTCCTGCCATCCGCATTTCCTCCATCCGTCAGCATTACTCGTGCACGCCCTGTCGCTCGGCGAGCCGTACAATCAGCGCCAGCATCCGGGACATGCGCTCCTCCTGGACAGCAAACCGTCGCTCCAGGGCCGAGATACGACCATCAAAAGAGATAACGAACCCGTCGAACCGCACCTCCAGACCGGCAAACCGTGCCTCCAATCCGGTAAAGCGCTGTTGCAGATCGCGCACGTCCGCCGTCAGTGCCAAGAGGCGCCCACCCAAGAGTTCGAGGGTGATCGTTTCGCCGCTCATCCGACGCTGCCTTCAAGGCTGACGGCGAGGAGCTTTTGCGCCTCGACGGCGAACTCCATCGGCAGCTCCTTCAAGACCTCCTTGCAAAAGCCGTTGACGATCAGCGACACCGCCTCCTCGGCCGACAGCCCGCGCTGCCGGCAGTAGAACAGCTGGTCATCGCTGATCTTTGAGGTCGTCGCCTCGTGCTCGACCCGCGCCGAGGGATTGCGCACCTCGATATAGGGGACCGTGTGGGCGCCGCAGCGCTCGCCGATCAGGAGCGAGTCGCATTGCGTGTGGTTGCGCGCGTTCTGCGCCCGCGGCTGCACCCGCACCAGCCCGCGATAGGTGTTCTGGCCGCGCCCGGCGGAAATCCCCTTTGAGACGATCGTCGAGCGGGTATCGCGGCCGATATGGATCATCTTGGTGCCGGTATCGGCCTGCTGACAGTTGTTGGTGATCGCGACCGAATAGAATTCGCCGACCGACTGGTCGCCTTCGAGCACGCAGCTCGGATATTTCCAGGTGATCGCCGAGCCGGTTTCGACCTGGGTCCACGAGATCTTCGACCGGGCGCCGCGGCAGGCGCCGCGTTTGGTGACGAAATTGTAGATGCCGCCCTTACCTTCGGCGTCGCCCGGATACCAGTTCTGCACCGTCGAATATTTGATCTGCGCGTCGTCATGGGCGACGAGCTCGACGACAGCCGCATGCAGCTGGTTCTCATCGCGCTGTGGTGCCGTGCAGCCTTCGAGATAGCTGACATAGGCGCCCTTGTCGGCGATCAGCAAGGTGCGCTCGAACTGCCCGGTCTTGGCCGCATTGATGCGGAAATAGGTGCTGAGCTCCATCGGGCAGCGCACACCCGGCGGCACATAGGCGAACGAGCCGTCGCTGAACACCGCCGAATTCAGCGCCGCGAAGAAATTGTCGTTTTGCGGCACGACGCTGCCGAGATATTTGCGGACGAGATCGGGATGCTCGCGCACCGCCTCGCCCATCGAGCAGAAGATGATGCCGAGCCTGCCCAGCTCCTCCTTGAAGGTGGTGGCGACCGAGATCGAGTCGAACACCGCATCGATCGCGACCCCGGCGAGCGCTTCGCGCTCCTTTAATGGGATGCCGAGCTTTTCATAGGTGCGCAGCAGCTCGGGATCGACCTCCTCCAACGATTTCGGCCCGGCATTGCGCCTTGGCGCCGAGTAATAGGTCGCGGCCTGGTAGTCGATCGGCGCGAGAGAGAGTTTGGCCCAGTTGGGCGGCGTCATCTGCTGCCAGGCGCGGAACGCGTCCAAGCGCCAGTCGAGCAGCCATTGCGGCTCCTCCTTTTTGGCCGAGATGAAGCGGACCGTGTCCTCGTCGAGACCGGGCGGCGCCTCGTCCGCCTCGATATCGGTGACAAAGCCGTATTTATATCCCTCGCGCGACAGCGCGCGGACAGTGCCGAGAGTGTCGGTCGTGGCAGTCATCTGAAATGTCTTTGTCGATCAGTTGGTTGCGGGGTGGGCGGCGGACTGCGGCCGGTGCTGCGCGAAAGCCGCCGGGGTCAGCATCGCATCGAGCGACACCACGGCCAGAGCGTGGGCCACCGCGCGGTTGATTGCCGCCCAGTGCGGCCGGGTCGGGCAATAGCTGGTCCGCGTGCATTCGTCGACATGGACCGAGCATTGGGTGAGACCGATGTCGCCATCGATCGCGGCCACCACCTCGGCCACCGAGATCGCGGTCGATCGGCGCGCCAGCCGATAGCCGCCGGCCGGCCCGCGGGTCGCGGTCACGAGACCGGCGTGAGCCAGGGCTTTGAGAATCTTGGCGACCGTGGCCCGCGGCAGCAAGGTCTCGTCGGCGAGGGCCGCGGCGGTCAGCTGCCGGTCGGCATAAGCCGCCATATGGGTGGCGACGATGACCCCGTAATCCGCGAGCTTGCTCAGAATGATCATTGCTGTCGGCCTGATCGACGCTCTGGTGCCCCCGGGCCGAGACGAATTCGGACCGGATTGGTCCCCTATAAATCGTCGTTAAGACCGCAACGTCAACCCCTGTTGCACCTGCGGCTGCTGATGCGTCGGGTGTGCCGGAAAACTTTACGGTTTGCGCCGGCGCCGGGCGAGGCCAAAGCCAAACAGCGCGCTGCCGAGCAGGGCGAGGCTCGCCGGTTCAGGAACCGCGCCGTTGGTCCAGTCGCCCGAAAACGCTTCGCCCGAGACGCCATCGCCCGGCATAAGAAAGACGTTGATGAAGTACAGCTCCGCGGGATCGAGCGCTGCCCCGGCGGGGGCGAGAAAGGTAATGCTGTCCGGGGTGGCGGAGTTGAACTGGGTCGTCCACAAACCGCCCGCGAGGGTGCAGAACGCGGTCGTCGTTCCGTGGCAGTTCGGGCTGGCGGCTGATGCCGGGTCGATCGCGCTGCCGAACGTGATCTCGAAATCGGAGACCGTCACAGTCTCGTTGGACGCGGTGTCCCCGAGGAAGACCCCGGGGCTGCCCCAGCCGACATCGCCGGGAAAGGCCCCACTCGGATTCCCATAGGCCCACGGCTCGGACGAATCGGCTGGCGCGAGGTAGCCGCTCGCGCCCGAACCGTTGAAGGCGCGCACGATCCCCGCCTGCGCCGTCATCGATGCCATCAGGAGCGCGCCGAGCGCCGCTCCGGCGGTCAATAATGTTCTCATCCGGTGCTCCCCGTCGTCCGCCTGCGGACGATCTGCCTGTCCTGGAAAGATCCAGCTTCAATCATGCATTTCGCATGCCGTCGAAAAAATACGTGCTGCCCGAATTGGTTACCTCTAAGCTCTCAGTCGGCAAACGGGTCGTTTGTAAAAAATTCCGACCATGTTGCGGGGTTCACCAAGGCTGATCATGGTCGGTGTAAGATATTCCGACGATTTGACGGCTGCGACCGATCCCTGCGAGCAGAGCCTTGCCACCGCGACCTGGCCGCCCGACTTGCCGGCGCGGGTTGAACATCCTATGTGCCGTCGTGAGGCGATGCTGGATTCGGACCGACATGCACCTTATTCCCTAAACGACATGCACCTTATTCCCTAAACGACATGAAGTTGTTGATCGTCGAAGACGATCGCGAGACCGCTTCCTATCTAGAGAAGGGGCTCGGCGAAAGCGGCTATACCGTAGACCGCGCCGGCGATGGCCGCGATGGGCTGTTTCTGGCGAGCTCTGGCGGATATGGCGCGATCGTGCTCGACCGCATGTTGCCGGGCATCGATGGGCTCGCCATGCTGAGCGCGCTGCGCGCCGCCGAAATCCATACCCCGGCCTTGATCCTGAGCGCGCTCGGCTCGGTCGACGACCGGGTCAAGGGGCTGCGCGCCGGCGGCGATGATTACCTCGTCAAGCCGTTCGCGTTCAGCGAATTGCTCGCCCGGATCGAGGCGCTGCTGCGCCGCGGTGCAACGATGCCGGCGGCGACTGTGCTCAAGGTGGCCGATCTCGAGCTCGACCTGTTGAGCCGGACCGTCCGCCGCGGCAGCAAGCCGATCGAGCTGTTGCCGCGCGAGTTCCGCCTGCTCGAATATCTGATGCGCAACGCCGGCCATGTAGTGACCCGCACGATGCTGCTCGAGCAGGTCTGGGACTATCATTTCGATCCGCAGACCAATGTCGTCGATGTCCATGTCAGCCGGCTACGGCAGAAGATCGACCGGAATTTCGCCCGGCCGCTGTTGCAGACCGTGCGCGGTGCCGGCTATTGCCTGCGCGGCGCCGATTAGCGGCGCCGGCGGCGCGATGGTCACCGAAAAGCTGCTGCTCCCGGTAGCACCGGCCCGTTCTGGACGGCAATTTCCGGCCCATCTGCGGCGGCTCGTGCATACCCATGCGTTCCGTCTCGCCGCGCTTTATTTTGTGGTGTTCGCCGCTTCGGTGCTGGGGGTACTGTTTTTTGTCTACTGGACCAGCGCCGATTTTGTCGAGCGCCAGACCGAGGCGACGCTCGATGCCGAGATTACCGGGCTCGCCGAGCAATATGCCGAGCGCGGTCTGAGCGGGCTCGTGCAGATCGTCGCCGCGCGCAGCGCCGGCGACCGCGGCGATGCGAATTTGTATCTGATCACCGGTCCCGGCGGGCAGCCGCTCGCCGGCAACATCGCGGCCTGGCCCGCGGGCGTGCCGGCGCGTCCGGGCTGGTTGTCCTTCACGGTCGCCTCGCATGCCTCCGGTCGGGTCGCGACCGAGCCGGCACGCGGCCGGCTGATCATCATTCCAGGCGGCTACCGCCTGCTGGTCGGTCGCGATATCAGCGATGCGGCGGCGTTCCGCGACCGGGTCAAGCTGACCCTCCTATGGTCCGGGCTGGTGGCGCTGGGGGTCGGCCTCGTCGGCGGTACGGCGATGAGCCGTAATTTGTTGCGCCGGGTCGAGCTGGTCAACCGCACCAGCGAGCGGGTCATGGCCGGGAACCTGTCCGACCGGGTGCCGGTCGAGGGCACCAGCGACGAGTTCGACCAGCTCGCGATCAACCTGAACCGCATGCTCGATCAGATCGAGCGGCTGATGACCGCGATGCGCGAGGTCACCGACGATGTCGCGCACGATCTGAAGACGCCACTGGCGCGGCTGCGCGCTCGGCTCGAGCTGGCGCTCCTGGGCTCTGGCGCCGCCGCGGTGACACCGGCGCAGAGCGAGGCGATCCGCGGGGCAATCGACGAAGCCGACCGGCTCTTGGCAACGTTCAATGCGTTGCTCGGCATCGCCGCGGCTGAGGCCGGCGCCGGTGGCGACCGCACCGAGCCACTGGATCTCGTCGAAATCGCCCGCTCGGCGGTGGAATTCTACGAGCCTGTGGCCGAAGAGCTCGGGTTCGACCTGTCGCTGGCGGTCGGGTCTGCGGTGCGTATCCGCGGCGATCGCCACCTCTTGTCGCAGGCGCTCGCCAACCTGATCGACAACGCGCTCAAATATGCTCGCGGCGGCGGTGTGCAGGTCCGCGTGCTCGCGGCCGAAGGGAACGCGGTTCTCGAAATTGCCGATCGCGGACCGGGAATTCCCGAGGCCGATCGCGAGAGCGTGTTCGATCGCTTTGTCCGCCTCGAACCGAGCCGCAGCACTCCAGGCAACGGGCTCGGTCTTAGCCTGGTGCGAGCGGTCGCCCGCCGCCACGACGGCACCGTATCACTTGGCGACAACCGGCCCGGTCTGAAGGTTCGGCTCGAATTTCCGCTGCTGCCCGCCTGACTATTCGGTCGGCGCGCCGGCTCCGCCATCGCCCTGCCGGTCACGGTCCCCCCTGCCGGTCACGGTCCCCCCTGCCGGTCACGATCTTCAAGCCGGCGCGCGGTTTCGACCATCATCTCGCGCAGCTCGTGCCGCTCGAGCCCAGCGCTGCGCAACACGGGCTGCATGACTTCGTCGGCAAGCAGATCATCGAGACTGGGCCGGTAACGGCAGCAATCCGGGTGGTCGGCCATGATGTCCTCCATGTCCTCTGTTCTATGCACTCTCAACGGAAAGCATGACCGCTTTATGTCCTCGGCTCGGAAATTTCGCGGCACTCGTCCGCATCGCCGCCGCTTTTCCCGCGGCGATAGAGAGGGCGGCGAACTCGCCGTAACCGCGCCCGGTGCAAATCTTCCCGGCAATCGATCCCGATCTCCCGGCAGCTTACGCATATGTTCCGGCAGCTTACGCATATGTTAACGACGCCCGATTCCCTCGCCGTCGGCGCCCATTGCGCGGCAGAGAGTTTGACAAATCGTTAAAAAGACCGACCGCTCTCACCGTTTCGGTGAGCGGCTAAGTCGAGGATTGAGCGTAGCTGGTGCGGCGGATGCCGAGCTCGTCGAGCCGCGCCCTGACACATGGGCTCAACAGAGCGGCGAGCTCGTCCTCGTGACGATAGCCGGGCATCGCCGCCATTAGCGCCGGGCTGCGCCATGCGGCGGGGTGAAAATACAATTCGCTCAACCCGTCGGGCAGACAGGGCAGCAGGCGCAGCAGCCGCGTTTCGTCCATGCCGCCGCTCCAGGCGAGGCCGAAGAGGTGGTCGTTGACGACGAGGCCGACCCGGCGCAGGCGCCGGCGCAACACCGCGATCCACGGCCGGTAGAGCGGCGCGTGGTAGCGCTCGCCCGGCAATGCCCGCCGCAGGATGGCGATGGGCTCGGCCGGCACCCGCACCGCCCTCATCCCATAGTCGCGGCCGATCGCGACGATCAGCTTTGCGACCGTCGGATGGAGGTGAAAGTGCTTGTGGGCGTTGACGTGGTCGAGTTCGAGGCCGGTCTCTCTAAAGGCTTCGAACTGCGCGCGGATCTCGGCTGCAAGCTGCTGCCGGACGTGAGGCAGGCAGAAGAACCGCACACCGGCGCGGGCCATGTTGGCGTCGAATGCGCCATCACTGCCGACCAGCGCAGCGGTCCGGGTGGGCGGCAGAACCGGGCGCCCATCGACCAGAACGAGGTGCAGCCCGACCCGCAATCCGGGCAGGCGGCGCGCGCGCGCCACCGCATCCGCCGCCGCCGGTGCTGCAACCATCAGGCTGGCGCAGGTCAGGATGCCGTCGCGATGCGCCGCTTCGACCGCCTCATTGACCGCCGGATCGCGCCCGAAATCATCGGCGCAAACGATCAGCCGTTTCAGCCGGCCATCTCCCGGTGGCGCAGGAAGTGAAAGAACTCGACACCTTCGCGCAGGCGGCGGCGCATCATCTGCGGGCTCTTCAGCATCTCGGCGACCAGAGAGGCGATCTTTTTGCGGCGGAAGTAGAAGCGCTTGTAGAAGACCTCGAGGGACTGAAAAATCTCGGTATGCGACAGATGCGGATAATGCAGCGGTGCAATCTGCACACCGTGCTCGTCGGTCAGCTCGGCATGCGCTGCGTCGAGCCAGCCATTTTCGACCGCCTCGCGATAGAGTGCCGTGCCGGGGTAGGGCGCGGCCAGCGACACCTGGATCGTGTGCGGATTGATTTCGCCGGCAAAGCGGATCGTCTCCTCGATCGTCTCCCTGGTTTCGCCGGGCAGGCCGAGAATGAAAGTGCCGTGGATCGTGATCCCGAGCTCGTGGCAATCCTTGGTGAAGCGGCGGGCGATGTCGATCCGCATGCCTTTCTTGATATTGTTCAGGATCTGCTGGTTGCCGGTCTCATAGCCGACGAGCAGCAGCCGCAACCCGTTGTCGCGCAGCACTTCGAGGGTTGCGCGCGGCACATTGGCCTTGGCGTTGCACGACCAAGTCACACCGAGCCGTCCCAGCTCGCGGGCGATCGCCTCGGCGCGCGGCCGGTCGTCGGTAAAGGTGTCGTCGTCGAAAAAGAACTCCCTGACCTGCGGGAACCAGGATTTCGCCTGGCGGATCTCCTCGATCACATGCGCGACCGAGCGCACCCGGTAGCGATGCCCGCCGACGGTTTGCGGCCACAGGCAAAAGGTGCATTTGGAGCGGCAGCCGCGCCCGGTATAGAGCGACAAATAGGGATGCTGCAGATAGCCGATGAAATAGTTCTCGATCTTCAGGTCGCGCTTGTAGACCTCGCTGACGAAAGGCAGCTGATCCATGTCTTCGAGGATCGCACGGTCGCGATTGTGGGTGATGCCGCCGCTGCCGTTGCGCCAGGAGAGCCCGTCGATCGCGTCGAAGCCACGACCCTCGGCCACCTCCTTGATCGTGAAGTCGAATTCCTCGCGGGCGACAAAGTCGATGGCGGCAGATGCGTTCAGGCTGTCTTCGGGCTCGACCGCGACCTTGGCGCCCACCATGCCGATCTTGAGCCGCGGGTTGGCGTCTTTGAGGGCCGCCGCGACTTTGACGTCGGAGGCGAAGGACGGGGTCGAGGTGTGCAGCACCGCGAGCTCGTATTCGCCCGCGAGTGGCAGGATGTCGGCGAGCTTGAGCCGCGCCGGCGGGGCATCGACCAGCCGGCTCCGCGGCACCAGTGCGGCCGGCTGCGCAAGCCAGGTCGGGTACCAGAACGAGCGGATTTCGCGTTTCGCCTGGTAGCGCGAGCCGGCGCCGCCGTCGAACCCGTCGAACGATGGTGGGTGCAGGAACAGGGTCTTCATCATCGGACCTGGTCTCCGTCGGCGGTGATGCGGCCGTCCGCCGCGACGCAAAAGTTGCGATCCCGCCAGAACACCTTGCGTCCGAAGAAACTGGCGACAAAAACCGCAAACGACAAGATGTCGCGAATGGGGATGAGCCAGGGTGCAGCCGCCGCCGCGCCGATCTCCCTGGCAATCACCCGCACGCCGGCCCAGCGCAGGAGCCAGCTGATGGTCAGCGCGAGCACGGCGGTCGGGCGCAATTGGGTTACCGCGGCAGCGAGCAGGGCGAGAGCCAGCGGGTGGGTCACGAGCGATCCGGCGAAGCTCCACGGGGTCAGCCCGCGCACCGTGCGCGCCCAGCGCAGCTCGTGACGCCACAATGCGGTAAGGGAGGGCTCGCTGACCCGCGCCTCGACGACATGCTCCGACAGCACGACCGCCAGACCCAGGGCGCGCACCGCCGCGCCGAGACGATGGTCATCGGCGAGCTCGTCGCGAAAGCGGGCAAAACCGCCGACCCGGTCGAGGGTCTCCCGGCGTAGCACGATCGTGGCGCCAAAGCAGCCGCGGCCGACCCCGAGCGCCTCGGCCAGCACGGCACCCGGCAGAAACCCGAAATTGATGTTGAGCGCCCCCAGCTGCGACCATATGCCGCCGGTCGGTGCCCCCTTGTAAAGACAGGTGACGAGGCCCGTGCGCGGATCGTCGAACGGTGCCGTGACTCTTGCCAGATAGCCGCGCTCGACCCGCATGTCGCTGTCGGCCAGCACCAACATGGCGTGATGTGCCGCCCGCAGCATGTTGGCGAGATTGGCCACCTTGTGGTTGGCACCGCTGATGTGCCGGTCGATGACGAGCGCGATATCATCACCGGCGCGGTCGCAAATCAGCGCACGCGCCGCGGCGAGCGCGCCGTCCGCGGGGTCGTTGACCCCGAGCACGATCTGCCGCACCGGGTAATCCTGATCGGCAAACGACCGCAAATTCTCGTAGAGGCCGGGCTCGTCGCCATGCAACGGCTTGAGGATCGTAACCGCCGGGCATGTGGCGCCATTCGTGCGGCGAGCGGTGCCGGCGTTGCGGGCGAAACGCCGCACCGCCAGCACGGCGGCGCCGAGATAGACCCAGCCGGGCAGCACCACCAGCAGAATAGCGAGGTCCGCGATCATGGCAGCGGCACCACACCCGGCAGCGATTGCGCGTGCACCAGGGCGCGAGTTGTGGCAGGGATGCTGTACCTGACTATATGCACGCTGTCGCAGGCAGGGCCTGGGACGATCGGGCGACGGGGCGAGATCATGCGGGTCGTGCTAGCTCAGCCGAGAGGGTTTTGTGCCGGGGTCGAACGGGCCATCGAGATTGTCGAGCGCGCGCTCGACAAATACGGGCCGCCGATTTATGTCCGTCATGAAATCGTCCACAACCGGCATGTCGTCGAGCGGCTGCGCGGCAAAGGAGCGCATTTTGTCGACGAGATCGACGAGGTCCCGCCGGGCAGCGTGACGATCTTCAGCGCCCACGGCGTCGCCAGCTCGATCGAGGAACGTGCCGAGGCGCGCGGCCTGCCGGTCATCGACGCGACCTGCCCGCTCGTTTCCAAGGTGCATATCGAGGGACAGCGCTACGCCAACCAGGGCCGCGAAATCGTTCTGATTGGGCATTCTGGCCACCCCGAGATCGTCGGCACGATGGGGCGGATCGTCGGCCGGGTCCATCTGATATCGCGTCCCGAGGAAGTCGCCGCGCTGCGCGTGACCGACCCGGACAAGCTCGCCTTTATTACTCAGACGACGCTCAGCGTCGATGACACGCGCGCGGTCATCGAGGCGCTGAAGAGGCGGTTTCCGACGATCCTTGGGCCCGACACCAAGGATATCTGCTATGCGACGCAAAACCGCCAGCGGGCGGCGCGCGAGCTCGCGCGGATCGTCGATGTCGTGCTCGTGGTCGGCGCACCAAACAGCTCGAACTCGAATCGGCTGCGCGAGATCGCCGCCGAGAGCGGGGTGCCGAGCTATCTGATCGAGGATGCCGCGGCGCTCGACCCACGCTGGCTCGAAGGTGCGGCCGCGGTCGGCATCACCGCCGGCGCGTCGGCCCCGGCCGAGCTCGTCGAGGCGCTGATCGACCGGCTGCGCGAGATTTGCGGTATCGAGCTCGAGGTGCTGTCCGGCGTCACCGAGAATGTGCGTTTCCGGATGCCGCCGCAACTGGCCGAGGCAACCGGCTGACCACACCCCAGAGGATCATCCGAGGCTCAATCGCAGACGAGGTTTGCTGGTGACCATTCCGTTGCGCCAAACCGTCAAGGTCGGGGCCTATGTGCTCGGCCGCCATCTGCGCCGGGTCGAGCGCTACCCGCTGGTGCTGATGCTCGAGCCGCTGTTCCGCTGCAATCTTGCCTGCCCCGGCTGTGGCAAGATCGACTATCCGGACGCGATCTTGAACCAGCGGCTGAGCGTCGCCGAATGCCTCGAAGCGGTCGATGAATGCGGCGCGCCGATT
>JBOHME010000091.1:0-16387 GCA_050729795.1 Allostellaceae bacterium | reverse complement strand
ATCTTTTAACGATCGTGCCGGTGCGGGAAGATGCGAGAACGCGCAAGAAGCGGCGCGACGCAGCGCTGCGACGCGCCCGGGTGGGCTCCGACCGGCGGTTCAGGCGTCGACCGCCACTGCCTCTCGGAACAGGTCTCCAACGATCTGCAACGCCCGTCGCCGCGGTCCATCCACCGGCTCGCTCAGGGCGAGCGTCGTCTCGTCGACCGCCTGGCTCTCTTCCCCCGCCAGGCGCAATGCACCGCTGGAAGGGTCCCTGGCCATTCCCAGAAGCTGATCGGCGACCCATCCCGGTAGCGCCTCCTGCAGGCGGTCTTCGACGCAGTAACCGCCGAGGATTTCCACCGCCGCATCGAGGCGGCGCCGTGCGGTGTCTGGATCAGGTTCTTCCCGGCCGAGGCGAAGCCCGATCGTGCGCAGCGCCACCGGGGCTCGCGAGATGTCGCGACCCCAGCTCAACAGCAGCCCGTCGAGCACCATCGCCCGCCAGAGCTGCACACCGTTGAAGATGAAATAACAGGGCCAATGCGCATGGCTCGTCGACTCGGCCAACAAGCAGAGCTTTCCCTCGCCGACAAGGCCCGTCCCGTGTGCGCGGTAGCCCGCACTATCAGCCATCTCAAAAACGAGGCTCGCCTCGTGCGCCCGCAGCTCGGCGAAAAACGCAAAAATAGGCGGTAGACCGGTAAAGGACGAATGCGTCAGCAGCCACAACCCGGAATAACGCTGCACCGCCTGGGCCAGGACAGCGCGCGCCGGATCGTCCGGGGGTGCCGTGCCGAAGCCGGCGGCCGTGCCCGACGCTCGCGGCGGCAAGCCGAGCCGGATCGCGAACTCACCCACCGGCAAATGCCATTCGTCGCGCGAAAAGTTGGCGATTTCCCGGCGCACGATTTCGGTCAGCCGCACGATGCTTTGTTCGCCCGGGCGCGCTCGTCCCGACGCCCAGCGGCCAGCAACGGATTTGTCCACTCCGGCCCATTGCGCGAGCTGCACCCGGCTCAGGCTCAACCGGTCCAGCATGACGCCGAGCTTTTCGGCAAAATGAGCGATTTCAGGGGCTCGCGGCATGGTCTTCTCCGCGTCACACGAGGAGACGTCCCGTCCGATCGTCGCCGACTCCGCGGCTTGGCAGTAAACGACCCTAAAACCGGGACGGGCGCCGTACGGCGCCCGTCTTATCACTTTTTGGGGTGGCCGGTCTTTAATTGATCAACCCATAAAACTTCGCGGCGTTCTCGCAAGTGATCTTGTGCACGACATCTGCTGGCAGCCCGGCGAACTGCTCGCTGATGAATTTCGAGGATTCGGGCCACACCCCGTCGGTGTGCGGATAGTCGGAGCCCCACATCAGGGTTTCGACACCGATATCCTCGTAGAGCTTGGTGCCGATCGGGTCGAACTGGAACGTCGCCTTGCACTGGCGGCGCCAGTATTCGGAGGGCTTCAGCTTGATCAGATCGCGGAAGCGGTCCTCATACTCGAAATCCATGCGGTCGAGCGCATAGGGCAGCCAGCCGATGCCGCTTTCGCCAAACGACACCTTGAGCCGCGGATGACGTTCGAGCACGCCGGCGCCGATCAGCGCCGCGATGATGTGAATGAGCCCCATCTGGAACGAGGAGACGCCGGTAAACATCGCCGCCCGCCGCACCTGGCCGGACACACCTTCACGCGCGCGCGGCGAGGTGGTTGGGAAGGTGTGGAAATGCAACGGCAATTGCACATCCTCGACGGCGTTCCACAAGGGCTCCCAGACCGGGTGCCACATCGGCTCCATATCCCATGAGCAGGACAATTCGAGCCCCTTGATGCCCATCTTGGCGACCCGATGGATCTCGGCGACCGCCTTGTCGATATCGCCATAAGGGAGGCAGGCGAGACCGATCTCGCGCTCGGGATAATGGCTGCAGAACTCCTTGAGCCAATTGTTGTAGATGCGCAGCATCTCGTTCGAGGCTTCGGTGTCATTGAGCCGCGAGGCGGCACCCAGGATGCCGTAGATCACCTCGGCATCGACGCCGTCGCGGTCCATGTCCTTGATCCGCAGATAGGGATCGCTGCAGCGGCGGACGTCGCGCTTGCCGTCCTCGTACATGCCGGTCTCGGCCATCTTGTCGACCCGGTGGTTCTGGCCCGGGACAAACGGCGCACCACCCGGTCCGACACCATTTTTCAAACCAAAGGTGGCGCCGTTCCTGGCGACCCATTGCGGTCCCTGCGGTCCGTCGGCGACATAGGGCATGCGGTCTTTCAGTTCCCGCGGGGCTTCGGACACGAACAGGTCGGGCGGCATCCACGGCATGTCGAGATGGCAATCGGCCGAAATCCTGCGGTACTGCATGTCGTTGTCTCCGCTGACAGGTGACCCAAGCGTGCGTGTCGAGACGACTGTACTCCCTCGCCGCGCCGATTTCCCGGCCGCGAGGGGTCCGATGCCCGGCATTTTTGCAACCGCGACATGAATGGGGCGCAACGCCCCCCGAAGGCAAGGCATCGCTTGCCTCGGCGCCGGTGATTGCGCATGATTCATCACCAGACAGGAGCGAGGGAGGCGACGATGCCCGACACAGCAACAATCACGACGGCGACTGGCACGACACCGGCAGCGACTGCCGAGAGCGCGGTCCGTATCGGCGGGCTTGACCATGTGGTGCTGAGGGTCGGCGATCTCGATCGCGCGATCCGGTTCTACCAGACGGTGCTGGGCCTCGAGGTCGAGCGCGAATTGCAGCAGCCGCGTCTGGTGCAGCTGCGCGCCGGGGCGTCGCTGATCGACCTGGTGCCGGCGGCGGTGTCGCCGCACCAGGCACCCGACCAAGCCGGACGCAACATGGACCATTTCGCGATCCGGGTCATGAGCTTTGATGCGGCGGCGCTAAAGGCGCATCTCGAACGCCACGGCGTCGATCCGGGCGAGGTGCGGGAGCGCTATGGGTCGGAAGGCTATGGCCCGTCGCTCTACATCTGCGACCCCGATGGCAACACCGTCGAGCTCAAGGGCGAGGCGACCCGCGGCTTATAAAAAGCAGCCTCGCGCGGCACGGGCGGTTTGAGGCGATCAGATTCGGGGTTCGTGCGATCCAGGGCTGTCGGGCCGATCGCGGCCGGTAGGCTTGCGCCGGAACATCGGACCGAGCCGCACGGCCATCACGTCGAGGCGGTCGGTGAAGGCTTCGTGAACGAGTTCCCAGGCGAGCCAGATCACCCCGGACACAAACAAGAACAGGATGCCGAACGGGTTGAGCGGACCGGTCGGGCCGGGGGCCGCGCCGAAAAAGCCGCCTGCCGCCAGCAGCAGCGTGGCTATCGTCAGCAGGATCCGAACGACCATCGAAACCTCGCGCATCGCTCGCAGCGGCCCTTGCAATGTCGGGCCTTTTGCTGCTGCTGGCAAGAGCCGGGCCTTTGGTCGCGCGGATGCCGGCGCGCGGTGTCATGACAAGATGGTCAGAGGTGGCGGCAGACGCGATAATTGCCGACCGCATATCGGACGAGGAACCCCGCGATGGCCGATTTCTTCCCCGGCTTCGAGCAGCGTCGGATCACGACATCCGGAGCGGAGATCAACCTCGTCACCGGTGGCAGCGGGCCGCCGCTGCTCCTGCTGCATGGCTACCCGCAGACGCATCTGATGTGGCGCAAGCTGGCGCCGCGCCTCGCCGCCGAATTCACGCTGGTGATCCCCGATTTGCGCGGCTATGGCGACAGCTCCAAGCCGCCGGCCGGCGCCGATTGCGAGAATTACAGCAAGCGGGCGTTGGCGCAGGATCAGGTTGAGACCATGGCGGCGCTCGGCTTTGCGCGGTTTGCCGTGGCCGGGCACGACCGTGGCGCGCGCGTCGCCCATCGTCTCGCCCGCGACCATGCCGAGCGGATCGAGCGCCTCGCTTTGCTCGATATCGTGCCGACCCTTTATCGGTTCGAGACGATCGACCAAAAGGCCGCGACATCGAGCTGGCACTGGTTCTTTCTGATCCAGCCGGGTGGATTGCCGGAGCGGTTGATCGGCGGCGAGGCCGAGTTCTTTCTGCGCCACCAGCTTGCCGCCTTATTGCGCGACCCGGCAGTGCTGGAACCCGCTGCATTCGCCGACTATCTGCGCTGCTTCAGGAATCCCGAGACGATCCGCGCCACCTGTGCCGAATACCGCGCCGGCGCCTCGATCGATCTTGTTCACGACCGCGCCGACCGCGGCCGCAAGCTCGCAATGCCGCTGTTGATGCTGTGGGGGGAGCGCAGCTCGCAGGGCAGCGGCTACGACGTGCTGGGGGTGTGGCGCGACCACGCCGAAAACGTCCGCGGGCGGGCGATCGCCAGTGGTCATTTCATCCCCGAGGAAGCCCCCGACGACGCCTATCGCGGGCTCAGGGATTTCTTCGTGACAGACGAGAAACCGGGCGGCGTTGGCGCATAGACGGGGGTGAAGGCCGAGCCGACCGGACCCGAGGTCGAGGTCGATGCAGAGCAGGCCGTCGCCGCAGGTGCACCTTGAGGATTGCGGTCGTGAGCCCCACGGACGTTTCCCGCCGGCTGGTTCGCTCGACCTTACGGCTCAGGCTGCCATGCCCTTGCCGTCGTAGAGCGAATCGAGGAATGCGCCATGGGCGGCACGGATCGCGTGGCGCTTGATCTTCAAGGTCGGGGTCATCTGGCCATTGGCGATCGTGAACGGTTCCGGCGCGACCATAAACCGCCGCACCCGCTCGGCCGGCGCAAGGTTGCGATTGACCCGCATCACCGCAGCGCGCATCGCCTTGATGAAACCAGAATCGGCGGCGAGCGCAGCAAGGTCGGTGGAGAGGTTGTTCATGGCGGCGAAATCGACGGCGAAATCGGCGTTGGGGACCAGGATCGCGACCAGATAGGGACGGCGGTCGCCGACCACCATCGCCTGGGCGATCTCCGGTTCGAGTGTCAGATAGCCTTCGACGCGCGCGGGCGAGACCATCTCGCCGCCGGAATTCTTGATGAAGTCGCGCTTGCGATCGGTGATTCGGATGTACCCGTCGGCATCGATCTCGCCGACATCGCCGGTCTTGAGCCAGCCATCGTCCAGTGTCTGGGCCGTCGCCTGCGGATCGTTCCAGTAGCCCTTCATGACATTGTCGCCGGCGACCAGGAGCTCGCCATCCCCGGCAAGCCTGACCTCGACCCCGTCGAGCGGCGGTCCGACCGTGTCGATCTTGATATGTGCCGGCGAGTTGCAGGCGATGACGGGCCCCGCCTCGGTCTGGCCGTAGCCCTGCAGCAGGGTCACGCCGAGCGCGAGAAAAAAGCTGCCGATCTCGGGGTTCAACGGGGCACCCCCCGAGACCATCGCCTTGAGCCGCCCGCCAAAGCGCCGCCGCAGCCCGGCCCGAACCAGACGGTCGAGCGCCGGATCGATCAGCCGGTCGGTGAGGCTGAGCGAGCCCGCCGCCCGCTTGCGCCCGATCGCCACCGTCCGGCCGAACATGCTGCGCGCGATCCCGCCCTTGCGCTCGACCCCGAGCAGGATGCGCCGATGCAGCGTCTCATAAAGCCGTGGCACCGCGGTCATGATCGTCGGCCGGGCCTCGAGGAGATTGGCGGACAGGGTCTCGGCACCTTCCGCAAAATAGATCTGGGCCCCGATCGAGATCGGAAACATCAGCCCGGCGGTGTGCTCATAGGAGTGCGACAGCGGCAGAAAGCTCAAAAACACCTCGTCACCGAGACCGAGCAATTCGAGCAGGCGGTAGGCGCCGCGAGAGTTGGCGAGAATATTGCGATGCGTGGTCATGACCCCTTTCGGCATGCCGCCGGTGCCGGAGGTGAAGATCAGGCAGGCGAGATCGTCGGGCGCCAAGCCGGCGATTTGCGCGGCAATGTCGGCGGGCTCCTCGTCGCCCCGCCGCAGCACCTCGTCCCAGCCGAGAATATCGACGCTGCTCGCCTGGCCCGCGACCGGCTCGATCGCGATCACCGTATGCACCGCGGCCACCTGGTTTGCGGCGGCCACCACCCGCGCCGACAGCGAGGCTCGCGACACGATCACGGCGCGCGCGCCGCTCGTCGCGAACACATGGCGATGGTCCTCGATCGTGTTGGTCACATAGGCCGGGACCGTAACCGCCGCGGCGCTCATGATGGCGAGATCGGCAATGACCCATTCCGGCCGGTTTTCGGCGACGAGAGCGACACGCTCGCCGGCGCCGATGCCGAGCGCGCGCAGCCCCTGGGCCAGGCGGCGGACCTCGTGTGCCGCCGCCGCCCAACTCGTCGGGCGGTAGGCCCCGTCGCGCTTGGCCCACAAAAAGGGTTTGGCGCCGAGCCGGTCGGCCTGCTCGAAGAACATCTCCGGCAGGCTGCGGCAGCGGTCGTAATCCATGCTGGTCTTCCTCACGTCGCGCGATTTCTACGGAGTTCGGTGCCCTGGTGGAATAGCCGGACTCGCATTTGCGACCGGCCGGCATTTGCGACCGGCCGGCATTTGCGACCGGCCGGCATTTGCGACCGGCGGGAAGCGACGATGTCGCGATCGCCGCGGCGGGCCGCGCGATAAAACGTCACCGATCCTTTCCGGTCGTGCAGCGCGGCGCGGCGCGGATTATGCTCGTCCGGCCCGGTGTCGCGGCAGAGTGCCGGCCGCCGCGTCGGGCGGGCGCAGTGCGAACGGTGGCGCGGCCATCGTGGAGGATGGGTGATGGCGGCCGACCCGACGCGACGACCGGGAGCGGGGAGAACCGCAAGGCTGTCGCGGCAGCTGTGGCTCGCGGCATCGGTATTGGCCGGACTGATCATCCTCGGGGCGGCAGCGTTTCTCGGGCTCGAGCTCCACGAGGCGTCGCGGGGTGCCGGCGGGACCCTGCTCGGCAGTGCGATCGGCGGTCCGTTTCGGCTGGTGGACCAGAACGGCCGGACAGTGACCAACACCGCGCTCGAAGGGAGGTGGCTGCTTGTCTATTTCGGCTACACCCATTGCCCCGACGTATGCCCGACCACGCTCAACAACATCGCTGTGGCGCTGCACGACCTCGGGCCGAAAAGCGCCGAGGTCCGGCCGGTGTTTATCACGATCGACCCGGCTCGTGACACGCCGCAAACCCTGAAGAACTACATCGCGGCCTTCGACGCGCCGATCCTGGCGCTGACCGGCAATGCCGAGCAGATCGCCCAGGCGGCGAGCGACTACCGTGTCTACTATGCCAAGCATCCCGAGCCCGATGGCGATTATTCGATGGACCACAGCTCGATCATTTATGTGATGGACCCAAAGGGGCGCTTCAGCGCCAGCTTAAACGCCGAGGAGGCGCCGGCCCAAATGGCCGCCCGGCTGAGGCAGCTGTTGGGCTAGGGCGCGCTGGGTTTCCGCCGCGTGGCGGGGGCGGGGTTGGCAGAGCGCAGCTGCTCAGACGGGGATCGAGGCCGGCTTTTCGTTGACGCAGCGCAGCAGCTTCCAATAGCCGAACAGATTGCTCCGCCGCACTTCGCGGATCGCCAGCCGGCTGTCGCGCTGAAACGTCTCAAACGGAAAGTCGGCGTGAAACCCGATATGGCGAGCGAGATGCGCCAGCCGGCGCTCCATAAACCGCGCGGCCGCGTTTTCGCTGGTGAAGTGGTTGACGACGACGATCGCGCCCCCCGGGATGCAGACTCGCCGCATCTCGGCCGCGAACCGCGCCGGGTCGGGCACCACCGAGGCGACGTAGAGAGCCAGCACCGCGTCGAACGAGTTGTCGGCGAATTCGAGGTTCTCCGCGTCCATCAGATGCAGGCCCTCGACATGGGCAAGACCCATCCGCGCCGCGCGCCGCTTGGCCTTGGCGAGCATCTCGGCTGACACATCGATGCCGGTCACTCGCGAATCGATGCGAAAATGCGGCAACGACAGCCCGGTGCCGACGCCGACCTCGAGAATGCGCTGGCCCGGCCGGTCGTTGGCAATGCGCACGGCCTCTTTGCGCCCGGGATGAAACACCGGGCCAAAAACAATGTCATAAGAGCCCGAAAACAAGCGGTAGGTGCGGATCGTATCGTGCAGGTCCATCGTCTCGCTCTCGTCATGACCCGCACAGCGAGCGAGCGGCAACGCCGCGGCCGGTGCTGCACGCGCCTTCAGCAAAGCACGCCTATCACGCAGCGCGCGCCGCGTCATCCTTGTCGTTAAGAAAACGGTCATGATGACCGCGACGCGCGGGCGGTCGCCGCAGGCCCGGTGCAGTCGCCGCAGGCCCGGTGCGGTCGCCGCAGGCCCGGTGCGGTCGCCGCAGGCCGCGTGGCGAACCCGGGCCACCGCCTTCCCGCGGCTCAGATCAGCGTGACACGCTCGGCCTCGGCTCCCCTGCGGCCATCGGCAATCTCGATTTTGACCCGCTGCCCGGTCTCGAGCGCGGCGACCCCGCTGCGGCGCAGCGCGGTAATGTGGATGAACACGTCCTTGCCGCCGTCATCGGGAGAAATGAACCCGTAGCCCCGGTCTGCCTCAAACCACTTCACCGCTCCTTCCACGGTCGTGACCGGGCGCGGCGTGCGGCGGTCGCGGAAGCTGCCGCCGGTGGCGGCCGCGGTCGCGGTGCTGGTATCGATGTCGAGCACGCTGGTCACCAGCGGTCCCTTGGCCCCGGCGCCGATCTCGCAGGTGATCGATGCCCCCTCCGGCGCGTCTTCCCACCCGGCCCGGCGTAGCACCGCCATCGGCAGAAACGCGTCGGGTGTTCCATCGGCCATGATGACGAAGCCAAAGCCCTTGCCGGCATTAAACCATTTGACCTTGGCTTCGACCCGTCGGCCGGGGGCAGTATCTTCGCGGAAGAACCCTGGGCGGCGTTCGTGCATG
Organism: Allostellaceae bacterium; assembly: GCA_050729795.1. Taxonomy (GTDB): domain Bacteria; phylum Pseudomonadota; class Alphaproteobacteria; order ATCC43930; family CGMCC-115725; genus AP-15. The sequence goes on along the minus strand of JBOHME010000091.1, from coordinate 7,587 downwards.
GGGGCCTCGCAACGCAGCCTGCCGGGCGGCGAGCCCGCGGCGCGGCCGAGCTTATCGCACCCATGCTGCCTTGCGCCAGCCGTCGGCTCGTCCTATTGCCGCCCGATTTCTTCGTCTCGCCAGCGGCCTCTCGGCCGGTCAGTCGCGATGGGCTGCCAGGAGCTGGTTCTGCTCGCCGAGTCCTTCGACCGACAGCCGCATCCGATCGCCGGCCTTTAGGAATTTCGGCGGCTTGAACCCCATGCCGACCCCCGACGGGGTTCCGGTCGGGATCACATCGCCCGGCAAGAGGGTCATGAACTGGCTGACATAGCTGACGATTTCGTCAACGCCAAAGATCAGGTCGGCGGTGTTGCTGTTCTGCCGCCGCTCGCCATTGACCTCGGTCCACAGCGCGAGCTTGCCCGGATCGGGGATTTCGTCGGCGGTGACGAGCCACGGGCCGAGCGGGCAGAAGGTGTCCGCACTCTTGCCCTTGGTCCACTGCCCGAGCCGCTCGATCTGATATTCGCGCTCGGAAACGTCGTTGACGACGCAATAGCCGGCGACATGACGCCGCGCTTCGCTCTTTGCGACATACCGCGCGAGGCTGCCGATGACGATGCCGAGCTCGACCTCGTAATCGGTCTTTTGCGAGCCCTTGGGGATTATCACGTCGTCGTTCGGGCCGCAGATCGACGACAGCGCCTTCATAAAGAAGATCGGTTCGGAAGGGATCGGCGCGCCCGCCTCCTGCGCGTGCAGGCGGTAGTTGAGCCCGATCGCGACGATCTTGGACGTGCCGGTGACACAGGGCCCGAGCCGGGGCTTGCCCGAAACGGGCGGCAGGCTCGCCGGATCGAGCCGGCGCAGCCGATCGAGCGAGGCCGGGGCCAGCGCCGTGCTGTCGATGTCGGCGACGGTGCCGGAGAGATCGCGAATCCCGCCATCGCGATCGACAAGGCCCGGCTTTTCCTTCCCCGTGGGCCCGTAGCGACAAAGCTTCATCGCAAACGCCTCCTGTTGCAGCTTACAGCGTAAACCCGCCGTCGATCACATGGATCGCACCGGTGGTGAACGCACTTTCATCCGAGGCGAGATAGACGGCGAGCGCCGCCACTTCCTCGGGTGTGCCGAGCCGCCCGAGAGGCTGGCGCTCGACAAAGGCACGGCGTGCCGCCTCGGTGCCGCCGACCACCCGCACACCCTGCGCCGCGATGCGGTCGCCGAGCGATGGCGTCTCGATCGTGCCAGGACAGATCGCGTTGCACCGGATCCCCTGGGTGATGAAATCGGCGGCGACCGATTTGGTCAGCCCGATCACCGCGGCTTTGGTCGCGCCATAGACGCAGCGGTTTGGCGCACCTTTGACCGAAGACACGGTCGAGGCCATGTTGATGATCGAGGCGCCGCTGCCGCGCTCCAGCATCTTTGGCAGAAACGCGCGGATCATCATAAACATCGAGCGGACATTGAGGACGAAAGAGGCGTCCCAGTCGATCGGCTCGGCGTCGAGGATCGTGCCGTGATGCACAAAGCCGGCACAGTTGAACAGGATGTCGAGCGGCCCAAGCTCGGCGGCCAATGCCGTCACCGCATCGTCCTCGGTTACATCGAGACGGCGGGTCGCGATCAGCGCGTCGGCCAGTGGTGCGAGCTTGTCCTCGGCGATGTCGGTCGCCAAGACGCTCGCCCCTTCGGCGGCAAAAGCCAGCGCCGTCGCCCGGCCGATCCCCTGCGCCGCCGCCGTCACCAATGCGCGCTTGCCCGCGAGCCGCCCCGCCATCGGCCGAATTTGCCACGCCGTGCCCGCCGCTGTAAATCGCCAATGCCTTGGCCGCCCGAAGTCAGACGAGCGCCTTCTGGGTTTCGAGATCGTCCTCGATAAAGGCCTGCACGGCTTCGTCGATACCGGCGTCGGCGGTAAAGCCCATGGCCGCGGCGCGGGGTGCCGCGAGGGCGCGTGGCCAGCCGGCGACGATCGCCTCGATCTGCGGGTCGCGCGCGAAGCGGATCCGGGCATAGGCCGCCTCGCCGCCGGCGCGGCGCACGGCTTTGGCCATGTCCCCGACCGCGACCGAAAAGCCCGGCAATTGCAGCGAGCGGCTGATCCCGAATGCAGCGCCCGGCAGCTCATGGGCGCGGTGCAACGCGGCAACGACGCGGCGCGGCGAAGCGAGCGCCATCACGATGTCAGGCGAAACCGGACAGATCGCCTCCTTTCCAGCCAGGGGCTCGCGGATTATTGATGAGGCGAAGGTCGAGGCCGCACGGTTGGGCCGGCCCGGACGCACCACCACGGTCGGGAGCCTGAGCGCGCGGCCATCGACAAAGCCCTTGCGGCTGTAATCGTTGACCAGCAATTCGCCGATCGCCTTTTGCGTGCCATAGGAAGATTGCGGGGTCAGCGCCGTGTCGTCGCCAACCACGGGCGGCAGCGCGCCGCCATAGACCGCGAGCGAGCTGGCGAACACAAAGCGCGGGCAGGTGCCGAGCGCGCGACAGCCATCGAGCACCGCGCGGGTGCCGTCGAGATTGACGTGCAGCCCAAGATTGGTGTCGGCCTCGGCCTCGGCGCTGACCACCGCGGCGAGATGAAAGACGACGGCTGCTCCAGGTGCCAGCAGGTGGCGCACCGTGTCGCGATCGGCGATGTCGCCGGTGACGAGCCGTACCCGCGCGTCCTCCGGTAACGGCGATGCCGGGGCGGTGTTGTCGAACAGCACCAGCTCGTCGATCGGCCCGAGCGCGCTGCCGCGCTCCAGCAACAAAAAAGCGAGACGCCGGCCGAGAAAACCGCAGCCGCCGGTGATGACGATCCGCACCGCTCAGCCCCGAATGCCGTATTCGCTGGCCCAGCCGAGCCCGGCGCGGGTTTCGGCTTTGGGACGGTACTCGCAGCCGATCCAGCCGGCATAGCCGATCTCGTCGAGCAGGTCGAACAGGTAGGGATAGTGGATTTCGCCGATATCCGGCTCATGCCGACCGGGGTTGCCGGCAATTTGGATATGCGGATAGCGTCCAGCCAATGCGCGGATGCGATGGGCGAGATCGCCCTCCATGATCTGCACATGGTAGAGATCGAGCTGCAGCTGCAGATTGGGGTGGCGGACTTGGTCGATCACTCGCATCGCCTGCGTCGTCGTGTTCAGAAAATAGCCGGGGATGTCACGGGTATTGATCGGCTCGATGATCGCGGTGACACCTTCGGGCGCCAGCCGCTCGGCCGCATAACGCAGATTGGCAACATAGCTGCGTTCGGCCGCGACGCGATCGTGCCCATCCGGCACCAGCCCTGCCATCGCGTGCACGAGGCGGCATTTGGTCGCCTTGGCGTAGACAAGTGCCTCGTCCACGCCGGCGCGGAATTCCGCTTCCCGGCCCGGCAACGCCGCGAGACCGCGTTCGCCCTTCGCCCAATCACCGGGCGGCATGTTGAACAATGCCTGGGTGAGGCCATGCCGTTCCAGCTGGGCTGCGGCGGTTTCCGGCGGGTGGTCGTAAGCGCCGAGATATTCGACCGCCTTGAAGCCGCATTGGGCGGCGGCGGCAAAGCGGTCGAGAAACCCGATTTCCTGAAAGATGAAGCTCAGATTGGCGGCGAATTTCGGCACGGGATGCCCTCCCCGAAGCGCGCTGGTGCGACGGCCGGCCCATTTGCCGGCGGCGCAGCGGATCGCTACTCTTTGCCGGCCCGCAGGCGAACGCAAGGGAGGCCGCTCGTGGCTATTTTATTGGGAGCGATCGCCGACGATTTCACCGGTGCCACCGATCTGTGCAATACACTGGTGCGAGGCGGCATGCGCACCGTGCAATTGATCGGCGTGCCGGCGCCGACGACCGATCCGCCCGATGCCGAGGCGGTGGTCGTGGCGCTGAAAACCCGGACGGTGCCGGCGGCCGAGGCGGTCGCGGAGAGCCTTGCGGCGCTCGCCTGGCTGCAACGGGCGGGGGCGCGGCAGATCCTGTTCAAATACTGCTCGACCTTCGATTCGACCGATGCCGGCAATATCGGTCCGGTCGCCGAGGCGCTGATGGCCGCGCTCGGTACCGATTTCACATTGTTCTGTCCGGCATTCCCGGAGGCGGGCCGCACGATCTTCAAGGGGTATCTGTTTGTCGGCGACGTGCTGCTGTCCGAATCGGGGATGTGCGACCATCCGCTGACACCGATGCGCGACCCCTCGCTGGTGCGGGTCTTGCAGCGCCAGAGCCGCGGCAAGGTCGGTCTGGTGCCGCAGGCGATCGTCGGCGGCGGGGCAGGGGCCATTCGTGATGCGTTTGCGGCATTGCGCCGGGACGGTTTTGCCCATGCGATCGTCGACGCGATCGCGGACCGCGATCTCGAAGCGATCGGTGCCGCGGCGTGCGATTTCAAGCTAATCACTGGTGGCTCGGGCATCGCGCTTGGGCTGCCGCAGAATTTCCGTCGTCAGGGGTTGCTCGGCGACAGCGCCGCCGCCGACGCATTGCCGGCGGTGTCGGGCGCCGCTGCGGTCTTGTCGGGATCGTGCTCGACCGCCACCCTGGCGCAGGTGGCGTATATGCGCGAGCGCCAGCCGGTTTTCACGATCGACCCGGTGGCGGCAGCTGATGGCCGCAATATTGCCGCAGAGGCGGTTGCCTGGGCGCAGCCACGGCTCGGCGGCGAGCCCATCCTGATCTCGGCCAGTGCACCACCGGACGAGGTCGCTGCGGTGCAGCGCCGGCTCGGGGGCGCGCGCGCCGGGGCGCTGGTCGAGGAGATCATGGCGACGATCGCCCGCAATCTCGTTGAGCGCGGCGTGCGGCGGCTCGTGGTCGCCGGCGGCGAGACCGCCGGTGCGGTGGTGCAGGCGCTCGGTGTCGCGGGTCTGCGCATCGGCCGCCAGATCGACCCGGGCGTGCCCTGGACCGCCAGTCTCCCGCGCAGCCCCGGCCAGCCGGTCCTGGCGCTGGCGCTCAAATCCGGCAATTTTGGCGGCCCCGACTTTTTTCTGCGCGCCTTTACCGTTCTGTCCGAGGGAGCGACGCAGTGAGCGACGCGAAACAGCGCGAGGCGATCTGCACGATCGGCGCCTCGATCTTTGCCCGCGGCCTGACCGCCGGCTCTTCCGGGAATATCAGCATGCGGGTCGGCGATGGCTGGCTGATGACCCCGACCAACGCCTCGCTCGGCCGGCTCGACCCGGCGCGATTGTCGAAGCTCGATGATGCCGGAAACCTGGTGTCCGGCGACCCGCCGACCAAGGAAAGCTTTTTGCACCGCGTCATGTATGCGGAGCGCGCGGGTACCGGGGCAGTCGTGCACCTGCACTCGACGCATTCGGTCGCGGTCAGCTGCCTCGCCGAGATCGACCCCGCAGATGTTCTGCCGCCGATCACCGCCTATTACGTGATGCGCGTCGGCAAGCTGCCGCTCGTCCCCTATTTTCGCCCCGGCGACCTGGCGCTGGCCGAGGCGGTGCGCGGCTTTGCCGGCCGGCACCATGCCGTCTTGCTGGCCAATCATGGGCCGGTCGTTGCCGGGTCCAATCTCGATGCCGCGGTCAACGCGATCGAAGAGCTCGAAGAAACCGCGAAGCTCTATCTGATGCTGCGCGGCAGCAAAACCCGCTATCTGACCGCAGCGCAAGTCGCGGAATTGCAGGAATGACTGGCTCTGCGGCAGAGCCTGTATCGCGCCCGATCGCCGGGACGAACTGCCGTTGACGGCGGCGCCGGCGGTCGCAGGGCAACACCGCGCATGACCATCGAACCCGCGGATGTCGTTCGCCAGCCGGATCGGGTGGTTCCGCTGATCCGCACCCCGGCGGCGATCATGCTCGTCGTGGTCGGCACGATTACGGCACTCCGGCTGCTTTGGTTGTGGCTGCAGCCGTACGATCTCTATCCGGACGAGGCGCAGTATTGGTTTTGGGCCAAGCATCTGGCGTTCGGCTACTACTCGAAGCCGCCGCTGGTCGCCTGGCTGATCGCGCTGACCACCTCTCTGTTTGGCGACAGCGAGTTCGCGATCCGGCTTGCCGCGCCGCTGCTGCATGCCGGGACCGCGATCTTCGTTTATGCGATCGGCGCGCGGCTCTACGATTGCCGGGTCGGGCTGTGGTCGGCGATCGCCTATGCGACGCTGCCGGGCGTCTCGGTTTCGGCGTTTATCATGTCGACCGACGCGCCGTTGCTGCTGTGCTGGGCGGCCGCTCTCTACGCGTTTATCCGGGCACGGTCGGATAGCGGCTGGGGCTGGTGGGTCGGCGTCGGTATCGCCGCCGGTTTCGGCCTCCTCGCCAAATACGCGATGGCCTACTGGCTGTTGTCATCGCTGGGGTTTGTGCTGCTGGTGCGCGCCGAGCGCCGCCATCTGCCGGCCTTGCTCGTCGCCATCGGCATCGCCTTGGTGCTCTATTCGCCAAACCTTTGGTGGAACTGGAGCAACGGGTTTGTGAGCTATCTGCACACGCGCGATGATGCCGATCTCGTCGGGCCGCTGTTCCACCCGCTCGCGGCCCTGCGCTTTTTCGGCTCGCAATTTGCCGTGTTCGGGCCGCTGTTGTTCGCGGCACTGCTGGTCGCCACCGCGACGCCGCGGCTGCTGCGCGAGCCGCAGGCGCAACTCCTCGCGGTCTTCGCCTTGCCGACACTCATGATGATGCTGATGGTGAGCCTGCTGTCGCGGGCCGAGCCCAACTGGGCGGCACCGGCTTATCTGTCGGCAACGGTGCTGGTCGTCGCCTGGGCGTTGCGCCACGGGTGGCGCCGGTTTGTCGCCGCATCGGTCGCGCTCGATGTCGCGGCGGCGGTCGTGATGTTCACCGGCTATCAGGCGCTCACCGCGGTCGGCCTCGATATGCCGGCCCGGTACGATCCGCTCGCCCGGCTGCAGGGCTGGCGTGCGCTCGGCGCCGAGGTCGGTGCGGTGCTGGCCCGCCATCCGGGCTTCACGCTTTTGGCGGACGACCGGGAACTGGTGGCCGCGCTGATCTATTATGTCCGCCCGCACCCGATGGATGCCGTCAAATGGGAGCTGATGGATCGGGTCAAGGACGAATGGGACCTGACCAACAATATGCGGCAATATCGCGGCGAAGATTTCGTGCTGGTGTCGGTGCATCACCTTGCCCACGAGATGCGGCCGAGCTTTGCCAGAATGGTGCCGCTGCCGCCGATCACGATCGCGATCGGACCGGGCATGACGCGCCGCTATCGCCTTTACCTTGCCTACGATTTCGAAGGGTATCCGCAATATCGCCGCCGGCCCCAGCACCCGGTGAGAAATCCGGGCTAGCCGCTCACCCCTCCGGACGCAGATCATGGCCGAGATAGAGCGGCACGCCCAGCGCCGGATGGCCGTCATGCAACAGCGTCGCCGACGGCAATGTCGCGATCGAGCGGAACAGTCCGCCAAAGCGGGCGCTGATCTCGGCCGGCGAGACGCGCGGGGCGATGATCAGCACATCGGCGCCGGCATAGTCGGCGACTGGCGCGATGATGCCGTATTCGCGCGGATCGTCGCCGAGACAGATCACCGGCAGCCGGCCTTCGAGCGCATAATCGATCTTGCCGGCGTCGAGCCAGCGCGTCGCCGCGACGACCAGCCCCGGACGGCGGGTGAGACCGCGCGCCTAGAGC
>JBOHME010000090.1:0-16452 GCA_050729795.1 Allostellaceae bacterium | reverse complement strand
ATGGTCAGGACTGGGTGGATCACGAGATGCACGACGCGCTCGCGGGCATTGATCGCACCAGTCACCGAATCGACGAGAAACGGCATGTCGTCGTTGATGATGTCGACGATCGTGTGCGGCGATGACCAGCCATCATCGACCGCCTCGGGGTTGTAGACACGGATCTTCGCCTGGCCCGCGCGGCGGCGGCCAGCGAGCCGCCACAGCGATAGCGCGGCGCCGGCGAGATCACGCGGCCGGCGGCGGGCGATCTCGGCTGGTGGCACGTGCCGGTAGAGCCCGGCGAGCAGCCGGCCCGCGGCATCGCGTTCCGCCGGGTCGAGCGCCTCCTCGGCGAGGGCTGTTGCGGCAGCGATCAGCTTCGCCTTTTTCGCCTCGGTCGGCGGCCGCAATGTTGCGGTCTCTCGGAGCTCGCCGCGTGGCGGCGGTTCGATCGTCTCGGTCATCGCATCTGAAACACTGGGGACGCCGGCGTGTTTGGGCAAGTCATTTGCAGTTCGGGCCGATGGCGAGTATTGCCCGTGGATAGAAGATGCCGCGGGCTTTCGGGTCCGGTTGACAGATGCGCCTGCTCCCCCCTTTCCGTCGCGGTCTGCTGCAGCTTTTGCCGTTTGCCGTGCTGTTGGCTTCGATCGGGCTGCGGCTGGCGATCCCAGACCTGCTCGGACGATTGTCGCTGCTCGCATTCGATCTCTATCAGCGTGCACTGCCGCGGACACCCGGACATTCGCCGATCCGTATCGTCGATATCGACGACAAGAGCCTCGCCGAGATCGGTCAATGGCCCTGGCCGCGCACAATCGTCGGCCGGCTGGTCGGCCGGCTGGCCGCGGCCGGAGCCGCGGTGGTCGCATTCGACATCGATTTCGCCGAGCCCGACCGGACCTCTCCCCAGCTGCTGCTGGGGCTGCTCGCCAGCAACGGCATCGGCCCCGCCGCCGCCGATCAGCTGCTGCACGGGCTGCCGGATCCTGATCGGCAGCTTGCCGCGGCGATGCGTAAGGTCCCGGTCGTGACCGGCTTTATCCTGAGCGACCGGGGCGGCAGCCGGGCGCCGGCCGAGAAGGCCGGTTTTGCGTTTGCCGGCGACGATCCGCTCGGCCACGTCGGGCGCTACAGCGGCGCGATACCGAACCTGCCCGAGCTGGAGGCGGCCGCCGCCGGCAACGGGTTTCTCAATCAATATCTCGACTGGGACCATGTCGTGCGCCGGGTGCCGCTGATCCTGACCCTGAACGGCAAGCCCTACCCGTCGCTGGCCGCCGAGGCGCTGCGCGTGGCCTTTGGCGCGACGACTTATGTCGGCCGCGCCGCCGGCGCCAATCGAGAGAACGATTTTGGCGAAGCCACCGGCTTGACCGCGCTGCGCATCGGCCCGTTGACGGTGCCAACCGACGCCGCCGGGCGGGTCACGCTGTATTATGCGGCGCGCGACCCCCATCGCACCGTTTCCGCCGCCGCCGTGCTCGCCGGCAAGGTCGATCCGGCATTGTTTGCCGGGCACATCGTGCTCGTGGGGACGTCGGCTGCCGGGATCATCAACGACCAGCAGGCGACGCCACTGAAGCCGGCGGTGCCCGGGGTCGAAATTCATGCCCAGCTGCTCGACGAGATCCTGCATGGTGATTATTTGAAGCGGCCGGATTGGGCGGTCGGCGCTGAAATCCTGTTCACCATCGCGGTCGGGTCGGGGTTGATCCTGATCGTGCCCCGGATTGGTGCGCTGTGGAGCGCCACCTTTGGCGGGGCTGCGGTGGCGACCGCGCTCGGCGGCTCGTGGCTCGCCTTCCAATACGCGCATCTGCTGCTCGACCCGGTCTATCCGTGGGCGGTCATCACGCTCGTCTATCTGATGACGACGCTGCTCGGCCATCTGCGCACCGAAGCGCGGCAGCGCGAAATCCGCAGCGCCTTCTCGCATTTCATGTCGCCGCATTATGTCGAGGAGCTGGCGGCCCACCCCGAACGGCTGGTGCTGGGTGGCCAGAACCGGATGATGACGATCCTGTTTTGCGATATCCGCGGCTTCACCAGCATGGCCGAGGGCATGGACGCGCGCGCTCTGACGCACTTCATGAACAGCTTTCTGGCGCCGATGACCGAGATCATCACGGACGAGAAGGGGACCATCGACAAATATATCGGCGATTGCATCATGGCGTTCTGGAACGCGCCACTCGACGATCCCGATCATGCCCGCAACGCGGTGCTCGCGGCCCAGGCGATACGCGCCAAGCTGGTTGAGCTGAACCAAGTGTGGCGGCGGGAAGCGGCGCCGGACAAGCCGTTTCGCCCGGTCGAGATCGGCATCGGCATCAACACCGGCGAATGCTGTGTCGGAAATTTCGGTTCGCAGCAGCATTTCGACTATTCGCTGCTCGGCGACCCGGTCAATCTGGCGGCGCGCCTCGAAGGCCTCGGCAAGGTTTATGGTGTCGATCTGGTGATCGGCGAGGATACCGCCGCCAATCTCGGCGATCCCGAGATCGCCGCGGCGCTGATCGAGGTCGATCTCGTCGCGGTTAAGGGCAAGAGCCGGGCCGGGCGGGTCTACACGCTGCCGCCCGAGCGTATCGCCGTCGGCGAGTTCGGCGATCGGCACCGGGCCCTGCTGCACGCCTACCGCCAGCAGGATTGGACGAACGCGCTGCAGCTGCTCGACGACGCCCGATTGCGCGCGGCGCGCCAGATGGCCCCGCTTTACGCGCTTTACCGGCGGCGAATCACCCATTTCCAGACCGAGGCCCCCCCGTTTGACTGGAACGGCGTGTTCACCGCCGAAGAGAAGTAAGCTGGGTGCGAGCAACAAGGTTAACCGGTTGACGTTCTTGCCCTGCCGTCGCGATTTACCCTCTTTTTGTCAATTCGTGTCTGAAATCAGCTTTATTTTCATCGTATTTTCGAAGATAATCTGTATCCGCAAACGCGAGCATCGCGGCCCGAACCGCAAAGGCGGTCGTCGTCACCCGAGGAGCGTGGAGAATGGCGATCATGGAGTTCCAGGTGTGCCGGCGTGGCCGCGAGGCGCGCTGGGTCGTGACCCTGGGCGATGCGGTCTATGGCGCCTATCTCGACAAGGAGCAGGCCCTGCTCGACGCGGTCGATGCCGCGCGTGAGGCGCTCCAGGGCGGGCGCGAGGCGCAGGTATGGGTCTGCGACCAGAGCACCACCGCGCGGGTGTTGTGACGCGCTCCGGTCTCTCGCGATCGCGGTAACCCGGCCGGCGCCGCGGGCAGCTTGCGGCGAGAGCCCCGCCCAAATTAGGACACTACCCCGCCAGGGGCTGGCTTTATTCATCGCGGCAAGCTAGCTAGTATGTCATTGTTAACGCCCTTCGACCGCCTCGCTGCGGCGGAGAAAAAAAATAGCGCGCGCTGCCGGCGCAGCGTGCCAGAACGGGAGACAAATAATGATGACAACCGGTACCCGCGCAATTGCGCTGTCCGAGGCTGAGCACGCTCGTCAGTTGCGTCGGGCGATGGTGGCCAGCACCGTCGGCACGATTATCGAGGCGTATGACTTTCTGCTCTACGTCCTCGTTGCTCCTTTGGTTTTTGCGAAATTGTACTTTCCAACATCCGACCATTATGTCGGCATCTTGCAGGCCTTCGGCATCTATGCGGTCGGGTTTGTCGCGCGGCCGATCGGCGCCGCCCTGTTCGGGCATTATGGCGACCGGATCGGTCGCAAGGTTACGCTGATCTCGACCTTGCTCTTGACCGGCTTGTCGACCTTCGCGGTCGGCTTTGTGCCCGGCTACGATTCGATCGGCATTTGGGGCGCGGTGATCCTGACGATCGTCCGCTTTATTCAGGGTCTGGGCATCGGCGGCGAATGGGGTGGGGCCACGCTGATCGCGATGGAATGGGCGCGCACCAACGCCTATCGCGGGTTTATCACCTCCTGGCCGCAATGGGGCGGGCCTGCCGGGTTGTTTCTGGCAAATCTCGCGATCCTCGCCTTCAGCGCGATCTCCGGCAGCCATTTTCTGACCTGGGGGTGGCGCGTCCCGTTCTGGCTGTCGATCATCATGGTCGGGATCGGCATGTATATCCGACTTGGGATTCTCGAAACCCCGGTATTTTCGCGAATTCTCGAAGAACGCCGCGTCGCGCGTACCCCCGTGCTCGAAGTAATAAAACGCCAACCCAAGCAGATCGTCCTGACGATGCTAGCACGGATGGCAGAGCAGGGTCCGTTCTATGTCTATGCCGGTTTTGTTTTCGTCTATGGGACGCGAGTCTCCGGTGCTTCGCGTGACTTTCTGCTGACTGCGCTGCTGTGCGCAACCGCATTGTCGGCGGTAACGATCCCGCTATCAGGTTACGTCTCCGATCTGATCGGTCGCAAGCGGATGTATCTGATCGGCTCGGCCACGGTCGGGGTGTTCGCTTTTGTCTATTTCGCAATGATGAACACGATGCTCCCGGGTCTGATCTTCGCCGCGATCGTGCTGTCGTTCATCCCGCACGACATGATGTACGGTCCGCAGGCGGCGCTGATCGCCGAATGCTTCACGCCACGGCTGCGCTACAGCGGCTCCTCGCTCGGTTTCCACCTGTCTTCCATCATCGCCGGCGGCCCGGCGCCGCTGATCGCGACCGCCCTGTTTGCGGCCACCGGCTCGGGCTATGTGATTGCGGCGTACATCATGGGGTGCGCGATCGTCAGCATCGGCGCCACTGCCTTCCTGCCCGATTACACAAATCGCGACATCTCGCAGGAGCACGACGCCCTCAAAGCCACGCCCGAGGCCGCGGCATCGAGCTGATCGCTGCGCTTTTCGCAGACAGGCCGCACCCGAGAGCGGAGCAAGGCGGCGCAGTTCGGCGCCGCCCCTTCGCGTGGTGTTCCGATCGAAATGCGTGTTCCCGAGCGCTTTGTCAATCGAGCCATCAGATCAATTATTTGATGGTGGATCGCGCCAAATTGGTGGGCGCTGGCATCGCGCCACTAGCGAGCAGCAGATCATGCGCGTGCAGCACGATGTGCGGGAATGCGAGAATGTTGGGTGCAAATATTTCGAGATACTGCGCCTGGAGCGGCCGCTGCACCGCCGTCCCATAGGGGAAGATGCCACGCGTCAGCATGGCGGCGAAGGTTGCGGCTGTGCACGCGATCGGCTTGGCGCGGGTTCCGGCGCAGGCGGCGCCGCCGCTGGTCAGGTTCCACTCGTTGGTTTGCCACGCCAGCATCGCACCTGCCTTGCGAGCATCCACGATCGTGGCCGGATCCGGCGGCTGGTTGCCGATCAGGCCATTCGATTGGACAATAAACCGCCCGGGCAGCTCGCGCGCGGCTTCTTTGACCAGGCTCGTGGTCATCGCGTCGGTGAGACGCTGCATGGTAGCGGGTGGAGCGACGACCGGGACGCCGTCCGCGGTGGAGGCCGGGAACCCGTCAGAAGTGATCAGCGCGACGTTGAACGCTTTATCCGGAAAGGCTCGGCGGTATTGCCGCAGCATGTGCCGCCAGGCCTGGCGCACCAGCTGCGGTCGATACCCGAAGCTCTGCCAAAGCTGGAGGTTGTTGACCGTGCATTTGTTTGCCGAGGTGTAGTTCCCGGTGGTTTCCGGTGTTTGCGCCGGCAGCCGCAACTCGTCGGTCAGCGTATTGATGCCGGTGATCCGCAGCATCGTGAGGTCGGGGTAATAACCCTTTTTCTGCAAATGACGTGATAGTCGGTCGAGCAGATCACCAGACGCCGCCAGATAGCGTGCGTCCCACGGCAGCGGCAGCACTTGCGCGGCGCAGGTCGCACCTGGCTTGGTCGATTGGATATAGTCGAAAGTCGCGGATTGCGCGCCGTAGCCGTTTGGCGGATCGGCAAACACCCAGCCTGGCGTCGAGCTCCCGGTGATGATCGCGATCTCGAATTTTTTGCCCTGCTCGATCGCCACCCGTGCCATGTAGTCGAGCAGGCTCCAATCATATTTCCGATAGCCGGGCGCCACATCGGACCAGGTCGGATCGATCAGCACACCGTCCACCCCGGCCTTCCTGATCGCGGGCTTGAATTGGCCGTTGCCATATTTCCAAATTTTTGGCGGTACGAAATATTTCTGGCCGACGAGATAGATGCCGCCGATGTCGGGCGCCGCCGGTTGCTGCGCCCTTGCCGCGCCGGGCACGGCCAGCAGCAGAAAGGCGGTGAGCAGAGATCCGAGCCATTGAGCGGGCCGAGGACGAAAAACGAGGCGCATTTTTACTCTTGGGTTGTCTTAGACAAGATAATACATCGGATAGCTGTGTCAACTCGTCCATGCGGCCGCGGCGGACGGGGCTGGAAATTGCGGTTTCATGGCGGCTGGGGCTTAATGATCCGGCGCTGTCGGGATCGGTTAGCGCAGCCCAGTGGAGGTTCGCCATGATCAGAGTTTTGACCGGGGGAAAGCTGATCGACGGCACTGGCGCCGGGCCAGTCGAGGCGACGGTGGTGATCCGCGATCGCAGGATCGAGGCGGTCGAGACGCGGTCTCGCGGCGAATTTCCGGCCGAGGCCGAGATTGTCGAGGTGTCCGGCATGACGATGCTGCCGGGTCTGATCGACGTCCACGACCACCTGGCGATGCACGGCTACGATCTGGCGCAGCGCTGGGGCGTGAACGAGCCGCAGACGACGCGCACCCTGCGGACTGCCAAGGTGTTGGAGCAGACGCTCGCCGCCGGCTACACGACGGTGCGCGACGCGGCCGGGCTCGATGCCGGGTTCAAGCGGGCGATCGAGGAAGGGCTGGTCGCGGGCCCGCGCCTCGTTCTGTCGCTGGTCATCATCTCGCCGATCGGCGGCATCGGCGACCGCGTCAGCCCGTCGGGGTTTTCCTGCTGCGTGCCAAACGACCCGCTGTTGCCGGATGGCGTCGTCAACGGGCTCGCCGAGATGCGGGCGGTGGTGCGGCGGGTGGTGCGCGCCGGGGCCGATGTGATCAAATGCGCCACGACCGGCGGCGCCAGCTCGCGGCCCGGGCACGGACCGATGGACGGCGCCTTTAATCTCGACGAGATGCAAACCCTGGTCGAGGAAGCGCATGCGCTCGATCGCCGAGTGATCTGCCATGCGCTGGGCGGGCGCGGTCTGAGGATCGCGGTCGAGGCCGGCGTCGATTCGATCGACCACGGCTGCTATCTCGACGAGGAGCCGGAATTGCTCGAAGAGATGGCGCGGAAGAGCATCTTTTTTGTGCCGACCTTCGCGGTCTACGACTTCCATCGCAAATCGCCGCTGCCGCATGTCCGCGAGCGGGCGCGCGATCTCGAAGAGCACCATGTCGCGAGCCTGCAGCGCGCGCTTGCCGCCGGCGTCAAGATCGCCGCCGGAACCGACGCCGGCGGCCACGGCCATCCGCCAAACGCGATCGAGATCGCCTGTCTTGTGCGCGCCGGAATGGCGCCGCTCCAAGCATTGCGCGCCGCGACCGGCTGGGCCGCCCAATGCATCGGCCGGGCTGACGAGCTCGGCACCATCGAAAAGGGCAAGCTCGCCGACCTTGTCGTGGTCCGGGACGACCCGCTCGCCGATGTGGCGATCTTGCAAAGGCCGGAGCAGATCGCGCTGGTGATCAAGGACGGCGCGATCGCGGCAAACCGGCTGCGCCGATCCTAGTGGTCCGATCGAAACGCTCGATTGCCGAGCGTCTCGTGAATCGGCCCACCAGATTAATGCGTTGGTGGTGCGATTCAGCTAACGGATGGGTGTCTTCCGTTACCATCGCGCCACTAGCTGCGACGAGCCCGTGGCGCGACACCGATCCCAATCAGCGCCTGGCGGCGCGCGCGACACTGGCGACCGACCGGCCACCTGCTGCGGGTTCGCGAGCCGGAAAGCCTTGCGGCGCAGGGTCGGCGGATGGCTTTGTTCGGGCGAGCTAGGCGATCTGCTGTTCCTCGACCACGACGGTCTCGACCAGAGTCACTTCGCCGCGGTAGAGCCAGCGGGTCACCAGTCCGGCGATCGCTGCGCCGAGGATCGGGGCCACCCAGAACAGCCACAGCTGGTGAATGAACGGAGCGCCGGCGAACAAAGCCGGGCCGGTGCTGCGCGCCGGGTTGATGGAAGCGTTGGTGACCGGGATCATGAACAGATTGGTCAGCATCAGGCACAACCCGATCGGGATGCCAGCGAACCCGACCGCAGCCCCCTTCGAGGTCGAGCCGATAATCACGAAGATGAAAAATCCGGTGGCGACCGCCTCGCCGAGAAAGCAGGCTCCCATTGCGTATTTGCCGGGGCTGAGGTCCCCATAGCCATTGGCGGCGAAATTGCCTGGAACCCATCCAGCCTTTCCCGATGCGATCACATAAAGCACGGCGGCGGCGACGATCCCACCGATGACCTGGATGATGATGTAGGGCAGCACATCGGCGCCCTTGAACCGGCCGCCGGCCCACAGGCCGACCGTTACCGCGCAGTTGAAATGGCCGCCCGAGATATGTCCGACGGCATAGGCCATGGTCAGCACCGTCAGGCCAAAGGCGAACGAAACACCGAGGTAGCCGATGCCGACCCCCGGTATCGCGGCGGCCAGCAACGCCGAGCCGCAGCCGGCAAAAACCAGCCAAAAGGTGCCAAAGAATTCGGCTCCGAGGCGACGCGTCATATCCATGGCTACCCTCCCCCTGCAACGCGGCTTTTTGGCCCCTTTGGCCCAGTCGATAGTCGCAGCCGTACGGCTAGAGCGTGCGCGGCGGGCGTTGAACATAACAATCGACATTTTCGATGATCAGACCAGAGCCCGACGCAGGGCAACGACCTGCCGGGTGTTTCGACGGCAGTTTTTATTCAATCCAACCAGCACATAAAGCTGATCAGCCGCGGAATGCTCTATAGGCCGATCGGCCGGAGTGAAGAGCCGACGACGGTTAAGGGCGCGTACCTTTTGGTCGGCGCCGGGCAGCTCGGCGCCAGGTTTTTGCGGCCGGCTGGTTACGCGGATTGCTGGAGCCGATACAAGTGATAGCCAGGTAAGCCTTTGGTGTCCGCGGCAATTGTCGGCACCTGAAACCGGGCAGCTTTGTCAGCGCCCTGAATAGGGTGGCGGCAGGTGCATTCAGCCACCGTTGCCACTCCGGCGTCGCGTCGTCGTCTCTGTTATTTGCCCGGACCCCCGGTCGGCGTCTGCCGAGGGCACAGGGGTGCCGCCGGGTGTCGAGTTCGGATTCGGGGATACCTCTGGGATACCTAAATCGGGTTTTCGATTGTCAGTCATATCAGAACTATTTGGAATTTTGGCGTCCCCGGCGTGACTCGAACACGCGACCCACAGTTTAGGAAACTGTTGCTCTATCCGACTGAGCTACGGGGACATCTCGGCTTTGCCCGATCCGATGGCGAAGATAGCGCAATGATGGTGCGGCTGCCAGCGGCGCAGCTGTACGCACGGCTTTGGCGTCAGCGGGCGCGGGCGGCCTCGATGGCGCGCCAGATGCGCTCCGGGGTGGCCGGCATATCGATCTGGCGGATACCGCATTCGGAGAGTGCATCGACCAGCGCGTTCATGACCGAGGGTAAGGCACCGGCGCAGCCGGCTTCGCCGCAGCCCTTGGCGCCCAAGGGATTGGTCTTGGCCGGCACCGGGTGGCTGTCGCTCGCGAACATCGGCGCGTCAGCGGCACGCGGCATCGCGTAATCCGTGTAGGAGCCGGTCAGGAGCTGCCCGTTCTCGTCATAGACCGTGCGCTCGAGGAGTGCCTGGCCGATGCCTTGCACGATGCCGCCATGCGCCTGGCCGGTAACCAGCAGCGGGTTGATCACGACGCCAAAATCATTGACGAAGCTGTAACGCACCACCTCGGCCACACCGGTCGTGGGATCGACTTCGACCTCGGCGATATGGCAGCCATTTGGGAAGGCCGAGGGTGGGCCGTCCGAAATATTGGCGATATCGAGGCTCTGCGGCAGGCCCGGCGGCAATTCGAGCCCGGCGTGGAGTTTCGCCGCCAATTCCATGATCCCGACCGAGCGGTCGGTGCCGGCGATCACGAACCGTCCGGCGCGGAACTCGATATCGGCGGCGGCCGCTTCGAGCACGTGCGCGGCAATCTCTTTGCCGGCCGCCACGACCTTGTCGCCGGCTTCGACAATTGCCACGCCGCTCGTCATCATCGATTTCGAGCCGCCGGTGCCGCCGCCGGCGATCAGTTCGTCGCTGTCGCCCTGCAACAGGCGAATGCGGTGGAACGGGATGCCGAGCCGCGTTGCCAATACCTGGGCGAAGGGCGAGGCGTGGCCCTGACCGTAATCGAGCGTGCCGGTGATGATCGTCACATCGCCATTCGGCTCGAACCGGATACCGCCCATCTCGCGGCCGGGCGGGCCGGTCAATTCGAGATAATCGCTGATGCCGCGGCCGCGCAGCTTTCCGCGCGAGCGGCTCGCTTCCTTGCGCGCGGCAAAGCCGTCCCAATCGGCGAGCCGCAAAGCGTGGTTCAACAGATTGGTGAAGTCGCCGCTGTCATAGGTCGTGCCGTTTGGTGCCTTGTACGGCATCGCCTCGGGCCTGATGTGGTTCTTGCGGCGCAATTCGACCCGGTCGATGCCCATCTCGGCGGCGGCGGTGTCGACCAGCCGCTCCATATAGTAATTGGCCTCGGGCCGCCCCGCGCCACGATAGGCGCCAATCGGTGTTGTGTTGGTGAAGACGACTTTTGTCGTGACCTCGATCAGCGGCGTCTTGTAAACGCCGAGCGTGTTCCTAACCGCGTTCCTGGTCGGCGGACCGGCCGCACCATAGCGGGCGCCGACATTGCCGCAGATCGTCAGGCGCACCGCCAGGAAATTGCCATCGGCATCGAGCGCCAACTCGGCGTCGGTGTCGGCGTCGCGGCCATGCGTGTCGGATACGAAGCTGCCCGAGCGATCGTCGTTCCATTTGACGGGACGACCCAATTCGCGCGCCGCGTAGAGGATGCAGAAATATTCCGACATGTCTGGCTGCTTCATGCCGAACGAGCCGCCGACCCGGTCGGTCACGACCCGTACCTGCTCGCGTCCGACGCCCAGCACCTGGGCCAGATAATTGCGGAAGCCGAACACCCCCTGGCAGCCGACATGCAAGGTGAAATGCTGCCGCGCGGCATCGTACTCGGCGAGTGCCGCGCGCGGCTCCATCGGGTTGACGACGACGCGGTTGTTGCGCAGCCGCAGGCGCGTGATGTGCGCGGCGCGCGCAAAAGCGGCCGTCACCGCTTCGCTGTCGCCGAAATGGAAATCGATCCCGACATTGCCCGGCGCCTCGTCGTAGACGAGCGGGGCATCCGGCGCCAACGCCTCGCGCGGCTCGGTAACCGCCCTCAGCGGCTCGATGTCGAGAACAACCGCCTCGGCACCGTCCTTCGCCGCGGCGATGCTGTCGGCGACAACGGCGGCAATCGCCTCACCAACATGCCGCACCTTGTCCGATGGCAGGGCGTGGCGCGTCGCCTGCCGCATCGGGGTGCCGTCGCGATTGTTCATGACCTGCCGCGCCGGCAATGGTCCCACACCGCCCGCCGCCAGATCCTCCGCGGTATAGACCCCCTGCACGCCCGGCATCGCGCGCGCCGCCGCGGTGTCGATGCGGCGGATCACGCCATGCGCGTAGGGGCTGCGCACGATCACCGCATGGGCCTGGCCGGGCAGATTGAAGTCGTCGGAATAGTGCCCCTCGCCGCGCAGCAGCAGCGGGTCCTCGGAACGCGGCACCGGCTGGCCGATCGCGAACTTTTCCTCGGGACCCAGCAGAGCCGGATCGATGTAATCATCCATCGCCTACCCCTTTGCGGATGCATCGTCGGTTTGCTTAAGGATATAGGTTGCGGCACGCGGGCACAGACGGAAATCGGCATGAGTGGCGCCAAATCACAGATTTATCGAGACCTTTCCGTGGAATTGGCGGCGCTGCTCGCCGGCGAAGCCGATCTGGTCGCCAATGCCGCGAACATGGCGGCGCTGATCTATCACGGCCTCCCCGATCTGAGCTGGGCCGGGTTCTATTTGCGCCGCGGCGACGAATTGGTGCTGGGACCGTTCCAGGGCAGGCCCGCCTGTCTGCGCATCCCTATCGGGAAAGGCGTGTGCGGGGCCGCAGCGGCGCGGGGTGCTTCGGTGCTGGTGCCGGATGTCAACGAATTCCCGGGGCATATCGCCTGCGATCCGGCCGCACGCTCGGAGCTGGTGGTGCCGCTTGTCGAGGATGGCGCGGTTTCGGGCGTGCTCGATCTCGACAGCCCAAGCCTGGCGCGGTTCGACGAGGCGGATCGCGTGGGCTGCGAGGAGCTGGCGGCGCTGTTTGTCGCGCACCATCATGCGCCCGGCACTGGGGAGCGCGCCGATATCGATCCCGAATCCGGCTGCCGGCTGCCCTTGCCGCGGCGCGAGGAGCTGGATAGGGAGGGACAGCACACCTACGACCGGCTGGCCGATCCCGCGGGCGGCAGCCTGCGCGGGCTACGAGGCCCCGGCGGCATCCAGTTGCACAGCCCGGAATTGTCGCGCCGCTCGCGCCCGCTCAACCATTATCTGCGCAACGAGGCCGGGCTCGGCGGCCGGGTTCGAGAATTGGCGATCCTCGTAACCGCGCACGAGCTCGGCAGCCGTTTCGAATGGGCGGCGCACGAGCTGGCGGCGCCGGCCGAGGGGATTTCGCCCGCGATCATCGACACGATCCGCTTCCGTGGCGACACGAGCGGGCTGGCCGAACCCGACCGCATCGTCATCGAGCTTGGCCGCGAGATTTTCGGCGCGCGCCGGGTGTCGAGCGCGACCTATGCGCGGGCATTGCGGCTGTTCGGCCGAAGGAAGCTCGTCGATCTCGTCGCACTGATGGGCAATTACGCGGCGACCGCAGCCATGCTTACCGCGTTCGAGATGCAATTCGACGACGGCCACGCCCCGCCCGCCCGAAACGCTGCTTAAAAGCCTGAATCCGGTTTCGTAATTGTGCCCCAGGGATTTAGATAATTTACATTGAACACCACTTGCAAAAACTACGGATATCCCGTATTATATCCAGGATTATAAGAATTTCGAGTGGCGTAACGAGAAGGCGGCCGAGAACCTCCGGGATCACGGCATCGCCTTCACCAAAGCCGTTAGGGCGTTCGCCGATCCGTACGCGATTGAGTGGATCAACGGAGCGCGAGACTTACGGCGAGGAGCGCTGCAATCTGTTGGGCATGTGCGAGGGCGTGATCCTGCACGTGACCTATACCGAGCGTGGCGAACGGATCAGAATTATTTCGGCCCGGCGGGCGGAGCGACATGAGCAAGACCGATACTATCGCCAGAATGCGTCGTGACGGCACCGTCGTCGAGGTGTTGCCGGACGGTACCGAGCGGCCGTTCCCGAACAACCCATGCGCCCGATGACGGACGAGGAAGCCCATGCCGCCGCGCTCAAAGACCCCGACGCGCAACCTTTGCCCCAGGCACGGCTGGCGCGCATGAAGCCAACGCCGCGCGCGAAGATCATCCGCCGCGCGCTCGGTCTCACGCAGGAGGAATTTGCCGGCCGCTACCACATTCCCGTCGGCACCTTACGCGATTGGGAACAGGGTCGGGCCGAGCCGGACCAGCCCGCCCGCGCCTATCTCACCGTCATCGCGCGCGACCCCGAGGGTGTACGCCGCGCCCTGGAAGCCAAGCCGGGCTGAGCGCCGGCTACGGCCGTCTACAAACACGCCGCTGCGAGCGTACTGCCGCTCCACCTGGCCGATCCGTTCGAGCCGCAGGAGCAGACGGCCGCGCGCCTTGACCCTCCGCGCGACAAGGCCCCGGCCCTACCGCACCTGTTCTTCTCCGACCTGCCGTGGCCCCGTCCCGAAAAAACAGGTAAACTGTCACCGTAATACGCCTGTCACCGTGAACGCCGCAGTTCACACGGCCTTCTGTGCAGCCTCGAATACATCGCGTGCGGACGTCGTACCCGCTACGTGCTCCGTACCCTCGACTCCGAGCTCCATCCATCCCGCATTCACGGCCTCAAACATTTCTTCGGCAGGTCCGGTGTGGCCCTTCGGGATGCCGAATTGTTCGAACGCTGCCGCCCATCCTGCGCGCGGGAGTGCAAAGGCTTTCACGTCGAGATTCAGGACTTCACCCAATTGCTCCGCGACTTCATCCGCGCTGACCATCGAACCAAGCTCGACGACGCGCTGTCCTGACCAGGCTGGCCCGGTCAAAAGGGTTGCGACTTCCGCGCCGATGTCGTTCGTCGCGACCATGGTCGATTTCCGGTTTGTCGGATTGTAGTAGACCGGTAGCGTTCCGCCCTGGGCGACCTGCAAGCCGTAGAGGAAGTTTTCGAAGAAGCCACCTGCGCGCACAAATGCGATTGGGGATGTCAGGTCGCGAAAACCTTGCTCCAAAAGTGACAAGGCCGTGATCATCCCGAGCCCGCTGGTTCTGTTCGCACCCATCGACGAAAGCGCAACCACCCGCGGCGGCGCTGCCTTGGTGAGCGCCTCGACATAGTTCGCAATCACGCCCTTTGCTTCTTTGTAATCGGGCGAGGGCGCCCAGACAGCCGGCAACATGACAAACGCGCCTTCGACGCCTTTGAGCGCCCGCTCGATGGCTGCCGAATCATTCCAATCGCCGTCAACCAGTCCCACGCCCTGGTTCGCCCAGCTTGACGCCTTCTCGCGATTGCGGACCAGCGCGCGCACTTCCTTGCCGTGCGCCAACAGATGTTTTGCAGTTGCGCCGCCCACTTTTCCCGTGATTCCCATTACTAAAAACATGTGTTTTCTCCTGATCTTGAGGGACAGAGCACTGCCCCTGCTGGTTCAACGGATGAGCGGCAGAATGGCCCGGATTCGGGGATTGCGCGCGTAGAGGCCGCCCCATGTCATCGCGCCCAGAAGCAGGGAAATGATTTCCGGCGGCGACCCCAGCTCACCGATGCGGACATGGGCGCAGATGGCACCTCCCAAAAAGCCCGTCACCAGGATCGCGCCGAGGACGGCGGTGGCCGGGATGGCGTAAAGGATGGCGCAGGCGAGTATGATCGGGCCCACGACACGGGTCAGGTCCATCGCGAAGCCGGTTTCCTGCAACATGCTCGCGACCTGCGCCGGCGCGAAAAGCTGAATAGCGCCGTCTGCCACCAGAACGATAACGACAAACGCGCTCATTATCCGGCCGGCCCACAGGCTGCGATCCATGGTCATCGCTTTAGGCACCGGATGCAGGTTCATGGTTTCGGACATTTGGTCATTCTCCGATGGGGGATCCCATATTCGGAACCTACTGTGTCTCTCAGGTATGATAAACACCGAGGGAATGAACGCACTGTTCTCTCTGTGGTGAACAATTCCGAGGCGCGAACATGCAGAATCTCGAACCCATCCTCATTTTCATAACGGTAGCGGAAATGGGGAGCTTCACCCACGCGGCCGATAGCCTGGGCATCCAAAAGGGGAGGGCCTCAACGGCGGTCCGGAAGCTGGAAGAAGATGTCGGTGTAAGGCTCCTACACCGGACGACGCGCAGCGTGCAGTTGACGGAGGACGGACGTGCATTTCATGCGCGTGCCCGCGATCTGCTTGCTGAAGTCGATGACCTACACTCGATGTTCGCAGGCGATCGCGTGGCACTTCGCGGGCGTTTACGGGTCGATCTTCCGACCGAGGTGGCGCGGACGACGATCGTGCCGGCCTTGCCGGATTTCATGGCGACTCACCCCGAGTTGGAGCTGGAGGTGTCGAGCACGGATCGGCAAGTCGATCTGGTTCAAGAGGGGTTCGACTGTGTATTGCGGCTTGGACCCATAAGGGACGAGACGCTGATTGCCCGCCCGCTGGGCCTGTTGCGCATGGTCAACGCTGCCAGTCCCGCCTATCTGGCGCGCTATGGCGTCCCTCGATCGCTAGAAGATCTCCAGCGTCAGGAACATCGGACAATTCATTTTTCGACGATGTTGGGCGCAAGACCCCATGGATGGGAATATCCGGACGGCGACAGCTACGCGACGCTTCAGTTGCCAGGTGCGCTACACGTCAACAGCGCGCAGACCTACGAAGCCGCTGCCCTCGCCGGCCTCGGCCTGATTCAGGCGCCACTCTTGGGAATTGGCCGATACTTAGAGAGTGGAGCGTTGGTAGAGATTCTACCCGATTTTCATCACAGGCCGCTCCCCGTGTCCCTGGTCGTAGCGCATCGGCGCAATCTGTCGCGCCGTGTCCGCGCATTCATGAAATGGATCGAAAATGTGCTGACGCCCTATATAGAATAGCGAAACGAACCCGTCGGCTGTGCAAAAGTCATATGTGGACGGCCCCCGCCTGCGAAAGATGTTGAGGTCGGTTTTGGCGAAATGGTCGGGTGCAGTCATATGTCCGGCCCTTAAGGTGCGGTGCCTATGACCGCTGGCCCTGATGGAGTTCGCTGATCGGGTCCCAATCAAGAATACGCGCTGCGTTGCGCCTTGAATTATTCGGGTCTTCCCGATCCGCGGGCCGACCGCTCGCCATCAT
>JBOHME010000089.1:0-16471 GCA_050729795.1 Allostellaceae bacterium | reverse complement strand
TGTCATCGGCAGGATCGCGAACGGCCCGGCCGGCAGAAAATGCTCGACCGCGATGCCAAGATGCGGGCGCTCGTGCCGCACCGTCGTAACGATCGCGGTCTGCGGATAGCGCCATTCGAGCGTGCGGATGCCGGCCGCCCGGCGCAGCGGCGAGGGGGCGCCATCGGCCGCAGCGACGAGGCGGGACTGCACTCGCCGCCCGTCGGACAGCATTGCCTCCACAGCCCCGGCCGTAGTCGCGACTGCCTCGACGGCGAGCGGGGCGAGGAGTGTCAGCGCCGGCAGAGACCGCGCGCGTTCGATCAGCGCGTGGCGCAGCACCCGGTTCTCGATGATCCAGCCGAGCGGCGCGGCCCCCTGTGCCAGGTCCGGGCCCAATTCGCGATGGTCGTAATGCAAAAAGAAGGACGCGTTGTCGTCGGCGACGCGGATTTCGAGGATCGGCTCGGCCTCGGCGGCGACAAATGGCCACAGCCCGAGCGCCGCCAGCGCCTGTTGCGAGCCATAGGCGATTGCCGAGCTGCGCCCGTCGAACCCCGCTTCGAGCAGCGCCGCCGGGTCCTGGCGATCGACGACCGCGACCGGGAGCCCGGCGCCGGCGCAGGCAATGCCGAGCAGGAGGCCGTTGAGCCCGCCGCCGGCGATCAAGAGCTCGACATCGTCGCGCATCGCACCAGCATCCGGTGTCGCGGCCGGGCTGTCCAGACCCCCGCCACCGAGCAGAACCATTGATAGAAAACCCAGGGGATTATATGGTTAATCGCCCCGCTGATTGGGGCGAATTTCCAATGGGAGATTAGCTTCATGGTCGAGGTACAGAAGATCGCCTGCACCAATAATGCCGGCTTTGTCATGTGGTTCCAGGCCGTGACCGCCGGCGGAACCTCCAACGGCACCGACACCTATCCGATCGATCAGACCCGGGTGATCGATCTCGGCGCCACTCCGTTTCGCGAAGGCGTCGAGTTCTGGCCGGAGGTGCACGCGATTCTCGGCAAAACCCAATCGGCCGGCCAGCATATCGTGTTCAAGATGAACGGTCAGACCGCCACCTACGAGGTGCGTGGCACAACGCTCAATTACAGCATCAATCTGATCGGCGGCTAGCCCGCCTCAATCAATTCTATCGGCGGCTAACCCGCCTCCATTAGGGGTCGCCGCGGCGGCACAGCTTGGCGGTGAGCCCTCCGCCTGAGGATGCCAGCCGGACGGCACCGGCGGACCGATCGCAACCCGCGGCCGGTCCGCCTTGCCGCCCATCGCCGACCTACCAGGCCCGTGCCGGTGCCGCGCGGCCGCGATTTATGTGTTGCTACAGCACGATTCAACCAAAGGTGTCGTTGTGGAAGCTCAAAAGATTGCTTGCATCAACAATGCGGGCTTTGACATGTCGTTTGTCGCCCAGACCAACGGCGCGCGCAGCATTTCGACAGACAATTATCCGATCAATCAGACGCGGGTGATCGATCTGGCGACCACGCCGTTCCGCGAAGGGATGGAATTCTGGCCGGTGGTCGATGCCGTGCTGGGCCGGACCCAGGCCGCGGGCGAGCATATCGTCTTCAAGCTGAACGGGCAGACCGCGACCTACGCGGTGACCGGCACGACGTTGAATTTCGATATCAAGCTGGTTGGCTCGCCGGACGGCCCGACGATCCTGCCGGACTGGCCCACCGGCATCCCGCTCGACCGCTACCCGTTCAAGAATTGGGCGGGCGATCTCGTCGTGCCCAATCTTTGGACCTGCGCACCGCGCACTGCCGCGGACGTCGTCGCGGTGTGCAACTGGGCCAGAGATCACGGTTTTCGGGTCCGGCCGCGCGGCTTTATGCATACTTGGTCGCCGCTGACCGTCACCGCCGGGATCGATCCCGACCATCTGCTGCTGGTCGATTTGACCAAGAGCCTGTTTCAGGCGGCGATGATCCCGCCGAGCGGCGGTCGGCCGCCCTGCGTGCGCGTCGCCACCGGAGCGACGATGGGCGATTTGCTGCAGTTTCTGGAGACCCAGCCGGGCGGCAGGGGTTCGGCACCGGGCTACAGCTTCCCGCACACGCCGGCGCCGGGCAATTTGACGGTTGGCGGGGTGCTGGCGATCAACGCGCACGGCACCGCGGTGCCGACCCCGCCGCTCGACAACATGCCATCGGGCTACGGCTCGATGAGCAACCGCATTCTCGAATTCACTGCCGTCGTCACCGATCCGCATTCGGCGACCCCCGACCGCTACACGCTGCGCACGTTTCAGCGCGGCGAGGGTGACGACAAGGCGTTCCTCGCCCATGTCGGCCGCGCCTTCCTGACCGAGGTCGTGCTCGAGGTCGTGGACAACTACAATCTGCGCTGCCGCAGCTATACCGACCTGCCGGTGGCGACGATCTTTCCACCGGGCAATCCGTCGGCGGCGCCGCCCGCCAACAGCTTTGGCGATTTTCTCAACCGCTGCGGCCGGGTCGAGGTCATCTGGTTCCCCTTCACCGACAATCCCTGGCTCCACATCTGGGAGGTCGCGCCGCAGAAGCCCGCCGCATCACGCGAGGTCCGCGGCCCGTTCAACTACCCGTTCGCCGACGATCTCGACCCGCTGCTGCAGAGCTTTCTGAAGGCGGCCTTCAGCGGTGGCGGAATCCTGGGCAGCCTCACCCCCGAGCTCGGCAGCATGGCCTATCAGGCGACCGCCAAGGGTCTCGACGGCAAGAACCTGCTCGGCAGCGATGTCTACCCGCCATCCCACGATATCTGGGGCCCGTCAAAAAACACGTTGCTCTACGTTCAGGACACGACGCTGAAGGTCACCGCCAACGGCTACGCGGTGCAGATGCGAAAGCGCGATGTGCAGCAGGCGGTGCACGACTTTGCGAACCAGGTCACCGGGATGCTGGCGCAGTACCGGTCGCGCTCGCAATATCCAGTCAATTCCGCGATCGAGATTCGGGTGACTGGGCTCGACGATCCGGCCGACATTGCCGCCCCGGCTGGCAAGACGGCGCAGAGCCCGGTCATCTCCTCGCTGACCCGCGATCCGGTCGCGGCGCAGAACCAGTGGGATGTCGCGTTATGGCTCGACGTGCTGACGATTCCCGGCACGCCGAACGCCAACCAGTTCTACCAGGAATTGGAGGAATGGCTGTCGCGGCGGTTTGCCGGCAGCGCCGCCCGCGTGCTGCCCGAATGGTCCAAAGGATGGGCCTACACGAACGCCGGCGCCTGGACCAATCAAGGGTACATCAGCGCGGTTCGGCAGTTGTTGACGGCGGGCAGGGCTGCCGACGACAACTGGCACTGGGAAGTGGCGACGCTGCAAAAATACGACAGCCACCGCCTGTTTTTCGACCCGTTCCTCGAAGGACTGTTTGGCGGCGGCTGATCGTCCGGCCGGACGACAGCGGCGTCCCGACGGCGCTTTGCCGCAGCCCGGTGATGGCGTAATTTGCCCCGACCGCGCGGTCGGGGGCCTCGGCCGGTCGAGGATGACTGCGCCTTGGGGGACGCATGGCGAGATCGATCGGATTTGCGACCGGTGCCGGTGCGCACCGCTGGCGCGGCTGGACCGAGTTGCTGGATGCACTAAAACGCCGCGTTTTGGAAACCCTGGGTTTTGGCCTGCTGCTGTCGGCGCTGCTGGTCGGCGCCGCGCTCGTTTCCTATCACCCGACGGATCCATCGCTCGATACTGCGATCGATACCGTAGCGCGCAATTTTCTCGGCCGTGATGGCGCGGTGCTGGCCGATCTGCTGCGCCAGAGCCTCGGGCTCGCGGCCTTTGTGATCCCGCTGGTGTTGTTCGGCTGGTCGTTGCGGCTGGTGCTCGATCGGCCGTTGCCGCGGCTCTGGCGCAAGCTCGGGTTGGTGCCCGCCGCCTTGATCCTGGCCGCGCTCGCCCTGTCGGTGCTCGATCACGGCGTCGCTGGGGCTGCGATCGATCATGGCGGTGCCGTCGGCTGGGGACTGCATCGCCTGCTCACACTCGGTGGGCTCGGCGCGGTGGCATTGCCGATCGCGATGCTGGCGGCGGCCGGGGTCGGTCTCCTGCTGCTGATGATCCTTGGACTGTCGTGGCCTGAGTGGCGCGATCTCGGTGCCGGTGCCGGTGGCGGTGCCGGCCGGATGGCGATGCTGTCCGGGCGGGGGACGATAACCGCCGCCGGTTTTGGCGCGAGGCTCTTCGGGCGCTGGTGGCGGGCGCGCTTCGCCATGCGCGGCGACGCCGCATCAGCGCCACCACTCGCCGCGGCGAGCGCCCGATCGGCCGGACCGGCCGGGGTGGCATCGCTGCCGCGGCGCGAGCCGTTGCTCGATCCCGCCGGAGCGCCCGGCACCCGTGAGCGCGATCGCGCCGGTCTGGTGCGGCTCGTCACGCCGCCGGCACGTCCGTCCACAAGCGGGAAACGCGCCGAAGAGGAGCGCCAGCCGCGGCTCGATCTCGTCCCCGATGAGGCGCCGGTGCTGCCCTCGCTCGAGCTCTTGAACAAGCCGCCGGCGGTCAAGGCGGCCAGCATCGACGAGGAGGCGCTCGAAAAAAATGCCCGCCTGCTCGAAACCGTGCTCGAGGATTACGGCGTGCGCGGGCAGATCGTGCAGGTCCGGCCGGGTCCGGTGGTAACGCTCTACGAGTTCGAGCCGGCGCCCGGTATCAAGGCGTCGCGAATCATCGGGCTCGCCGACGATATCGCGCGCTCGATGAGCGCAATCTCGGTGCGCGTCGCGGTCGTGCCGGGGCGCACTGTGATCGGGATCGAATTGCCGAACCGCAAGGCCGAGACGGTCCATCTGCGTGAATTGCTCGATTCGCCGTCCTATGAAAAACACCCGGGCCGGCTCGCGCTGACCCTCGGCAAGGATATCTCGGGCGATCCGGTCATGACCGACCTGGCCAAGATGCCGCACCTGCTGATCGCCGGCACGACCGGATCGGGCAAATCCGTCGGCATCAACACGATGATCCTCTCGATCCTGTACCGGATGCCACCCGATCGCTGCAAATTCATCATGGTCGATCCGAAGATGCTGGAATTGTCGGTCTATGACGGCATTCCGCATCTCCTGGCGCCGGTCGTCACCGATCCCAAAAAAGCCGTCCTCGCGCTCAAATGGGCAGTGCGCGAAATGGAAAATCGCTACCGCAAGATGTCGAAGCTCGGCGTGCGCAATATCGACGGGTTCAATGCCCGGCTCGCCGAGGCCGCCGCCAAGGGCGAGAGCCTGATTCGCAAGGTGCAGACCGGCTTCGATCCGGAAACCGGCCAGCCGATCTTTGAGCCGCAACCGTTCGATACGAGCGAATTGCCGCTGATCGTCGTTGTCGTCGACGAGATGGCCGATCTGATGCTGGTCGCCGGCAAGGATATCGAGGCGGCGATCCAGCGCCTGGCGCAGATGGCGCGTGCCGCCGGCATTCACATCATCATGGCCACCCAGCGCCCGTCGGTCGATGTGATCACCGGCACGATCAAGGCCAATTTCCCGACCCGGATCAGCTTTCAGGTCACCTCAAAGATCGACAGCCGCACGATCCTCGGCGAAGGCGGCGCCGAGCAGCTCCTCGGCCGCGGCGACATGCTCTACATGGCCGGCGGCGGGCGGGTCACCCGGGTGCATGGGCCTTTTGTCTCCGACGAGGAGGTCGAGCGGGTGGTCTCGTTTTTGAAGATGCGCGGCGAGCCCGATTATCTCGACGAGATCACCGAGGACGACGACGCACCGTTTGACACGCTCGGCGGCGAGGAGGACAGCGGTTCGGGAGACACGCTCTATCGCCAGGCGGTCGCCGTGGTTTGCCGCGAGCGCAAGGCATCGACCAGCTTTGTCCAGCGCCATCTGCAGATCGGCTACAACCGGGCGGCGCGGATCATCGAGCGGATGGAAGCCGAAGGTGTCGTCAGCGCCGCCAACCATGTCGGCAAGCGTGAGGTTCTGGCGCGCGGCGGCGATTGAGCGCAATTGAACAACGCTGGCGCCAACCCATCTGCTCGGCACCGCTGGTCGGACGGAGGCAACCGGGAAAGGGTGGCATGGCCGCAATCGCGCAACGCGAATGGCGGGCGAGCCGAGGCCGCGCACAGCACGATTTCTGGGGCCGGCGGCTGCTCGCCGTGCTCTGCCTCGGTCTCGCGCTGCTGCTTGCGCCTGCCGGGTCGCGCGCCGACACACCGCCGCGGCCTGCTATGCTGAGCGCGCAGGACAAGGCCGATCTGCAGCGCATCGCAATGTATCTGAACAGCATCGGCACGATGACCGCGCGCTTCCAGCAGCATACCGCCAATGGCGGCAGCGCCGCCGGGTGGCTGTGGATGGAGCGGCCCGGGCGGATGCGCTTCCAATACGATCCACCGACCCCGATTCTGCTGCTCGCCGACCGGTTCTATGTCTACTACGTCGACACCCAGCTGTCCGAGGTTTCCAAGGTCGGGTTAAAGTTCACTCCGGCCTGGTTCCTGTTGCGCGTGCCGATCAGCTTCAGCGATCTGGTGGTCACCGATTTTACGCGCGGCAACAATACGCTGCGGGTCACCGTCGTTGATCCGAAAGCGCCCGACAATGGCAGTTTGACGATGTTGTTCAGCGATCGGCCGCTGGCGCTGCGGCAATGGACCATTGTCGATCAGCAGGGCCATGTCACGACCGTGTCGCTGTCGCAAGAGCAATTCGGTATGGCGCTCGACCCCAGCCTGTTTGTATACCGCAACCCGTATATACCGAACCATCGCTTCAACGAAAACGACAACTGAGCCGCAGCCGATGCCAGCCCGACCCGTGCCGCCAGCCCACCCCGTGCCGCCAGCCCGACCCGTGCCGATCATCGGCATCCCCGCCTGCATGCGCAAGATCAAGGAGCGGGTCGTGCATACCGTTGCCGACAAATATCCCAGCGCCTTGATCGACGTCGCCGGCTGCGTGCCGCTGCTGATCCCGGCGATCGGCTCGCGAATCGACGTGGCGGCAGTGCTCGACGCGCTCGACGGGCTGCTGCTGAGCGGCAGCCCATCCAACGTGCATCCGAGCGAATATGGCTGCGAGCCGCTTGACGACAACATCCTGTACGATCTGGAACGGGACGCGACGACTCTGCCGCTGATCCGCGAGGCGGTGCGCCGCGATTTGCCGGTGCTGGCGATTTGCCGTGGCATCCAGGAATTGAACGTGGCGCTCGGCGGCACGCTGCACCAGCGGGTGCACGAGCTGCCGGGCCGGCTCAATCACCGCTCACGCGAGGAAAATCCCGACGGCGCCTACGGACCGGCGCATGCGGTGACGCTGGGTGCGGGCGGATTGCTCGCGAAGCTCGCCGGCACCGACACGGTCGTGGTCAATTCGTTGCACTCGCAGGGGATCGATCGTCCGGCCGCGGCGCTCCGCATCGAGGCGGTGGCGCCCGATGGTCAGATCGAAGCGGTCAGCCTGCCGGGCGCACGATTTATCGTCGGAGTACAGTGGCATCCCGAGTTCAAGGCGTTGGAGAATCCGCTGTCCGCGGCGCTGTTCAGCGCCTTTGCCGCAGCCTGCCGTACAACCAGCGCAGGGCCTTCGGCCGCGGTGCGCGCGGCGTGAGCGAGTCGGTGACCGTTCCGCTCCGCAGCATGCGATTTTTTTGTTTCCGGCATGCACGAATCGGGGTTGGTTTTCGCGCCGCCGAACCCTATCTCAGTAATCCAGAAGCGGAGAGAGCGCGAAGCTCTCTCGAAAAGCGGTCCCGTTTCCCCTGCGGGCCCGATTTCCCCCAAACGCTTCTGACATGCAGGCGCCCGGTCTTCCCCCCCGACCGGGCGCCACTGCGTCTGGCGGATGCTCCTCGATGACCGGGCCGACGGACCGGCTCGCATGAAGCTCGCCACGTGGAACATCAATTCGGTGCGGCTGCGGCTCGACAATGTGCGCCGCCTGATTACCGAGTGGGCACCCGATGTGCTCTGCCTGCAGGAGACCAAGACCCCCGATCTGCTGTTCCCGCACGAGGCGTTCGCGGCGCTCGGCTATATCCACCGCCTCGCGCACGGGATGAAGGGATATAACGGGGTGGCGATCCTGTCGCGCATCCCGCTGGAGGCGTCGCAGACGCGCGACTGGTGCGCCCGCGCCGATTGCCGCCACGCGATCGCGATGCTCCCGGGTGGGATCGAGCTGCACAACATTTACGTGCCCGCCGGCGGCGACCTGCCGGACCCCGAGGCCAACCCGAAATTCGCCCACAAGCTGCAATTTCTCGACGAGCTGACCCGATGGTTCGCCGCCGAGCGCAGCGGCGGCCGGCCGATGATCGCGGTCGGTGACCTGAACATCGCCCCGCTCGAAGCCGATGTCTGGTCGCACCGGCAGCTGCTGAACGTCGTCAGCCACACCCCGGTCGAGGTCGATCGGCTGGAGCGGCTGCGTGAGGCCGGCGGATTTGTCGATGCGGTCCGGCATTTCACTCCGGCGCCGCAGCGCCTCTACACGTGGTGGAGCTATCGTGCGCGCGATTGGGCCGCTTCCGATCGCGGCCGGCGGCTCGACCATGTCTGGGTCACCGGACCCGTGGCGGCGACATTGCACGCCGCGGCGATCCACCGCGACAGCCGTGGCTGGGACAAGGCATCCGACCACGTGCCGGTCATGCTGACAATCAGAGACTGATTCAGGGCCGGTTGACCCGGGGCCGATCGATGCGGCAATAAAGATGGTAGCGGCCGGCTCCGACGCCTTCCGGCAATGGCAGCGGGGCCAATCCTTCCGCCGTCGCCGGCGGTTCGCTGACGAGCACCGCCCCGGCGCACAGCAATGGCACGACGAGCGGGACGATCGCGGCGGCGAGCGCGAGGCTCGCCGCGATATCGCCATCCGCGGCGTCGAGATGGGCGAGCGCCACGCGGCCTTCGAGCTCTCGGCGGATAGCGGGCAGGGTCTCGCGCATGTCGCCGAGCAGCAGCAGCCGGGC
Source organism: Allostellaceae bacterium (assembly GCA_050729795.1). Classification (GTDB taxonomy): domain Bacteria; phylum Pseudomonadota; class Alphaproteobacteria; order ATCC43930; family CGMCC-115725; genus AP-15. Next base: position 7,560 of record JBOHME010000089.1, on the reverse strand, counting down.
CGGCGGCACGCAATCGGGGTGGGCGGCGACCCGCCGCTCGCAGACATAAATATCGCGCTGCGGGCAGAGCTGGCGCAGATGGTCGTAGGTCCGGCCATTGCCGAGCCCGAGCTCGAGCGCCGGTCCGTCGAGGTCGCGGACCATGGCGGCGGCGGCGTCGAGGCAGGCGCGCTGCGCCTCGAGCCGACGGATAAAGCTGTCGAGCCGGCTCATCGGCGGCGGGTCGGCCGATCAGCGGTCGAAACCGGCCTGCTCGCGCAACCGATCCACCTCGGCGAGCGCGGTGCGCAGCTGGTTGGTGGTCGCCTCGAGGCGATGCGCCAGCTCCTGCATGATCGAGACCGCCATGCTCGGAAATTCGCGCACCATGCGCATAAACGGCTCCTTGCCGATGCGCAGCGTGATCAGCCGGTTCCTGGCGCGCACTGTCGCCGCTCGCGGCACGTTGCATAGGATCGCGATCTCACCGAAGATCTCATTGGCGTGAAGAGTGGCGACCATCACCGGCCCGCTCGGCGCCTCGACCACGACTTCGGCCTCGCCATCGATGATCAGATACGCGGCATTGCCGGGGTCGCCCTGCTGGACCACGATCCTGCCCGGGTCGAACCCGACCCGCTCGCTCACCAGCGCCAGCAGCTTGAGCTTTGGGGGCTCGATCTCGGCGAAGAACGGCACCCGGCGGAGCAGCTCGAACTCCTGTTTCAGGCTCATTCCTCCCTCCCTTCGTTGTCAGCGCCGGCAGACCCGGACCGCAGCGGGCCCAGACCCGGGCCGCCTTGGCGGGTCGGCCGAACCGCCTCGCCGCGGCCGTGTGCCGCCTGATCCGGCCGGACCCGCAAGGTGCTCGTCACTCGCGGCGGCGATGGCGCCGCGCTTTCACCGCGATCGTCACGCCATCGCCTTTGCGACCGATCTTGCCGCGGCGGCGGCGTCCTGTCGCCGCGTCCGTCGCGAGTGGTTCGATCCACCGGCTGCCGGGCGGTCCAGCGGGTGCACGCGAATTATTAGCAAATCTGCGCGAGGATGGGGATCGATTGATGACAAAACCGCCAGCCTCTTTGACCAGCCCCCACAAATGCGCCGTATCGCCCATCCGGAGCAGGAATTTGCCGACCTCGAGCCGTGACGCTGCGGCCGGCGCGGTTTCGGCAGCGGGTGGCGCCGGTCAGGCGGCATGGGTTGCGAAGCGCTTTATAAAAGATCATTTCGCCACCAGCAGTGCTGTGCAATAGTCACGCTGCAGGCAGGCACAGGGGGGCATGAGTGGCCGGTCGGCGTCATCAGAAGCGTGTGCTGATCTACAGTCACGACAGTTTCGGTCTGGGGCATCTGCGGCGCTGCCGGGCAATCGCCCACGCAATGGTCGATGATGATCCGGGCGTGTCGGTGCTGATCCTGTCGGGCTCGCCGATCATCGGCAGCTTCGACTTTCGCGCTCGGGTCGATTTTGTGCGCGTGCCCGGCGTCATCAAGCTGCGCAACGGCGAGTACGTCTCGCTCAACCTCCACATCGACATCGAGGAGACGCTAGCGATACGCTCCTCGATCATCCGCCATACGGCAGACATCTTCGACCCCGACCTCCTGATTATCGACAAGGAGCCGTTGGGGCTGCGCGGCGAGGTGCGTGACACACTGCAGCTGGTGCAGCGGCGGCGGGCGGCGGTGATCCTCGGCCTGCGCGACGTGATGGACGATCCCGAAGCGCTCGAAAGCGAATGGGAGCGCAAGAACGCAGTGCCGGCGTTGTCGGAATATTACGACGAGATCTGGGTCTACGGTCTGCCACAGATCTGCGATCCGCTGGCCGGGCTGCCGGTGCCGGCGAGCGTGCGCCGACGCATGATCTATACCGGCTATCTCCGCCGTAACGCGACCGATCTGGCGGTGACCCCGGATCTCCAGGACCTCGTCGACGGCTCCTTTCTGCTGGTCACCCCGGGCGGCGGCGGCGATGGCGACGCGCTCGTCGATCTGGTGCTGTCGGCCTATGAGCACGACCCTGCGCTGCCGCTCCCTGCGCTGATCGTGTTCGGCCCGTTCATGGTGCCCGAGCAGCGGGCGGCATTTGCCGCGCGCGCCGCGCAGCTGAAGAATGTTCGCGCGGTGACGTTCAACGCGCGGCTCGAAGCGCTGATGGCACGCGCCGCTGGCGTCGTCGCGATGGGCGGCTACAATACGTTCTGCGAGATCCTGTCGTTCGACAAGCCGGCCCTGATCGTGCCGCGCACGGCACCGCGGCTCGAGCAGTTCATCCGCACCGAGCGGGCGGCTGAGCTCGGCCTCGTGGCGATGCTGTCGGAGCAGCAGGGGCGTGATCCAAGGGTGATGGCGGCGGCGTTGCGCTGGCTGCCGAGCCAACCGGCACCATCGGGCGTCGTGATCCCCGGCCTGCTCGACGGCATGCCCAATGTCAACCGCCTGGCCAAGAAATGGCTCGACCGCAGCCGCGCGGGACGAGTCGCGGTGCGGGCCCGGATCGGCGCCTGACCATGGCTGACAAGCCAGCGCAGGGCGGCCGGGTCGCCTTTGTCCTGAAGGGCTACCCGCGGCTGTCGGAGACGTTTATCGCGCAGGAGATCCTGGCCCTCGAACAGCGCGGTCTCGACATCCTGATCGTTTCGCTGCGCCAGCCGACCGATCGCACCGTGCATCCGGTGCATCGCGCGATCCGGGCCGCCCGGCTCTATCTCCCGGAATATCTCTACCAGGAGCCGATGCGGGTGTGGCGCGGCTGGCGACATGCCCGCCGGCTGACCGGCTATCGCCGCGCGCGCCGCATCTGGCTCGGCGACTTGAGGCGCGATCCGACCCCGAACCGGGTGCGTCGGTTTGGTCAGGCGCTGGTGCTGGCCGCAGAATTGCCGGATGATGTCGATCGCCTGCACGCACATTTTCTGCACACTCCGGCCTCCGTTGCGCGCTACGCCGCGCTGATCGCCGGCCGCCCATGGTCGATCTCGGCGCACGCCAAGGACATCTGGACGATCCCGGTCTGGGAAAAGCGCGAGAAGCTCGGCGAGGCGGAGTGGGCGGTAACCTGCACGCGGCACGGCCGCGATCATCTGGCCGCACTCAGTCCAGATTCTGACCGGATCGCCTTGTGTTATCACGGCCTCGATCTCGGGCGCTTCGCACCGGCGCCGGTGCGGCATTCGGGTGGCGACGGGGGTGATCCCACACGACCGGTGGCGCTGCTCTCAGTCGGGCGGGCGGTAGCAAAAAAAGGCTACGACGATCTGCTCGCGGCCCTGGCGCTGCTGCCGCCGGACCTCGCTTGGCGTCTTGTTCATATCGGCGGCGGCGAGCTTGCTGCGAGCTTGCGGGCTCGCGCCGAGACCCTGGGTCTGTCGTCGCGCATCACCTGGCGCGGGGCATTGCCGCAGCCCGAGGTGCTGGCGGCCTATCGCGAAGCGGATTTGTTCGTGCTCGCGGCCAAAGTGACCGCGGATGGCGATCGCGACGGCCTGCCCAACGTGCTGATCGAGGCGCAGAGCCAGCACCTCGCTTGCATCGCGACGGATATTTCGGGCATCCCCGAACTGGTCGAGGATGGGGTGACTGGGGTGCTGGTGCCACCCGCTGATCCGCCGGCGCTGGCCTGCGCGCTGGCCCGGCTGATCACCGATCCCACGAAGCGCGGCGCCCTCGGTGCCGCCGGAGAGCAGCGGGTCCGCGCCGCCTTTGCGATGGAGGCGGGGATCGTGCTGCTAGCACGCCGCTTCGGTCTCGACGCCACGCCGCCGCAATCCGCCGACCTCGGCGTGCCGGAGCTCGCCGAGGTCTCTTAGCCGGCCGCGCCATGCGCATCGCGTTCTACGCGCCGCTCAAATCACCCGATCACCCGGTGCCCTCGGGCGATCGGCGGCTGGCTCAGCTGTTTGTCGCAGCGCTGCGCCAGGCAGGTCATGTGCCAATGCTGGCCTCGCGGTTCCGCACCTTCGAAGGCGAGGGCGGCGAGCGGCGTCAGGAGCGCCTCGCCACCATCGGGCAGGCGCTCGCCGAGCGGTTGCTGCGGCGCTGGCGGTCGGCACCCGGATCCGCCCCCGAGCTGTGGTTCACCTATCACCTGCACCACAAGGCGCCGGACTGGCTCGGCCCGCACATCGCCGGTACGCTCGGCATCCCCTATGTCGTCGCCGAAGCCTCGTTCGCCCCAAAGCAGGCGGGTGGCCCGTGGGACCGGGGCCACCGCGCGGTCGCCGCGGCGATCGGGCGCGCCGATGCGGTGATCGGCCTCAACCCGGCCGACCGGGACTGCGTGCTGCCGCTTCTCGCCGCCCCCTCACGCTGGGTCGCGATCAAGCCGTTTCTCGATGCGGGCGCCTATCGGACGCGACCGCCGGCGGGCGACGGTCGGGCACGGCTGATCAGCGTGGCGATGATGCGCCATGGCGACAAGCTGGCTTCGTACCGGCTCCTCGGCGCCGCCTTGCAAGAGCTGACCGGTCTCGACTGGTCACTGCGGGTGGTCGGCGACGGTGCCGCGCGGGCCGAGGTCGCGCGCGCGCTCGAACCGCTGAATGGACGGGTGTCGTGGGCCGGGTCGCTCGGCCCTTCTGCGCTTGCCGACGAGCTCGCCGCGGCCGATCTGTGCGTCTGGCCGGCGGTCAACGAAGCCTTTGGGATGGCCCTGCTCGAAGCCCAAGCAAGCGGCCTGCCGGTTGTCGCCGGCGCCGATGGCGGGGTCGGCGAGGTCGTCGCCGACGGTCGGACCGGGCTCCTCGTCCCGCCGCGTGACGTGGCGTCGTTTGCCGCAGCAGTACGCCGGCTGCTCCTCGACCGCGAGCTGCGCGCACGCTTGGCTACGTCGGCGCGGCGGCGGGTGCTCGCCGAGCACGACATCGGCGCGGCCGCGCGTCGGCTCGGCACGGTGATCGCCGGGCTGCGCCCGCCCAATACTGTGCGGCTGGCGCGATCCGGGACCTCGGCCCGACCGGTGGCCGAGACGACATGACCGGCTCCGTCCTGTTCTACGTCCAGCATCTGCTCGGCATCGGACATCTGCGCCGCGCGCTCTATCTGTGCGAAGCGCTCTCGGCCGAGGGGATCGCGGTCACGCTGGTTTCCGGGGGCGAGCCATTGCCGGAGCTGGGCAGCGCGGTGGCCGCGAGGGTTGTCCAGCTCAGCCCGATTCGGGCACAGGACGCAAGTTTCGCGAGGCTCGTCGACAATGCCGGCCAGCCACCGGACGACAGGCTGCGGACGGCGCGGTGCGCGGCGCTGCTCGCCGCCTTTGCCGCAGCCGCCCCCGACGCCGTGATCATCGAGGCCTTTCCATTCGGGCGGCGCGCCTTCCGCTTCGAGCTCGACCCGCTGATCGCCGCGGCCCGCGCCCGCCATCCTCGGGCATTGGTGCTGTGCTCGCTGCGCGACATCATCGTGGCGCCGCCGGACGCGGCGCGGCGACGGGCGATCGTGGAGCGCGTCCGCGCCGATTTCGATGCCGTGCTGGTGCATGGCGATCCGGCGCTGATCCCGCTCGATGCGAGCTTTCCCGAAGCCGGAGAGATCACCGGCCGACTCCGTTATACCGGCTATGTCGCGGCGCCGGTCGGGCCGATCGCAGCCGATGCAACGGTGGGCGCTGACGAGGTGCTGGTCTCGGCTGGCGGTGGTGCGGTCGGTGCGACCCTGCTGGCGACGGCGCTCGAGGCACGGCGCCGCGGCTGTCTCGCCGGGCTCCGCTGGCGGCTGCTCACCGGACCCAATCTGCCCGAGGACGCATTTTTGGCGCTTGGCGGCCGGCTTGCGGCCAATGTCGTGATCGAGCGCTATCGCCACGATTTTCCCGCGCTGCTGCGGCGCTGCCGGGTCTCGGTCAGCCAGGCCGGCTACAACACCGTGCTAGAGATCCTCGCTGCCAGGGCCGCTGCCGTCGTGGTGCCGTTCGCCGAGGGCCGCGAGAGCGAGCAGACGCTGCGGGCTGAGCGCCTGGCCGCGCGCGGCGTCATCGATCTCGTGCCGGCGGGCGACCTCGTGCCGGAGCGGCTCGCCGCGGCGATTGAAGGCGCGGCGGCACACCGCCCGGCAGCGCTCGCCTTCGACACCGAGGGAGCGCCGCGCACCGCGCGCCTCGTCGCCGCGTTGATCGGCGAGATGAAGGCGGCCGGCGGGATTGAACTTCAGCGTTTCGTAATCGAGCCGGGTGACTATACGATCGGCTGATGATAACACTCGCGGAGGCTGGCTCGGTTCGCTCGACAGGATGGTCCGATCTGGCGCACGAGCTCGATCTCTGGTCGGGCGAAGGGAGGACCGCTACCTTGTGGTGGCGTGATGACGATGCGGTGGCTGCGGGCAACCGCCTCGACCGCCTGCTCGAAATCGCCGGCGACACTCCAGTGTCGCTCGCGGTCATCCCGGCGCGGGCGGAGCCGGGCTTGGCGGCGCGGCTCGCCGGATCGGTCCTCTCGGGGTCGAGAATTGCTGTGCTGCAGCACGGCTGGAACCATGCCAACCAATCCGAGACAAGGAAGAGCGAGTTTCCCGCGGAGCGCTCGGCGACCGCGGTCGCGGCTGACCTCGGCGCCGGCCGGACGCGGCTCGCCGCGTTGTTCGCCGGGCACGCTCTCGCCGTTCTGGCGCCGCCGTGGAACCGCATCGCCGATTGCTTTCTGCCACGGCTCGGGCGCTGCGGGATCGCCGCCTTATCGCGCCTCGGACCGCGCCGCGCGGCCTGGCCGGCGGCGGGCCTGTTTGAGGCCAATGTCCATGTCGATCTCGTCGCCTGGAGGACCGGTCGCGGCTTTGTCGGCGAGGCGGCGGCGCTGGGCGGCCTTGTCGGGCATCTGCGGGCGCGCCGCCTCGGCGGTGCGGACAGCGGCGAGCCGAGCGGCATCCTGACCCATCACCTCGTCCAGGATGCGGCGACCAGCGACTTTCTCGATCGGCTCGTGAGGCTGACCAGCGCCCATCCGGCGGTACGCTGGCTGAGCGGTGCGGAGGTTTTTGCGCCGGTCCGGAGCGCGTCGGCACCCAAGGGTGCGGTGATCGAGGCGGCACCGTGAGCCAGCATGCCTATCCAGGTTCGGCGATGCTGGGCGATTATCTGCGCACCGCCGCGGGCCTCGTGCCAACCGCCGCAATCCTGGCGCTGGCCCCGCTCGGTGCGATCGGAGCGGCGTTTCTGGGCGCGCTCGCCGCGCTGTTTTCGCTGTTCGGCGTGCGCACCGCGCTGCGTCATGGCTCGCGGGTCGAGACGACCGACACCAAGATCGCCGCCTCGGGTCCGTTTGGTGCGACCATCCGCTGGACCGAGCTCGATCGGGTCCGGCTCGCCTATTATTCGACGCGGCGGGACCGGCGTGACGGCTGGATGCAGCTCGAGCTGCGCTCCGGGTGGCGGGCAATCCGGCTCGATAGCCGGATCGAGGGGTTCCGCGAGCTGGTCGAGCGGGCGGCGATCGCGGCCGCGGCCCGCGGCCTCAAGCTCAGCCCCGCGACCGCGGCCAATTTCGAGGCTCTGGGGATCCGCTCCCCGGCCTTGCGCGCGGGCGAGCCAGCGGGCGGAGCGCGAATGTGAACGATCTGTTGACGATTCGGGATTTGCATGTC
>JBOHME010000088.1:0-16789 GCA_050729795.1 Allostellaceae bacterium | reverse complement strand
TGCTAAGGCAGTTCGTCTGTTATCTGCTGGGTTATCTCTCATTTCTCGGATCACGCTCATCGTGGCCTGCGGTGCAGAAATTTTCCACAATTCTGTTCTGACCTGGACCGAAAACGCTATGTTTTTGAGGGCGTGGATTCGCGGGATTGGAATGTTTTTTCTGGTCTATCTTCTATCAATGCTGATCGTTACCGTGCTTTGGTCACTCTATTTTTTAACCGATGTCGTAAATCGGACTGAGGCGTAGGGACCTCCTTCAGCCGGCCCGCGGCTCTCGCATGACGCCGCCTCCCGGTTCTATGATGCCGGCCGGTTAAATCTGCTGTGATTGGGAGAGGGCGCATGGCGGTAGAACTGGGCGGCGGCAAGTACACGTTCATCGTTCGCGAGGATTGGGCGAAGGTGCCGGACGAGATCGTCTTGGGCGATGTCGCGGCGGTCGGCGTCGATGCGCACGACCGGGTCTACGCCTTCAATCGCGGCGACCACCCGGTCGCGGTGTTTGATCGCGATGGCAACTTTCTGCGCAGCTGGGGCGAGAGCGTGTTCACCCGCGCGCATGGCGTGCATATGGGGCCGGACGACACGATCTGGCTGACCGATGATGGCGACCACACGGTGCGGCACTGCACGCTCGACGGCCGGATCCTGATGACGCTCGGTGTGCCGGGCGAGCCCAAGCCCTTTATGTCGGGCGAGCCGTTTCGCCGCTGCACCCATACCGCGATCGCGCCAAATGGCGAGCTCTATATTTCCGACGGCTACGGCAATGCCCGCATCCATAAATACACGCCGGACGGCAAGCTGATCATGTCGTGGGGTGAGCCCGGCACCGACCCCGGCCAGTTCAACGTGCCGCACAACATCTGCTGCGACCCCGATGGCTGGCTCTATGTCGCCGATCGGGAAAATCACCGGGTGCAGGTGTTCGACGGCAATGGCCGGTTCGAAACGCAGTGGAACAATCTGCACCGGCCGAACGGCATGTGCATGGCCGCCGGCCGCGACCCGCTGATTTATATCGGCGAAGGCGGACCCTCGGGTGAGATCAACCGTGATTGGCCCAATATCGGGCCGCGGGTCAGCATCCATTCATCGAAGGGCCAGGTGCTGTCGCGGCTCGGCAAGATGCATGCCGGTCTCGCTCCCGGCCAGTTCACCTCGCCGCATGGCATCGCCGTTGATCGGCACGGCAACATCTATGTCGGCGAACTCTCCGGGCGCAGCTGGTCGCGCTTTTCAAAGGAGCCGCAGCCAAAACGCATCCGCGTGCTGCACAAGCTCGAAAAAGTCGCCGGCTGACCCGCAACCCGTCACCCTACCGGCGGTAACGCGGAGAAAGTCACGCCGATTGCTCCACGATCACGCGCGGCCGGTGCAGCTGGCGCAGCACGAGAAAGCCGACCACCATCAGGTTCGCCAGGTTGAACACCGCACCTGCGGCGAAGGCCGGCGCGTAATAGCCGAAACTGTCATAGAGCGCGCCGGCGAACCAGCTGCCGAACGCCATGCCCGACATGCCGGTGAACAGTTGCAATGGCACCCGCCACGACGCCTCGGAAGACGGAAACAGCTCGCGGATCGCGACGATATAGGCCGGAATGAGCCCGCTGAAGCCGAGCCCGTAAGCGGCCGATACCGTGAACAGCCCGATCTCGTTCTGGGTCATCGCGAACGCGACGATCGCCAGCGCCTGGCAGGCCGAGCACAAAAGCACGGTGCCAAGTCCGCCAATACGGTCCGCGATCCAGCCCCAGAACACGCGGCTGACAAAGGCGCAGCCGAGCAGCACCGAGAGCATCGCCGCACCCTGCGCCGCTGGAAAGCCGAGATCGCTGCACAGCGCCACCAGATGCCCGGCCGGCATCGCCATCGGGACGCAGCACAAAAACGACGCCAGACCGAGCAGCGCCTGCACCATGTTCGCCTTTAGGCCGAGCACGCGCGCGCGGTGCCGGCCCGCGGTCGCCACCATCGCGAACTGGCGGGGTGCGGGCGACGGACGCACCAATAGCGCCAGCGGCACGATCATCACCGCGACCAGCACGGCAAAGCAGAGCATCGTCGCCTGCCAGCCAAACCGGCTGATGCTGTGTTCCAACACCGACGGCCACACCACGCCGGCGACGTATTGGCCAGACGACATCAGCGCGATTGCCTGCCCGCGGCGGCGGTCGAACCAGCGGGTGATGTTAACCAGCAATGGCGCATAAAGGGCACCGCCGCCGAGAAATCCGACGAGCAGCAGATTGCCGAGATAGAGCGTCCAGACCTGGCCGGTTGACGACACGGCCAGGCCCAGCGCCGTCATGAGCGCGCCAAAAATCACGGTGACACGGGCGCCGACCCGATCGGCAACCCAACCCATCACGATGCCGCCGAGCCCGGTGCCGACCCAGACCATCGCCGCCGCCAGCGCCACGACCGAGCGATCGCTATGGAGCGATGCGGTGACCGGCTTCAGCCCAACCACCAGGATCAGCGGACCGCCATAGGAAATCGTCAGGATCGAGATCGCAACCAGCACCGCCAGCCACGACGAGCGGGTTTCGATACTGTCGGGAAAGCGGCCGGACTGGACTGCCGGCGGGCGCTGATCGGCACCGCTCCGCCACGCTCCGCCACTCGCCTCGCCATCGGCCTGGTCCCGCATCACTCCGTCCTGCCGGGTCATGTCCTTGCAGCAGCTTATCAACCGTCGCCAGATTGTGGGGGCAATTCGCACCGGCCAAAAGGCAAAGTCGGCCATGCGGGGATGTTCACGGACGAGGAGCGGACGATGCCGGTGCTTTACGGAGGGCGCGGCCATGTCGGCTGGCTGACGCTGAGCCGGCCACAGGCGTGCAATTGCTGGGGCGAGGACGCCAAGGAAAGCCACAATGCCTGGCGCGAGCGGCAGCGGCCGCAGGTGCGCGGTGCCTGATCGGGCTGGCGAGGAACCGGCGCCGGGCCTAAAGTCGAGGTGACGCGATCGAGCACGGAGAAACGCGATGACCGCTTTTGCTTATGATCACATCCACCTGCGCAGCCCGGACGTCGAGGAGACCGCGCGCTGGTACGAGCGCATGTTCGGAGCCGAGATCGTCCGCTCGGTGCAATCGGACGGCAAGCCGCGGCTCGATCTGAAGCTCGGCGGCGTTGATGTGTTCATCGCCCAGGTGCCGGCCGAGCAGGCGATCGCGCCGCCGCCGCAGACACCGCATCTCGGGCTTGAGCATATCGGGCTCAGGGTCGAGGGGATCGACCAAGCGGTTGCCGAGCTGAAAGAGAAGGGCGCCGAATTTGCCGTCGAGCCAAAGACGATCCGTCCCGGCGTGCGCATCGCTTTCCTGCGCGGCCCGCAGGGCGTCAGCATCGAATTGCTCGACCGCAACGCCGCCTGACGCATTCTCCCTCGCCCCGCTTGCGGGAGAAGATCGGCGTGAGGGGCGCATCTCCAGCCAAGGGCAGGAACCGTTGCCCCTCACCCGGAAGCGGCGCGTTTCCAGCCCCGCCCATCAGGTGACCGACCCTCGATTGATCACTCTCGACCCTCAGCCGTCGATCCCCTCGATCACCCGAACAGCGATTCCTGCCCCGATCCGGCCGTTGCCCGAGGCGAGTTTGAAGGGCTCAGGAGAGTGGACAGCAGACACTCACACCGGATTTCTGCGCAAGCTAAGTGACTGTTCCGACAGGCCGGCACTCTCGGTGCAAAAACCTTGCTCATGAATTTTTTTCGCTGAGTGTGAACTACTTCACACATCCGACCGTCGGGCGGCTGTTCGAATGTGGCCGGGTTCTACCGAAAGCGGCGCTAATGCGAATTGTTCAGATTTCCGACACCCATCTGAGCCCGGACAAGCCACATTACCTTGAGAATTGGGCGCCGCTCGCGGCGTGGATCGTCGACCAGCACCCCGATCTCGTCATCCATACCGGCGATGTGACCGCCGATGGCGCCGGCGTCGAAGCTGACCTAAGCTTCTCCGCCCAGCTGATGAACGAGCTCGGAATCCGCTGGCGGGCGGTCCCCGGAAACCATGATGTCGGCGACCCTCGGCATGCCAGCCAACCAGTCAATGCCGAGCGGGTTGGCGCGTGGCAGCGTCATTTCGGCCCGGATCGCTGGGTCGAAGATGTCGCAGAAGGCGCGCAGCGCTGGCGTCTTGTCGGGCTCGACGCAATGCTGGTGGGCAGCGGCGAGCCGGAGGAGGACGAGCAGGCGTTGTGGCTCGAACAGGTGATGGCCGAAGCAGGAGAGCGGCGGATTGCCTGGTTCTTGCACCGGCCGCTATTTCTTGAGGATCCGGGCGAAGGCGACACCGCTTATTGGTCAGTCAAGCCGCAGCCGCGCGAGGCGCTTCTGGCGCTGGTGCGGCGGCACCGGGTTGCCCTCGTCGCCAGCGGACATCTGCATAAAGCGCGAGATTTCGCCTTTGACGGCACACGTTATATCTGGTCGCCGGCTTCGAGCTTTCTGATCGGCGCGCCGCAACCGGAAATGCCCGGTGAAAAGCGGCTCGGCGCTGTGCTCTATGAGCTCGACAACGCAACATTGACGGCTCGGATCGCTGAAGTGCCGGGTCTGACGCAAAATTGGTGGCCCCGAGCTGTCGCGGCCTCCCCTTGACCTGGCGAACCCCGCATTGAGCGCAGGGAGGACCGAGAAACGTGCAGCGGAGTTTCTGGTCGGTGTGCGCCGGCCGACGTCGAGCCGCAGTTGCAGTCTTGGTGGGTCCGCTATACCTCGATCCCACCGGTTCCCCCCGCGTGCGCAGATGGCCGCTGACGGCGCATCCTCGTCGTTGCCGCGCTCTCCGGCGAAGGATGGCTTTCCACCCGAAGCCGTCACTGGATGGGCGCGTTCGGGTAATAGAGGTCGAAAATTCCCGCGGCGCTATTAGACGTGGCGGATCTGCTCGGCCCAGCGGTCGAGCAGCGGCAGGATTTCGTCGGCCTTGGCCGAGGGGAGGCTGACCACGGCGCGGGCGATGCCGCGCTCGCGGTAGCGCTTCAGCCGGTCGAGATCGTCCGCAACGCCAAACACGGTCACCGGCACCCGATCGGGGTCGCGTCCGGCGTCAGCGGCCATCTGCCGGAACTGCGGCAGGAAGTCGGTCACATCCGGGTAGTGTGGCCGGGCGGCATGCGGGACCCAGCCATCGCCATAGCGGATCGCACGCCGCGCCGCATGCGGAAAAGCGCCACCGACGATGACCGGCGGATAAGGCTTCTGCGCCGGCTTTGGCCAAGCTTTCATTTTCGCGAAATCGACGAGCTCACCGTGATATTCCGGCTCGTCCTCGGTCCAGATCGCGCGCATCGCCGCCACCCGCTCGCGCATCAGCTTGAAGCGGGTTCTGAACGCCGTGCCGTGATCGGCCATCTCTTCGGCGTTCCAGCCGCCGCCGATCCCGAACAGAAACCGCCCGCGCGAGAGCTGGTCGAGCGAGGCGACGAGCTTCGCCGTCTGGATCGGGTCGCGCTGCGCGAGGAGGCAGACCCCGGTGCCGAGCCGCAGCGTGCGGTTGGCCATCCCCGCTGCCGTCAGTGTCACGAACGGGTCCATCGCGTCGTAGTATTTTTGTGGCAGCGGCCCGCCTTGCGGGAACGGCGTCGTTCGCGCGCTCGGGATATGCGAGTGCTCCGGCGCCCAGACCGATTCAAAGCCGCGAGCTTCGAGGGCCTGGCCGAGGTCGCCCGGGCCCATCGAATAGTCGGTAAAAAACATTGCCGCGCCGAAATCCACCCCGTCCCCCCAAGGGAGCTGGCGCGACCGGCCGCAAGCTAGGCGAGGCGCACCCTGACGGCTTCCGGCCCCTTGCGACCCTCGGCGATATCGACCAGCACCCGTTGGCCCTCGTTGAGGGTGCCGATCCCGGAGCGCTCCAGCACCGAGGCGTGGATGAACGCGTCCTTGCCGCCGCCCTCGCGGACGATAAAGCCGAAGCCCTTCTGGGCGTTGAACCATTTGACCGTGCCGGTCTCCTCGACCGAGGCGCCGGTCGGCTCGTAGGACGGCCGCCCGGTGGTCCCAAACGCCGACCGGCGCGCCGCGACCGGGGTCGCGGTGCTGCTGTCGACGCTGAGCACCTCGGTCACTTGCGGGCCCTTCTGACCCGGTGAGACACGGATTTCGAGGGTTTCGCCCGGCTGGACCGCCGGAATGCCGTTGCGCTCGAGCACGCTCGCATGGAGAAACGCGTCACCCGAGCCGTCGGACAGCTCGACAAACCCGAACCCCCTTTCGGGCTTGAACCATTTGACGACGGCGCGCACCGGCGGCCCGGATGGCGCTTCGAACCGTGGCGTGGCGAAGCGCGGCGAGCCCCCGAATTCGCGCAGGTGCGGATCGTAGCCATCATCGTCGAAGTCGCGGCGGCGCGGCTGACGGAAGTTCCTGTCTCTGATCAAGTCCGGTTTCCTGTCGAATCGGTTCGCGGTCCGATCGAGACCGCGGAGCCTGATTGTTCCAAAAAATCGACCGGGACGCGAGTGCTTAATTTGCGCCGCTTCGGGTTCGCCAACGACCGGACAAAGGGTTTGCCGCGGGCCGTGCCGGAGCCCCATTTGGAGCGCCCGAACCATCACCCCCGCCGGTCAATTGCAGCCGCCGACCGGCGGGCTCACCTCGCAATGCAGAGTGCATTGTTCCTGCGGCGCGCAGCGCCACGATGTCGCCCGGGTGCTGCTCGGCAGATAGCAGATGCCGTTGCATTCGATCTCGGCACCGAGCGGGCGGATCAGCGTGGCGACGACGCCCAGCGCCTCGCCATATCGTTCGATGTGAATCTGAAGCCGGCCGATGTCGAGTTGTTCGGCGGTGATCTCGCCGGTTTTCGCCGGCACTCCCGCGGCGGCGGCACCCGCCAGCAGCACGCAGCCAACGAGCGAAGCGACAGCGGCAATTCGGGTTTGGCTCACGGCAACGAGCGTCCGACTGGAAGAAGGCATCGTGGCATGGCGGCTTTGAGGACATGGCGCTTTGAGGACATGGCGCCGGCGCAGCCTAGCGACGACCACCCGCGGCCACAATCGGACTGTCGCGATCGGGGAGGCGATCCCGCCGGCGCGGCATGCCGGTTGCCAGCACCGTGCGCCGGGGTACAATCCTCCCCAAAGCCGATCGGCGGCGCTCGCTTGGAGGTCACCCGATGATCACAAAATTCGACAGTCTCTTCGCCGGACACGTCGATATCGAAAACGTCGGCTATGGCGGGATCCCGGTGAACGACCGGCGCTATTCCAACGAGCACCTCGCCAGCGTCTTCGACAAGGCGCAGGCGATGGCGCAGCTGATGGACCGGCTCGGCTACGACACGTTCTGGATGGCCGAGCATCATTTTCAGCACGAGGGTTACGAATGCATCCCGAACGTGCTGATGACGGCGCTCCATCTGGCGCATCTGACGAGAAGCATCCGCATCGGCTGCGGCTTCAACATCGCGCCGATGTGGCATCCGCTGCGGCTGGCCGAGGATTACGCGACCGCCGACATCCTCAGCGGCGGGCGGATTACCTTCGGTGTCGGGCGCGGCTATCACACCCGCGAAGTTGAGACCTTTGGCTCGCCATTGCTCGACCAGCCGGCCAACCGCGAATTGTTCGAGGAGCAGATCGAGATCATCTTCAAGGCGTTCAACAACGAGAAATTTACCCATAACGGCAAGCACTATACGCTGCCGCCGCAGGTGCCCTACCGCGGCTATACGCTCGAAGAGCTGAGCCTGGTGCCGCGGCCGTTGCGGCGGCCGGTCGAATGCTGGCAGCCGATCCAGGGCGGCAGCCGGCGCGCGCTCGATTTCATGGCCAAGCACGGGATCCAGGGCCTGATCGGCGGCGGCTCGGCCGAGGGTGGGGCGATGCACAAGGTCGTGCTCGATTGGCAGGAAGCACATGCCCGAATCGGCCAGCGCCTCGAGCTCGGCGAAAGGCTGTGCTTCGGCTTCCATTTCTACATCGCCGACAGCCGTGAGCAGGGCATCCGCGAGGCCGGCAAGTTCTACGAAGAAAACATGAAGATGTTTGGCGAATTGCGCCTGGTGCGGGCGCTCAGCGACGCGCAGATCGAGATCATGCGCGATCCGAAACGCGCGCCGCAGGCGAAATTGCCGCGGATCGAGGATGCAATCGCCGCCGGCGGCGTCTTGTGCGGCTCGCCCGAGCAGATCGTCGAGCATCTAAAGGGTCTGGAAAAACGCTATCCGGGTCTCGACCGGGTCTCGGTCAGCCTCTCGGTCGGCGTGCCGAAAGCCGTCTGCCTCGAACAGCTCGAACGCTTTGGCAAGGAGGTCATGCCGGCCTTTGCCAAGGCCAAGACACCAGAGCTGGCGCCGGCGCAATAGTCACGGACGCCGACCGCCCGGCGCCGAAGCGCCGGGCGGTGCCACCGGGTCGCCAGTCATGTAGGTTCGCGGCGCGGGGTCATGCTCGGTTTTGTCGATGTCAAGACGTCGGGGTCATGGCGTCGGCATCAGCGGCGGCTCGATGACGCGCGGCATGGCCTCGGCGCCGATTGCCGGGCAGGGCTCGGGTGGCAGGTCGCGCCGGCGGAAGGTTTCGTAGCCTCCCTTTGGAAGATGACCAGGATCGCCCCAGTGATAGACGATGTGGATCGGGCCAGCCTGGGTGACCGGGGGGTCCATCTGCGGCTCGCAGCCAAAATCGAGCTGCAGGTCGAGCGTGTCGTCGTTCCGCCACTGCAACCCGACCAGAAAGTCAAAGCTGCGGGCGTCGACCAATGTCGTCGAAAACCAATATCCGGCGCGGTGCAGCCGGATCAGGGTCGTCATCCGGTGCTCGGGAGCACCGAAAACATCGGTTTCGGCGCTGGCGACATCGCCACGCGCGTTCGTCGCCGCAGCGTCCATAAAGTCGCGCGAGCTGAGGATACTGACCCACATGGCTGCAATCAGGCCAAAGCGGATAACGTAAAAAGTGCCGATCGCCAATGCGACCAGCGCAGCGCCCTGAGTTGCGCGCCTGATCACCCGACGCGATGCAATCGTCATGCCTGACACTGGATTTGCTTATCTCCAGACGCCAGCTTCTCCGTCGTTCCACCCACGCCTGATCCAGCCTAATTGGTCCTGCGCATCGTAATTGCTTGAATTTCGTAGAGCGTAAAGTTTGGCAAAAATAAGCGTTGCAGAAAGTGAGTATCCAGCTCCTGACATGTATACGCCGACAGCGTAATTGGCAGCGGGCGTATGATAATCGTAAAATTTTTGCTGTTTCACATCTCGCTGAAAGTCGTAGGTCCCCCCTTGCGCTATAGCGGCATGCCCCTGGCTGTATTGCTCAGCTGGGGGAAGGGATGCTATTGACCGTCCAGCAGCATAGACCTTGCGGAAATCGGCGTATGGTGGCACCATCAGGTTTTTGGTCTTCGAATCCGGGTCGGCGATTGTCCGGCCATCCGGAGTTGCGACGACGACAGCGTCGCCCGGCAGGCCGTGCACCGGCGTGTAGGCGGTGAATTCGACGTCGGGATCGATCGGGGTGACGCCAGGGATTGAGAGGCCGCCGGCACCACCTCCTCCTCCAGTGGTCCATTGACCGCCATCGGGATTGCCGGCAGGGACGCGCGGCTCGTCGGCATTGTAGCCGGCCCTGCGAAAACCGGGCGCGGCGGGGTCGAGGCCACAGAGCTCGAGCAATTCGCGCGGGTGGAGGCCCGCGGCCAGCAGCATTTCGCCGAGAGACAGGCGAGCGGCCGTCTGCTTTTGATCCGACAGTGGCGGCAGGCCGCCGAGTGCGATCTCGATCACGGCGAGATCATTCTCGCCTCGCTGCCAATATCGTGCGGCACGGCGGATGGTGTCGAGAATGCCGGGTCGGATAGTCTTGCCGTAGGCGACCGTGAGCAGCGCCAGGATGCGCTCTTCCGCGGCGTCGAGCGCGATTTTCGGCAGCCCGGCCCGGTTCTGGCGGGGCGGCGCGGGACAATGTGGCCGAGGATCAGGCCGTCCCCGGAAAAGGTCATTACCGGTTCAAAAGAGCGGCCGCCCGCCGCCTTACGTGCGGGCAACGGCAATGTCATCGAACACCCCACGGTAGGAACATCCCACGTTAGCGAGAGCGATCTCTTCCGATACCCGCAAATGGCGCAGCAGTCAAGAACGAAAAGTGAATCTTCAATCAACGATTACCGCTTCTCCGCCTCGCCCGGCTCAGCGGCGCGGAACAGGCGGCCGCCCGGCATCGGCTGCGGCACCCCGGTGGTCGCGGGCAGGCTGAGCGGCAGCCCTCTCACCGAGCGCACGGCGAGAAAGGCAAAGGCCTGCGCTTCGAGCGCGTCCCCGGTCCAGCCGACCGCCTCGACCGGGCGCACCGGTGCGTCGAGCCGCCGGGCGAGCGCCGCCATCAGCGCCGGGTTGTGCCGGCCACCGCCGCAAATGAGCCATTCGTGTGGCGGAGCGGGAAAATGCCGGCGTGCCGCGGCGACCGCGGCGGCGGTCATCTCGGTCAGTGTCGCGGCACCGTCCTCCAGCGAAAGCCCGGTCGGTATCGCATCGCGAAAATGGTCGCGATCGAGTGATTTGGGCACTGTCCGGGCAAAATACGGGCGCTGCAGAAACCGCGCGATATGGGGCTCGGACGCCTTTCCGGCGCGGGCGAAAACGCCGTCGAAATCCGCCGCCGCACCGGTGTGACGGCGCACCCAATCGTCGATCAGCGCGTTGCCGGGACCGGTGTCGAGGGCGAGGATATCTTCACCCGATCCGACCCAGGTCACGTTGGCAACGCCGCCGAGATTGAGCACGCAGAGCGGTTTGGGCAATCGGGCGGCGAGTGCGGCGTGGTAGAGCGGCGCCAGGGGTGCGCCCTCGCCGCCGGCAGCGACATCGGCCGAGCGGAAATCGCCGACGACATCGATCCCGATCCGCCGCGCCAGGGCGGCGCCATCGCCCAATTGCCAGGTGCGGCGCTCGGCCGGGCGGTGCAGGATCGTGTGCCCGTGAAACCCGACGAGATCGACGGCTTGCTGCGGATGCCGCCCGAGAAATTTCTCAATCGCTTCGGCATGGCGACGGGTCAGCTCGGCTTCGACCTCACCCACCCTTCCGACGCCGCCCAGCACCGCGCGCAGCCGCTCGCGAAATTCGTCCGGATACTGCATCGTCAGCCACGGGCCCGGCACGACACGCCCGATGCCGTCGGTGTCAATCAGCGCCACGTCGATGCCGTCGAGCGAGGTGCCGCTCATCAGCCCCAACGCACGGCGCACCGGGCGATGCGGCAAGCCGGGGCGATGCGGCGAGCCGGGGCGATGCGGCGAGCCGGGGCGGTGTGGCTCCGCGGGTGCGTCTGTGCTAGATGACGGCGCCATGGCGATCCCCCGCTCCCTGTTTCTCCAGGCCGCGACCGAGCGCGGCTTTATCCATCAATGCACCGATCTCGCGGCACTCGACACGCTGTTTTGCGAGGGGCGTGTCACCGCCTATGTCGGCTATGACTGCACCGCCGACAGTCTGCATGTCGGCAGCCTGGTGTCGATCATGCTGCTGCGCCTGTTGCAGCAGAGCGGGCACCAGCCGGTCGTGCTGATGGGCGGCGGCACCACCAGGATCGGCGACCCGTCGTTCCGCGACGCGGCCCGGCCGCTGCTCGACGATGCCGAGATCGCCCGCAACATGGCCGGGATCCGCAAGGTTTTTGCGAAGTTCATCGCGTTTGGCGACGGCCCGACCGATGCGCTGATGGTCAACAATGCCGATTGGCTCGACGAGTTGCGCTATATCCCGCTGTTGCGCGAGGTCGGCCGGCATTTCTCGGTCAATCGCATGCTGACCCAGGACAGTGTGCGCCTGCGGCTCGACCGCGAGCAGCCGCTCACCTTTCTCGAGTTCAATTACCCGATCCTGCAGGCCTATGATTTTGTCGAGCTCGCCCGTCGCTTCGCCTGCGCGGTGCAGATCGGCGGCTCCGACCAGTGGGGCAACATCGTCGGTGGGGTCGAGCTCGGCCGGCGCATGGACGGCCGCGCGCTCTACGGGCTGACGACGCCGCTCCTGACGACCGCCTCGGGCGACAAGATGGGCAAGACCGCGCGGGGGGCGCTGTGGCTCAATGCCGAGCGGCTTTCGCCCTACGAATACTGGCAGTTCTGGCGCAATACCGAGGATGCCGATGTCGGCCGCTTTCTGCGCCTCTTCACCGAATTGCCGCCCGCCGAAATCGCCCGGCTCGAAGCGCTCGAAGGCAGCGAAATCAACGAGGCGAAGAAGACTTTGGCGACCGAGGCAACAGCGCTCGCTCACGGCAAGCAGGAGGCACTCGCCGCCGCCGAGACCGCGCGATCGGTGTTCGAGGTCGGCGGTCTAGCCAGCCAATTGCCGATGTTTGCAGTTCAGCGAGAGGTGTTGGCCGCCGGCGTGCCAGCTTTCGAAATCTTTGCCGATGCCCAGCTCGTTGCCTCGAAGGGCGATGCGCGTCGGCTGATCCGCGGCGGCGGTGCGCGGGTCAACGATCGGCCGGTCAAGACCGAAACCGAACCCGTCTCCCTCGCCGATCTCGATGCCGACGGCTACATCAGGCTCAGCGCCGGCCGCAAGCGCCACATCCTGGTTCGTCCGGTTTAGCGGATGCTCTTGTTGTCGATTTCTCCTTGATCGCATTCCCGCGAAGGCGGGAATTCAGGGCCTTGAGCGCCGCAGCGGTTCCCTGTGCCCCCGCTTTCGCGGGGGCGACGGGTAGACGCCGAAAGCGCTTGGCTCTCGATCGAGCAGGATACTATTACGACGGCATCTGGCCCATGAAGTCGCGCTTGCCGATGTCGATGCCGAGCGAGCGCAGGATGTTGTAGGCCGTCGTCACATGAAAATAGAAGTTCGGCATCGCCAGGTGATAGAGATAGGCTTGGGCGCGGAACTGGCGCTGCTGGCCGCCCTGGGTGATTGCAACCTGTGAATCCTCCTTGCCGTCGAGCTGGTTCGGCCGCAATGTCTTCAGGAAATCGACGGTCTTGTCGATGCGCGACTGCATCTCGGCCCAGGAATTGTCAATGGCTGGCAATTGCGGCACCTCGACCCCGGCGACGCGGCCGGCGCCAAAGGCATGTTCGCTCGCCTGGCGGACCTGGCGGGCCAGCGTGAACATGTCGGGATAGAGCCGCAAATTGAGGACCGTGGCCTCGTCCCACTTCTTTTCGGCCGCGTGTTTTTGCGCCTTGTCGAGCACTCCCTTCAGTCCGCCGAGCAGCTGCAAAAAGGTCGGCACCGAGGCGTGATACATGCTGATGGCCATGAAACGCTCCTCCTTTCGGGTTGGTAACGGTGATGCCCTGTCGATCTTAGCCGGGCGCGGCGCGGGCGGAAAGGCGCGATCGGACGCAGCCTGGTGCCGCCTCTCGACGATGGCGCGGGCACGATCTAGTCTTTCCCTGAGCGACGGCGGAGGAGGCGCGAGGCGTGGCGAGAGAACGACGGCTCGAAGCGCGTCAGGTCGAGGAGATCTTTCTCGCCTTTGCCGAGGCCATGCGCGAATTGCCCCCCGATATCGAAGCGGGCTGGCTCGACGCGCAAGGCGATCTGCGCCTCGCCCCGGATATCGCCCGCAAACTGCGTGCCGCACGCCGGGTGCGCCAGCTGTTGCAGGAGCTGCGGCAAAGCCATAACGGAAGCTGAGCCCGGCCAGCCGGCTCATCGCCGGTTCACTGGCCGGCCGATCAGTTGGTCGGGCGTTTGGGCCAAACCGCCTTGGCGACGGCGAATTGCGCTGGCGCCACCATCACCGGCTCGCCATTCTGCCATTGCACCAGGATCAGCGGCGCCCCGACCCGCCGCCCGTTCGCGTCGAATTTGAGGCTGGCGCCGGGGAAATAGCGGGCGGGACCGGTCGCCGTATCCATCGCGTGGATCGCCGCGTTGATCTTTTCGCGATCGGTCGAGGCGGTCTTTTCGAGTGCCGCGGCGACGATCATGACCTGGCCGTAGCCGCACAGGCTGTCCTGCGTCATCCAGGGTTCGCCGGTCCGCTTCTTAAAATCCGCGACCAGCTGCTCGTCGCCCTTGGTCGGCCAGTTGGCAACCGCAGTAATGGCCCCATCGACGATATCCTTGCCGGTGATCTTGAGCAGTTCCGGCGTCACCAGCGGGGTGCCGTTGGCGACCACCGGCAGCCGCGCATGCGACAACCCCATCTCGGCCAGCTGCTCGAGGATCAGCGCATTGTCGGGCACGCTCGACACGATGTCGAACAGGAAGTCGGGATGCGCCGTGCGCACGCTCTGGACGATCGGCGTCGCATCCGACAAGGGCGGGGTGAAGGTCTCGTGCGCAACAAGCTTGATCCCGGCATTGGCGAGGCCGCCGTTCAGCATCGGCTCGACAAAGCTCATCGGCGCCGCGGTGTTGTCCTGGATGATCGCCACCGTCTTGGGCTTTGCTCCGGTCGCGCTCAGCGCCAGGCCACGACGGCCGGCAGGGCCTGCTGCGCCTGCTCTTTGCCGGGCAGCGAGGTCTGGAACACGTAATGGAAGCCGCGGTTGGTGATCGCATCGGAATAAGAGAGCGTCAGCCACGGCAGATGCGCGCGTTCGGTCACTTCGGTCACCGCCAGCGTAAACGAGCTGAGCCACGCCCCCTCGCCGGCGACCAAACCCGGATATTGCGAGACGAGACGCTGCGCCGCATTCTTCGCCTGTTCCGGGGTACCGCCCGCATCGGCGACGATCAGCTTTATATCGGCACCGCCAAGCGCCTTGATGCCGCCGGCCTTGTTGATGTCGTCGATCGCCATCTCGGCTCCGGCGCGCAACAGATAGCCCTGCCGCGCCCATGGCCCGGACAGCGGTGCGATCAACCCCATCTCGACGTCTCTGGCTTTGGGAGGCTTGGGCTGGGCCGAGGCCGGGGCCGGCCACAGCAGCGCAGCCGCAACGGCACCGACGAAAAACAGCGCGCCCAGCGACAGCCGGCTTCTTCCAGACATCTCTCCCCCTCCGATGATCATCCTCACATGCCGAGATAGGCGCGGCGCACCCGGTCGTCGTCCAGCAGCACCCGCCGCGGACCGGCGAGAACAATATGCCCGGTCTCGAGCACATAGCCCATGTCGCATGATTGCAGGGCCTCGGCGACCCGTTGCTCGACCAGAAGCACGGTCAGGCCAGCGCGGTGCAGCGCCTCGATACGCTCGAAGATCAGATCGGCAACCGCCGGCGCCAGCCCCATCGATGGCTCGTCGAGCATCAGGAGGCGCGGCGATGAGGCGATGCCGCGGCCGATCGCCAGCATCTGCTGCTCGCCTCCCGAGAGCGTGCCGGCCGGCTGACCTCGTCGTTCGGCGAGGATCGGAAACAGCGTGAAGATGCGGTCGAGATTGCGCCGCCAATCGCGCCGGCCGCCGCGCGGATAGGCTCCCATCTCCAGGTTTTCCAAAACGCTCAGCGACGCAAACACCTGGCGCCCTTCCGGCACATGGGCGATGCCGAGATGCGCCCGTGCGGCCGGCGCCACCGCGAGCAGGTCGCGCCCGTCGAAGCGGATCGCGCCCGAGAGCGGTGTCACCGTGCCCGAGATCGTCTTGAAGAGTGTCGTCTTGCCGGCGCCGTTGGGACCGACGATGGCGATGAACTGGCCCTCCGCGACGGTGAGCGACACCGCAGAGAGCGCCCTAAGCCCGCCATAGGCCACCGTCAGCCCATCAACCTCGAGCATCGGGTGCGATCCATTTGCGGCCGAGATAGGCCTCGATCACCTGCGCATCTCGGGTCACCGCATCGGGGCGGCCGGAGGCGATCAGCCGCCCGTGATCGAGCACCACGAGCCGGTCGGCGAGCCGGACCATCGCCTGCATCGTATGCTCGATGATGATGACCGTGATGCCCTCGCCGGTGAGCCCGCGGATCACCTCCAGCAAATCCTCGATTTCGCCACTGCCGAGCCCGGCCAGCGGTTCGTCCATCAGCAAGAGCCGCGGCCGCCCGGCAAGCGCGCGAGCCAGCTCCATCAGACGCGATTCCTTGGTGCTGAGCCCGCCGGCGATCGCATCGGCGCGGGCTCCGAGACCGACCCGCTCGACCGCAGCTTCCGCCACGGCCCGAGCGGCGTCACCCGACCGCTCGGCGACATAGGCGCCGACCGTCACATTGTCGAGCACCGACATGCGCGCAAACGGGCGCATCACCTGAAAGGTGCGGCCGACACCGAGCCGGCAGACGCGGTTGGGCTTGAGCCCGACAAGGTCCCTGCCGTCGAGCACGATCCGCCCGCGATCGGGCCTGACAAAGCCGTTCAACAGGTTGAACAGCGTGGTCTTGCCGGCACCGTTCGGCCCGATGATGCCGAGAATGGTCCCGCGATTGACAGTGAAGCCGACGCCATCCACCGCGCGCAGCCCGCCAAACGATTTTGACAAATCCTCGATTTCGAGGATCGCGGCCGGCGCGGCGGCGCCCATCACGGAAATTCTGCGAACGGTTGCGAGCATTGCTTGCGGCAATTCCGGCGCCGCGCCTGTCCGGCCGCGCCGTACCAGCCGGTCGCGCACCCGCCAGTAAACGCCCTCGGGCGCCAGCAGGATCACGAGCACGATGGCGAGGCCATAGACGACGCCCTGGATGCCCGGCACGATGTTGCCCAGCTGCGCCTGCAGCGTCTCGCTGAGCGGCACCAGCACCGCGGCGCCGATCACCGGCCCCCACAGCGTGGCGACGCCACCGAACAGCGCGACGATCAGCGCCTGGGCCGAGGTCAGGACGCCAAAGACGCTATCCGGCGTCACCACCAGCAGCACCACGGCGTAGAGCCCGCCCGCCGCCGCGGCAAGTGCGCCGCTCAGCACGATCGCCCGCATCTTCCAG
>JBOHME010000087.1:0-16983 GCA_050729795.1 Allostellaceae bacterium | reverse complement strand
GGGTCGGACTGCGGTAGAGTGCCCCGGTTGGCGATACAGGAGGGAGGCATGCTCTACAGCACCGATCGCATTATGACGACGCACGCCGGCTCGCTGCCCCGCCCGGAAGATCTGCGCGAGCTGGTCGCAGCCAAGGCGAGCGGCGCCGCCTACGATCCCGCAGCGCTTACCATGCGGCTCAAGAGCGCAGTCGCCGAGGTGGTGCGCCGGCAGACCGAGTGCGGGATCGACTGCGTCAATGACGGTGAATTGTCAAAGACCAACTTTACCGACTATGTCCGCTGGCGCATCGCCGGCTATGTCGAGCGGCCATCTGCCGGCCCGCGGCGGCTCAGCATCACCGCGCGCGACGAGACCAAATTTGCCGAATATTTTGTCGCCCACCCGCGGGCCCGCCCGGTCGGTCCGGCGACGATGCCGGTCTGCATTGAGAAACTGCGCTATACCGGCCAGGCCGACCTGCGCACCGATCTCGACAATTTCAAGGCCGCGCTCGCCACCGTCAACGTTGCGCAGGCCTTTCTTCCCGCCAATACTCCGGGGACGATCGAACATTGGATGCTGAACGAATACTACAAGAGTGACGAGGAGTTCGTGTTTGCGATCGCCGAAATCATGCGCGAGGAGTATCGGGCGATTGTCGATGCCGGATTTCTCTTACAGATCGACGACCCGGATTTGCCCGACGGCTGGAACTGCCTGCCCGATATCACGCTCTCCGAATATCGCCGCTACGCTGCACTGCGGGTCGATGCGCTGAACCACGCGCTCGCCGGCATTCCGCGGGAGAAGGTCCGGCTGCATGTCTGCTGGGGCAGCCATCACGGCCCGCATCACGACGATATTCCGCTTTCCGAGATCATCGATCTGATCTTTCGAGTCAACGCCGGGAGCTATTCGATCGAAGCCTCCAACCCGTGCCACGAGCACGAATGGCGCGTGTTCGAGACGGCGAAACTGCCCGACGGCGCAACTCTCGTGCCGGGCGTGGTCGGCCACTGCACCGATTTTATCGAGCATCCCGATCTGGTGGCCGAGCGGCTGGTACGATACGCGCGGCTGGTGGGGCGGGAAAACGTGCTCGCCGGCACCGATTGCGGGCTCGGCACGCGGGTCGGCCATCCGGCGATCTGCTGGGCCAAGTTCACCGCCCTTTCCGAAGGGGCGCGCCGTGCCACCAGCATCCTGTGGGGCCGCGCGTAAACCAGCCGGGCCGCTGCTTCAGCCGGTGCTCGCGGCGACCCGGCGCAGCCATTCGGCGGTGCGCCGTACCCCGCCAAAGGTGAAGACGTGCAGGCCATCGATCGTGGGACCGGGACACTCCTCGGCGACGAGCGCGTCGATCAGCGTCTGCGGGCTCGCTTCGGCGAGGATGCGGGCAAAGGCGGCGTGGCCGCGCCCCAATGCTCGCAGTGACGCGCCGATGCCGCAGCGGACGGCAAATTTTGCCAGGGTCGCGATGCTGGCCGGTCCGGCAACCCCGACCCGGATCGGACACACAATGCCTTGGGCGCGCACGCCTTCGATCCATCGCCGGATCGGCGCCGGCTCGAACCCGAACTGGGTGATCAGCGAGGCCTTGAGACCGCGTTGCGCGCAGAAAGCGAGCTTTGCCCGCAACGCCGCGTCGAGCGCCTGATGGTCGAGGCGCGGATGGCCTTCCGGATGGCCGGCGAAAACGATTTCGCCGAGCCCTTGGCCATCGACGACACCGCTCGCCAACAAATCGAGGGTGTCGGCGAACGGCCCGACCGCGCGATCCGGATCGCCGGCGATGATCAGCGCGCGCCGGATCCCGGCCTCGCCCACGATGCGGCGTACAAAATCGCCGGCCTGGGTGAAGCTCGCGAGCCGGCGGGCAGCGATGTGCGGCACCGGCGCAAACCCCGCCCGCTGCAGCCGGGCACAGGCGGCGACGATGTCGTGGTGCGTCACACTCCCCGGATGATTGACAAAAACCGTCGTCCCCGGCGCGAACAGCGCACGCAGCCCATCGCCCGACAATTCGTCACGCGGCGAAATCTCGATCGAAGAGGCCGCGACGAGGCTCGCCACCCGCTGTCGCAACCCGGCCGATGATGGGTCGGCCGGGTCTCGGATCATGGTGCCGGCCATCAGCCCGAACCCCGCTTGCGGGAGATCACGTAGGATTCGTCCCAGAACCACAAGCCGCCATGCTTGCGCAGCACCTCGCGGGTGGCCTCGAGATAGGCGCCGCTGCTGATCGCGCCCGAGAGCCGCTCGTCCTCGATCTGCGCGACATAGACGGCGGCGTTCCAAGCGGCGAACAGGGTCGAGGTGCCGATCGACTCGCTGACCTCGCTCGGCAGCGTGTGCATGTCGTAGCGGAACAGCGAGCGGGCATCGGCATAGGCGCCGAAATTGAATGCGCGGCCGATGCTGCCGAGCTCGGTCTTGGCCGCCCGCAGCAGGGCATGCCGGTCGGTCGTGAACGGATCCTCGCCGGGCCAGATCCGCTGGATGATCTCGAGCCCAGGATCGTGGCCGTGCGAGTGGATCGCGATCAGCCGGCCGCCCGGGGCGAGCGCGCGCGCCAGCGGCGCCAGGATGCGGCGCGCCTTGAATTCGAGCGGCGCGCGGGCGCGGTAGGGCTGCGAGGCGATCACCAGATCGTATTCGGCGCGGGTCAGACCACGGCGCGGCCGCACCTGATCGAGCAGGAATTTGTGGTCTTCGCGGTAGATCACCAGCACCACGGGCTTCTCGTAGACCGGGTTGCCGGTGGCAGCACTGGCCCGCGCCTGCCAATGCTCGCCGAGAAAAGCCTGCAGATCGCCGATCTGCTCCTCGAACTCGTGCGCGGTATTGCCGGTCAAGGCCAGCTCGTGCCAGACGAGACTGGTCGCCGCGGTCACCGAATGCGGGGTCAGCCACGGCGCCTCGGCGTAATACATGTTGGTCATGACCAGCACAGTTGCCGGGTGCTCGAACAGCCGGTCGGGCATCTTTTCGAGGCTCAGCCGCACATCTTCGAGGCTGATCTCCTTTGCGACAATGTAGAAGGGCATCGTCGCAAAGCGCTGATGCATCGCCCGCATCGTGCGCGTCAGCACGGTGCCGTCACCGGTGCCGGCATCAAACAGCCGCAGCGCCGGCGGTTGCGGGTGGATATTGGCGAGCTCCATGCCCACTCGTTGGGCAATTGCCCATTTCTCACCGCAAGTCGTTACAAACAGCAGGTACTTCTGGCGGTTGTCGTAAAACCGGAAGTTCCGCACCGCCGATACCGCGGATGCCGGAACCCCCGCCGGGAGGACCATCGGCACGCCGTTGACCGCCGGCCCGGCGAGACTGCCGGGGAGACCGCCGCCGAGACTGCCGGGTTGCGGCTCGCGGGTAATAAAAGCCTGGACCCGGTCCGCCGTCTCGGTAGTGACCCGGCCACCGAGACGCAGCCGGTTGACGAGCTTGCCGTCATTGACGGCGAGCCGGCCAAAGGTCGATTCGGCCATGCCAGCGTGGCGGCAGTATTCGGCGATGTCGCGCAGCAGTGTCTGGCTCATGCTCGTCCTCGCGGTTTTTTCCCGCAAAGCGAGTACAACTCGGATCGAGCACCGGGTCAATCACAATCGTGCCCACGTCCGTGAGTGGGCAGCAGTCGTGGGATATTCCCACTATGGGCAAACGCGCCAACCTCGCCAGCCTCGCCAGGCGCGCGCCGTCCTGTGTCGCAATTGTCTTTATCGAAGAGGGCGCGGCTTGGGCGCCGAGTGCTACACTCGCTCCAGCCACGAGCCGGGCTGCCGAGCGGTACCCGGTCAGAAAAACCGGGAGGAGCTATGCGCGCCAGCACTGATCATATCCTGACGAGCCATGCCGGCAGCCTGCCGCGCCCGGAAGCGTTGATCGCGGCATATCGCGGTCACCAAGAGGGCGGTGCCAGCGGCACAGCCCCGTTCGAGGAGACCCTCGGCAAAGCCATCGCCGAGGTCGTGCGCCGCCAGCGCGGCGCCGGGATCGACGTGCCGGGCGATGGTGAGTTTGGCAAGCCGATGGGCCAGCGGGTCAATTACGGCTCGTGGTGGCGCTATTCGTGGCAGCGGCTCGGCGGCATCGAGCCCGGCGAGGTGTCACACTATGACATGGCGCCACGCCACTCGACGCCCGACCATATCGTGCTGACGAGCTTTGGCGACCGCCGCGACCGGACCCGGTTCGCCGCCGCTTACAACGACCCGGATTCCGGCATCACCACCGGGCCGCGCCCGCCGACCCCGGTCTGCACCGGCCCCTTGACCTATACCGGTCACGATGCGATCGGCGCCGACACCGCGCGCTTCAAGACGGCGCTTGCGGCGGCCGGGGTCGAGGACGGGTTTATGACGGCGGTGGCGCCCGCGAGCTGCGCGCGGATCGGCAATCGGCATTACAAGAGCGACGAGGAATTCCTTTATGCCTGCGCGGACGCAATGCGCGAGGAATACAAGGCGATCGTTGATGCCGGGCTCGTCCTGCAATTCGACGACCCGTGCATCGCCGAGGGGTGGGACCAGGTCAATCCGGAGCCGACGGTCGCCGAATACCAGCAGCTCGCGACCACCTGGATCGAGGCGCTGAACCACGCGATCCGCGGGCTGCCGGAGGACCGGCTGCGGTTCCATCTGTGCTGGGGCAGCTGGCACGGTCCGCATGTCACCGACATCCCGATGCGCGACATCGCCGCGGTCATGCTGAAGGCGAATGTCGGCGCCTACTCGTTCGAGGCTGGCAATGTCCGCCACGAGCACGAATGGAAAGTCTGGCAGGATGTCAAGTTGCCGGACGGCAAGCTGATCCTGCCGGGTGTCGTCAGCCATGCAACCAATGTCGTCGAGCATCCGGAGCTGGTCGCCGACCGCATTCTGCGATTTGCCAATCTGGTCGGTCGTGAACGGGTCATCGCGTCCACCGATTGCGGGCTCGGGGGCCGGGTGCATCCCGATATCGCCTGGGCCAAGCTCGAAGCGCTGGTGCAAGGTGCGGCTCTCGCCAGCAAGCAATTATGGCATTGAGGGGGAGCGCGATGCGCTACAGCACCGATCGTATTCTGACGAGCCATGTCGGGAGCCTGCCGCGCCCCGATGGGCTGATCGCGGCAAACCGGGCCCGCGAAGCCGGCGAAACGACCGACGAAGCGGCGTTTCAGGCGGTTCTGCACGGTGCGGTCGACGACGTCGTGCGCCATCAACAGGACGCCGGCATCGATGTGCCGGGCGATGGCGAGTTCGGCAAATCGATGGGCCACCCGGTCAATTATGGCGCGTGGTGGAGCTATGTGTTCGGCCGTCTCAGTGGGCTCGAATTCGGCGCACCCGGCGCTTATGGCCGCACTCCCAGACGCTCGCGACCGGGCGAGATCGTGCTGACGAGCCAGGACGACCGTCGCGACCGGCAGCGCTTTGCCGCGGCCTATGGCGACCGCGAATCCGGTGTGTGGATGGGCCCGCGACCCGCGACGGGTCCCGTCTGCACCGGCAAGCTGGCCTATATCGGCCAACAGGCGGTCGCCGCCGACATCGCCAACTTCAAAGCGGCGCTCGCTGCCGCCGGGATCGCGGAAGGCTTCATGACTGCGGTCGCGCCGGGCACCGCCTATCGCTTTGGCAACGCCCATTACGAAAAGGACGAGGAGTTTCTCTACGACTGCGCCGAGGCGATGCGCGAGGAGTATAGGGCGATCATCGATGCCGGGCTCCTGTTGCAGCTCGATGATCCTTCGACCGCGACCGGCTGGGACATGATCACCCCCGAGCCGGCGCTCGAAGACTACAGGAAATTCACGATGGTGCGGATCGAGGCGCTGAACCATGCGCTGCGTGGCTTGCCGCCGGAGAGGATCCGCTATCATCTGTGCTGGGGCAGCTGGCACGGACCGCACACCACCGACATTCCGATGCGCGACATCGTCGCGGTGATGCTGGCGGTCGATGCCGGCGCCTATTCCTTCGAGGCCGGCAATGTCCGCCACGAGCACGAATGGAAGGTGTGGCAGGACATCAAGCTCCCCGACGGAAAGATCATCCTGCCGGGTGTGGTCAGCCACGCGACCAATGTCGTCGAGCATCCGGAGCTGGTCGCCGACCGCATCTGCCGCTTTGCCGAGCTCGTCGGCCGCGAACGGGTTGTCGCGTCGACCGATTGCGGGCTTGGCGGGCGGATCCACCCGCAAATCGCCTGGGCCAAGCTCGAAGCGCTGGCCCAGGGTGCGGCATTGGCGAGCCGCCGGCTCTGGCGCTAACGGGGTCAGCCCGAGCCGGGCCGCGGCGCGATCGGCTCGGGCACGCTCCGCAGAGATCAAGTGATCTCGAAGCGATCGCGGTTCATGACCTTGTTCCACGCCGCCACAAAGTCATTGACAAACTTCTCCTTCGCATCCGCGCACGCATAGACTTCTGCGAGGGCACGCAGCTGCGAGTGCGAGCCAAAGATCAGATCGACGCGGGTGCCGGTCCACTTGACTTCGCTGGTTCCCCGGTCGCGCCCCTCGTACACGCCTTCAGCGCCGGCAGCGGGCTGCCATTGTGTGCCGATGTCGAGGAGGTTCACAAAGAAGTCGTTTGTCAGTGTCTCCGGCCGCCTGGTGAAGACGCCATGCGGCGACCGCCCGGCATTTGCGCCGAGAACGCGCAGACCACCGACGAGGACCGTCATCTCGGGGGCGGTCAAGGTCAGCAACTGCGCCCGGTCTACCAGCAGCTCCTCGGCGGAAGAGCGCTGCTCACCGCGCAGATAGTTGCGGAACCCGTCGGCGGTCGGTTCGAGCGGCGCGAACGACTCTACGTCAGTCTCTTCCTGCGAGGCGTCCATGCGTCCCGGCGTGAACGGGACCTGCACATCGTGCCCGGCAGCCTTTGCGGCTTTCTCGATCGCGGCAGCGCCGCCGAGCACGATCAGGTCGGCGAGCGAGACCTTTTTCCCGTCCGACTGCGACGCATTAAACTCCCTTTGGATCGCTTCGAGCGTGTGCAGCACCTCTGCCAGGAGTCGCGGCTGGTTGACGTCCCAGTCCTTTTGCGGCGCCAGGCGAACCCGCGCGCCATTGGCACCACCGCGCTTGTCGGAGCCGCGGAACGTCGAGGCCGACGCCCAGGCCGTCGCGACCAGCTGGGAAACTGGCAGGCCGGAGGCGAGGATTGTCGCCTGCAAAGCGGCAACGTCCTCTTCCCCGATCAGCGGATGATCGACCGGCGGGATCGGGTCTTGCCAGATCAGCGTCTCCCTCGGGACGAGTGGGCCGAGATATCGCACGATTGGGCCCAGGTCGCGGTGAGTCAGCTTGAACCATGCCCGGGCAAACGCGTCGGCGAACTCGTCCGGATGCTCGTAGAACCGCCTCGAGACCTTTTCATAAACCGGATCGACCCGCAGCGAGAGGTCGGTGACCAGCATCGTCGGCACGTGCCGCTGCGCCGGGTCGAAGGCGTCGGGGATCGTCGCGTTGGCGTCTTTTGCCCTAAACTGCCAAGCCCCGGCCGGGCTCTTGGTCAGCTCCCATTCATAGCCGAACAGGCTCGCAAAGAAGTTGTTGCTCCACTTTGTCGGCGTCTGGCTCCAGGTGACTTCCGGGCCGCCGGTGATCGCGTCACGCCCTTTGCCCCTGCCGAATTTGCTCTTCCACCCGAGGCCCTGCTCTTCGATCGGGGCGGCCTCGGGCGCCGGACCCAGCAGCGACGCATTGCCGGCGCCGTGGGCTTTGCCGAAGGTATGGCCGCCGGCGATCAGCGCCACCGTTTCTTCATCGTTCATCGCCATGCGGCGGAAGGTTTCACGAATATCCCGCGCTGCCGCGAGCGGATCGGGCGTGCCGTTCGGGCCTTCCGGATTGACGTAAATGAGACCCATTTGCACGGCGGCTAGAGGGTTCTGAAGATCACGGTCGCCGGTATAGCGCTCGTCCGCCAGCCACTTGCCTTCGGGGCCCCAATAGATCGCCTCGTCGGGCTCCCAAACATCGGCGCGCCCGCCACCAAAACCGAAGGTCTTGAAACCCATCGATTCGAGGGCGACATTGCCCGCCAGAATCATGAGGTCCGACCAGGATATTCTTCGGCCGTATTTCTGCTTGATCGGCCACAGCAAACGGCGCGCCTTGTCGAGGTTCGCGTTGTCCGGCCAACTGTTGAGGGGTGCGAAGCGTTGCTGGCCGGCTCCGGCGCCACCGCGGCCGTCGCCGATGCGGTAGGTGCCGGCAAGGTGCCACGCCATCCGAATGAACAGGCCGCCATAGTGGCCAAAGTCGGCCGGCCACCAATCCTGCGAACTGGTCATCAGGGCACGCAAATCCTCGATCACGGCACGGAGGTCGAGGCTCTCGAATTCCTCGGCGTAGTCGAAAGCCTCACCCATCGGATTGGACAGCGCAGAGTGCTGATGGAGAATGCGAAGGTCCAGCTGGTTCGGCCACCAGTCACGGTTCGTGCGTGTGCGGGTCGCGCCCGTGAACGGGCATTTGCTTTCATCTGGCATGGTCATTCCGATCGTGTTGGATATTTTGCGCGTATGATTCGATCCGAGCGTCTCGGATGGGTCCGGTCAGGATGTCAGTGGTCGCCGACCGGGATGTCGGCGGCGGTCGTCAGCTTGGTCGTCGAGCCCATCGCGTGCTCCTCGCTCAGACAACGTTATTAGAACGATTAAAAACTGGTGTACGCCGTGTCAATGTCAATCCCCGCTCCAGCTCGAGCATCGTCAAACCCAGGGTTGTAGTCGGCGGGGGTGCCCGCGAGACTGCGGCCCGTGCCCGGCGTGATCGTCCCAGCCGATCCTTCGTCGATCGCGCGCGCGGCCGAATTGCTGCGCGCCGGCGAGCTCGTCGCGCTTCCGACCGAGACCGTCTACGGACTCGGCGCCGACGCGACCAACGAACGCGCAGTGGCCGCAATCTTCGCCGCCAAGGGCCGGCCGCGTTTCAACCCGCTGATCGTGCATGTGCCGGGCCTCACCGCTGCCGCCGCGGTCGCCGAGCTCGACAGCCGCGCCCGTAATCTCGCCGCGAGCTTCTGGCCCGGGCCGCTGACCATCGTGCTGCCGCGGCGCGCGCAGAGCGGGCTGTCATTGCTGGCCTCTGCCGGGCTCGACACGGTGGCGGTCCGCGTCCCCGCGCACCCGGTCGCGCTAGCCGTTCTGGAAGCAGTGGGGCGACCGATCGCGGCACCTTCGGCCAACCGTTCGGGGCGGGTCAGCCCGACCGAAGCGGCGCACGTCGTCGCCGAGCTCGGCGATCGTGTCGGGCTGATCCTCGATGGCGGGGCATGCCCGGTCGGTGTCGAATCGACCGTGCTCGATCTGTCGGGTGCCGCGCCCGTCCTGCTGCGGCCCGGCGGGGTCACCCTCGAACAGCTGCGCGTGGTGGTCGGCCCGATCACGACCGTCACGGCAGGTCCGTTGCGGTCACCGGG
Source organism: Allostellaceae bacterium (assembly GCA_050729795.1). Taxonomy (GTDB): domain Bacteria; phylum Pseudomonadota; class Alphaproteobacteria; order ATCC43930; family CGMCC-115725; genus AP-15. The sequence goes on along the minus strand of JBOHME010000087.1, from coordinate 7,585 downwards.
TCTGCTCGCCAGCCATTATGCGCCGGGCTTGCCACTGCGCCTCGACGCATATGAGGTCCGGCCGGACGAGGCGCTGCTCGCATTCGGCAGCGATGCGCCACCGGGCGGCGGCGCGGTGGAGTGGCTCAGCCGTTCCGGCGACCTGACCGAGGCCGCCGCCAACCTGTTCGCGATGCTGCGCCGGCTCGACCGGCCCGATTTCACCGGCATCGCGGTGATGCCGGTCCCCGATCATGGCCTCGGCCGGGCGATCAACGACCGGTTGCGCCGCGCCGCGGCACCCCGGCCCGCCCCGGCTCCGAGCGAAGCCCCGCGCTGAACCGGGCTTAGACGCGCGGCCGCCACGGCAGCCCGGCGAGCAGCGCCACCCCGAGGATCAGGGCACTCGACGGCTCCGGGACCCGGGTCGGCGGATCGTGCGGGAGCGTCGGAGCATGCGGGTCCGGTGGGTCGTCGGGGTCGGGCGGGCCAAACGGCGCCGACGGCACTAGATAATCCGCGATCGTGACCGGAGCGATTAGACCATGGGCACCGTCGAGATCGAAGGAGATCGGCGGGTTCGGGACGCTAATGTCGATGGCGGGTGCGCGCGCGGCGGCCCGGCTCGCGACACCACCCGCTCCGCCGGCACTACCGGCACCCGCGAGCGCGGCCGCAACCGGCGAGGAATGCGGAGAGCCCGCCGGACCGACCGCGAGAGCGCCGGCGACGATGCCGGCGGCACCGATCCCGGCGAGCCCGGTGGCGATGCACACCTTTGTTGCGAGCGTCAGCGGGGGCCGTGAGGTCACGCGGCGCCAGAGGCGAGATCGGCGCCAGAGGCGGTGTCGGACCCGGTGCACGACCTGCCCGAGCCCGTGATGCGGCTCGGAGGGAAAACGGTGATGCAGACGCCGGGCGATCCGGCGCATGACGGTAAAGCAATCGTAGGGCATGAAATCCGCGCCGATGGGCAGCGCCAAACCGCATTGATGCGGTGGCTACGGCCTCAGGTAGAAACGATGATCTCTACACAATCTTACCGATTATCGGCGAAATTACCGCCCGGATTCGTGCTTAACCCCTCATGTTTACCGTGAATCCCTGGCGCGCCTGTGCCGTTGCGCCGACCGGAAGCCTGCCGGAGGCAGCTATTGCGCTTGTTGCAGCTATTGCGCTTGTTGCTGCTATTGCGCTTGTTGCTGCGCCGCCTGGATCGCCTGCCATACCTTGAGCGGCGTCGCCGGCATCGTGAGATCGCGCACGCCGAGTGGTGAGAGCGCATCGAGGATCGCGCTGATCACGACGGCCAGCGCGGGCGTGGTGCCGCCTTCGCCGCCGGCTTTGATGCCAAACGGGTTGGTCGGCGACAGCACCTCGACGATCCGGCTGGTGAAGGACGGCAGATTGTCCGAGCGCGGCATGCCGTAATCCATAAACGAGCCCGACAAAGGCTGGCCCGAGGCTGGATCGATCATGCATTCTTCCCACATCGCCTCGCCCATCCCTTGCGCCGCGCCGCCATGGGTCTGGCCGTGCACGATCAGCGGGTTGATGCAGCGCCCGACATCATCGACCACCGCGTAGCGGGTGATCTCGACGAGGCCGGTCTCGCGATCGACCTCGACCTCGCAGACGGCACAGCCGTTCGGAAACACCGGCTCGTGCATCTCGTTGTCGGTCGTCACTGCGATCTCGCCCGCGGCACCGAGCCGCGCGCCTTCCCGTGCCAGTTCGAGAAAATCTAAGCTGCGGTTGCTGCGCGGCGTCGAGAACCGGCCATCGGCAAAGCTGATCTCGTCCGCGCTCGCATCGAGCAGGCGGGCCGCGACCGCCTTGCCCTTGGCGATCAACTCGGGTGCCGCCATCGCGAACAATGTCGCCGAATGACGCATCGAGCGGCCGGAGTGTGAGCCACCGCCAAGGCTGACGATATCGGTGTCGCCCATGATGATATCGATGGCTGCGACCGGCACCGCGAGCAACGCGCCCACGACCTGTGCGAAACTGGTTTCGTGACCCTGTCCGCTCGGCCCGGTGCCGATCACGACCTCGACCCGACCGCGCGGCGTCACCCGGATCTGGCTGCGCTCGCGTGGCGCACCAATCGAGGATTCGACATAATTGGCGAGCCCCAGGCCCAAGAGCTTGCCGCGCGCCTCGGCTTTCACGCGACGCGCCGCGAACCCGTCCCAATCGGCGAGCTGCATCGCCAGATCCATGTTGGCCTCGTAGGTGCCGCTGTCGTAGCGGGCGCCGACCGCATTGGCGTAGGGCATCGCCTGCGGGCCGATCAGGTTCATCCGGCGCAGCTTCACCCGGTCGATCCCGAGCCGGCGCGCCGCCTCGTCGATCAGCCGCTCGATCGCATAAGTGACCTCGGGCCGACCGGAGCTGCGATAGGCGTTGGTCGGCATCGTGTTGGTGAACACCGCGCGCGAGCGCAGCGTCGCCGCCGGGATGTGGTAGGAGCCGGTGACCAGCGCCGACCCCTTGCCGAGCGGCGACAGCGAGGCGCAGCGGGCGCCGACATTGCTGACATTGTCGGCGCGCAACCCGAGAAACCGGCCATCGGCGGCGAGCGCCAATGCCACCCGCGTCAACAGATCACGTCCCTGGTAGTCGCTGAGAAACACCTCCGACCGGGTCGCGGTGTATTTGACCGGGCGGCCGAGCCGGCGCGCCGCCCACACGACCAGCGCCGATTCGACATAGAGCCGGTTGCGCGTGCCGAAATTGCCACCGACATCCTGCGACACGACCCGCACCCGTTCGGGCGGCACGCCGAGCACCGCAGCAAGCTCCGCCTTTTGCCGTACCGCGCCACCGCTCCCGGTCCACAATGTATAGCGGTTGCTGGCCGCGTCCCATTGCCCAAGCGCTGCGCGCGGCTCGATCGGCACCCCGGTCACGCGGCCGACATGAAACTCCATTTCGACGATATGCACGGCGCCGGCAAAGGCGCGTTCGGTCGCCGCCGGGTCGCCGAACATCGTCTCGACGAGGACATTGTCGGGCACCTCGTCCCACAGCACCGGCGCGCCCGGCTGCAGCGCATCCGCGATCTGCGCCACCCAGCGTAATTCCCGGTATTCGATCACGACTGCTTCGGCCGCGTCCTCGGCCTGCGCCACCGTCTCGGCGACGACGATCGCCACCGCCTCGCCGACATGGCGCACCTTGTCGGCCGGCAGCAGCACCTGCGGGCCGATAAAGATGGCACCACCGCCGGGGCCGGTCAGCTTCATGTCGTAGCGGGTCTGCGGCACCGGGTTGTGCGGGATCGGGTTCAGGCCGTCGGCGCGGCAGTCCTCGCCGGTGAAGACACCCAGAACCCCCGGCATCGCCGCCGCCCGTCCCGTGTCGATCCGGGTGATCCAGGCATGCGGGTGGGGCGAGCGCACAAAAGCCGCATAACCCTGCCCCGGCAGGGCACAATCGTCGCTGAACCGACCCTGCCCGGTCAGGAGGCGCTGATCCTCCTTGCGCCGCAGCGGCTGCCCGATTGCCCCGAGGCTCGGCAGATTTGCAACGTCGATCGTATCATTCATTGTTGGCCCTCAAGCTCGGGGGAGTGTACCCCGTAGCTGCACCGTTGGCATCCGGACGAAGGAATTCGTCATGAGCGCACAGACCGACAGCTCCGCCCGCACCAGGCGGCGCGCAATCGGCGATCTGGTCAAGGGTGCGCAGCAGCCGATTGTCGGGCTCACCGCCTACACCGCGCCGATTGCCCGGCTGCTCGATCCGCATGTCGATTTCCTGCTGGTCGGTGATTCGCTCGGCATGGTGGTCTACGGTTTCGACAGCACCCTGCCGGTAACCCTGGAGATGATGATCGCGCATGGTGCCGCAGTCATGCGCGCCACGACGCGGGCGCTGGTCGTCGTCGATCTGCCGTTTGGCGGCTACCAGGCGTCACCCGAGCAGGCGTTCCGCAGCGCCGCCCGGATCATGGCCGAGACCGGGTGTGCCGCCGTCAAGCTCGAAGGCGGCGAGGAAATGGCCGAGACCGTGCGCTTTCTGACGCGGCGCGGGGTGCCGGTCATGGGGCATGTCGGGCTGATGCCGCAATCGGTCAACGCGGCCGGCGGGTTCAAGGTGCAGGGCCGTGGCGAGGAGCAGGCCGGGCAGATCGCCGCCGATGCCACCGCGATCGCCGCTTCCGGCGCCTTCGCGATCGTCATCGAGGGCACGATCGAGAGCGTGGCGCGGGCGATCACCGCAGCGCTCCCGGTGCCGACGGTCGGCATCGGCGCGTCGCCGGCATGCGACGGACAGATTTTGGTGACCGACGACGTGCTCGGCCTCTTCACCGACTTCACCCCGCGTTTTGTCAAGCGCTATGCCGAGCTGGCGCCGCTGATCTCCGCCGCAGCCGAGAGCTACGCCGCCGATGTCCGTGCCCGTCGCTTTCCCGGCCCGGAGCATTGCTTTGGCGGCAAGCGCGGCTAGATCCGGCAAGACCCGGGCCAAACCGGGCAGGGGATCGCCGGGCTGCGCGGGAATTGCGACGCTGCGCTCGCGGCATTGATCGCGCTCGGTCCGACCGTTACGGTGGCCGCCGCCAGAGCCGATCACCCCCGGGGAGATGACGATGCCCGACGACGCGCGCCGACCGAGTTTCGATAAATCGCGGCTGCCGAGCCGGCACGTCACAGTCGGACCCGAGCGCGCGCCGCACCGCGCCTTTCTCTACGCGGTCGGGCTGACCGAGGAGCAGATCAACCAGCCGATCGTCGGCGTCGCCACGACCTGGAACGAGTCGGCACCATGCAACATCTCGCTTGGGCGCCAGGCCCAGGCGACAAAAAAGGGGGTCGCGGCCGCGGGCGGCACACCGCGCGAATTCACCACGATCACCGTGACCGACGGCATCGCGATGGGCCATCAGGGGATGAAATCCTCGCTGGTCAGCCGCGAAGTCATCGCCGACTCGGTGGAGCTGTCGATGCGCGGGCATTGCTATGATGCGCTCGTCGGCCTGGCCGGCTGCGACAAGTCCCTGCCCGGGCTGATGATGGCGATGCTGCGGCTCAACGTGCCGGCGGTGTTCATGTATGGCGGCTCGATCCTGCCCGGCCGGTTCAAGGGGCGCGACGTGACGATCGGCGATGTGTTCGAGGGTGTCGGCGCGCACAATATCGGCAAGCTCTCCGACGCCGAATTGCACGAGCTCGAATGCGCCGCCTGCCCGTCGGCCGGCTCGTGCGGCGGGCTCTTCACCGCCAACACGATGGCCTGCGTCTCGGAGGCGATCGGTCTGGCGCTCCCCGGCTCGGCCGGCGCGCCGGCACCCTATGATTCGCGCGACGCCTATGCCGAGGCCTCGGGGCAGGCGGTCATGGAGTTGCTGCGGCGCAATATCCGTCCGCGCGACATCGTCACCCGCGAGGCGATCGAGAACGCGGCGATGGTCGCCACCGCGGCCGGCGGCTCGACCAACGCCGGCTTGCACATCCCGGCGATCGCCAACGAGGCCGGCATCGATTTCGATCTGCACGCATTCGGCGAGATTTCGAAGCGCACGCCCTATATCGGCGATCTGAAGCCCGGCGGCCGTTATGTGATGAAGGATCTGCACGATGTCGGCGGCGTGCCGGTGCTGATGAAAGCCCTGCTCGATGGCGGCTATCTGCACGGCGACTGCATAACCGTGACCGGCAAGACGATCGCCGAGAATCTGCGCGATTTCGTGTTTCCGACTGGGCAGGACGTCGTCATGCCGACCTCGCGACCGCTGGCGCCGACCGGCGGCCATGTGGTGTTGAAGGGGAATCTCGCGCCGCAAGGAGCGCTCGTAAAGGTAGCCGGGATGACCACCGCGGTGCGTTTCACCGGGCCGGCACGCTGCTTCGATTGCGAGGAGGACGCCTTCGCCGCGGTCGAAAAGCGCGCCTACAAGGAAGGCGATGTGATCGTGATCCGCTACGAAGGCCCGCGCGGCGGGCCAGGGATGCGCGAGATGCTGTCGACCACCGCGGCGCTCTATGGGCAGGGCATGGGCGAAAAGGTCGGGCTGATCACAGACGGGCGGTTTTCAGGCGCCACGCATGGCTTCAGTGTCGGCCATGTCGGACCGGAAGCCGCGGTCGGTGGGCCGATTGGGCTGATCCGCGACGGCGACATGATCACGATCGACGCGGTCGCCAGCAGGCTCGAGGTCGCGCTGAGCGACGCCGAGCTGGCCGAGCGACGGCACGCCTGGACGCCGCGCCGCAACGACTATCAGTCCGGATGCCTGTGGCGCTACGCGCAGACCGTCGGCGACGCGGAAAAGGGTGCGGTGACGCATCCCGGCGCCCGCGCCGAAATTCGCGCTTATGCCGACCTCTAGGAGCGTCGAGCTTTAGGGACGCCGATCTCCGGCTGGTGTTGGGCAGCGGCCGGCCGAGGCGCGCGCCCTGCGGGATTGGCAGATGCACCTCGATGATTTTGCCTTCGAGCTGCCGCGCGACCTGATTGCCGACCGCCCTTGCGAGCCGCGCGACGCGGCCCGGCTGCTGCACATCCCGGCGGCCGGCGAATTGGCGGACCGGCGGATCGCCGATCTGCCGGGACTGCTGTGCCCGGGCGACCTCCTGGTTTGCAACGACACCAAGGTGATCCCGGCGCGGCTCGTGGGTCGTCGCGGTGCGGCGACGGTCGAGATCACACTGGTGCGCGATCTCGGCGGCGGGCAGTGGCGCGCGCTCGCCAAGGGTGCCCGCCGGCTGCACATCGGCGACCGCGTCGAATTCGCGACAGACTTTGCCGCCCGTGTCGCCGACAAGCACCCCGAGGGCGAGGTGACCCTGGCGTTCGATCTCGACACCGACGCATTCCGGGCAGCACTGGCGCAGCATGGCGCGATGCCGCTGCCCCCCTACATAAGGCGCCCACGCGGCGGCGACGCACGCGACCGGACCGACTACCAGACGATCTTTGCCCGGACCGAGGGTGCGGTGGCAGCACCGACCGCGAGCCTGCACTTCACCCCAGCCTTGCTCGAAGCCCTGGCGCGGCGCGGTATCGGGCGTGTGATGCTGACGCTGCATGTCGGGCCCGGCACCTTTCTGCCGGTCAAGACTGCCGATCCGCGGCAGCACCGGATGCATGGCGAATGGGGCGTTCTGCCGCGGGGAACCGCACGGCAGATCGCCGAAACCCGCGCCCGCGGCGGCCGCATCGTGGCACTCGGCACGACCAGTCTGAGGCTGATTGAGACCGCCGCCGCCGCGACCGGCGAGGTGCAGCCGTTTGCCGGCGAAACCCGGCTGTTTGTCACTCCCGGGTATCGTTTCCAGGTGATCGACCTGCTGCTGACAAACTTCCACCTGCCGCGCTCGACCCTCTTCATGCTGGTAGCCGCGCTGGCTGGGCTCGACCGCATCAAATCCGCCTATGCCCACGCAGTCGCCCAACGCTACCGGTTTTTCTCCTATGGCGACGCCTGCCTGATCGAACGGCCCGCGGTTGCGCCCGTCCAGCCCGCCGACTAGTGTCTGGCATCCGCCCGGCGCCGCGCGGTCGCCGGCGAGGAGGGGTGGCCGAGCGGTTGAAGGCGCACGCCTGGAAAGTGTGTAGACGGTGATGAATCGTCTCGCGGGTTCGAATCCCGCCCCCT
>JBOHME010000086.1:0-18096 GCA_050729795.1 Allostellaceae bacterium | reverse complement strand
CGTGTGACCGGCATCCGACCATCGCCGCCGCCGGCCCTGGCGGCGCTGTTCGACAAGGCGGAGCGGGTGGTGGTGCTGCAAAACGATGTCGGCACCGTCAAGGAATTTATTCGCGCCCGAGCCCGGCACACAGGAGCAGCGGCATGACGATACGGGTTTCCACACTGGCAAATGGGTTGCGGGTCGCCACCGATCGGATCGACACGGTCGACACGGTCTCGCTCGGCATCTGGGTCGATGTCGGCACCCGCCACGAGCCAGCGGCGATCAACGGCGTTGCCCATTTTCTCGAGCATATGGCGTTCAAGGGCACCGAGCGACGCAGCGCGCTCGCCATCGCCGAGGAAATCGAGGCGGTCGGCGGGCACCTCAACGCCTACACCTCGCGCGAAAGCACCGCCTATTACGCCAAGGTGCTGAAAGAGGACGTGCCGCTGGCGCTCGATATCCTCGCCGATATTCTGCAGCACTCGACCTTCGACCCCCAGGAGATGGAGCGCGAGCGCACCGTGATCCTGCAGGAGATCGGCCAGGCCAACGATACGCCCGACGACATCATCTTCGACCACTTCCAGGAATGCGCCTACCCGGATCAGGCGATGGGGCGGCCGGTGCTGGGCCGGCCCGAGATCATCCGCCGGCTCGGCCATGACGAGGTCAGGGCCTATCTGCGCGACCATTATAGCGCGGGCCGCATGATCTTGTGCGCGGCGGGAAACCTCGACCACGATCGGGTGGCGATGCTGGCCGAAAAGGCGCTCTGCGACGTCCCGGCCGAGCGCCCGGTCACCACCGAGCCGGCCCGCTACATCGGGGGCGACCGGCGCGAGCAGCGCGATCTCGAACAGCTGCATCTGGTGCTGGGCTTTCCCGGGCTGACTTTGGAAGACCCCGATTTCTATGCGGCCTCGGTGCTGGCGACGGCGTTTGGCGGCGGCATGTCGTCGCGACTGTTTCAGGAAATCCGCGAAAAGCGCGGGCTCGTCTATACAATCCATTGTTTCGCCCACAGCTATCGCGATGGCGGGCTGTTCGGGATCTATGCCGGGACCGGCGAAGACGAGGTGGCCGAACTGGTTCCGGCGCTGTGCGAAGAGGTGCTGAAGCTCGAGGATGGGCTCGGCGGCGTCGAGCTGGCCCGCGCCAAGGCCCAGATGAAAGCAGGTCTCTTGATGTCGCTCGAAAGCACCTCGGCGCGCTGCGAGCAGCTCGCCCAGCACCTCTTGATCCACGGCACGCCGTTCGACCCTGGCGAGATTGTCGCGCGGGTCGAGGCGGTGGACAACGCGGCGATCGGGCGCATTGTCGCCCGCTGGCGGGCAGCACCACCGACCTTGACGGCGCTCGGGCCGCTCGCCCGGCTCGAAGAGTTCGGCCGCGTCCAGGCGCGGCTCGACGCCTGACGCAGGTCTCCTATGGCGCCGCAGCGCAAATCCTTTCCGCGGCTGTTTCTGACCCGCTCGGACCCGTTCCGGCTGACCGGGAAGCATGTGTTTCTGCGCGCCCCGGAGCGCGGCGACTGGGAGGCGTGGGCCAGCCTGCGGGCCGGTTCCCGCGCCTTTCTCGAACCGTGGGAGCCGAGCTGGCCGCCCGATGCGCTGTCGCGGCTGAGCTTTCGCTGGCGGGTCGCCCGCTATGCCGAGGATTGGCGCACCGACCAAGCCTACAATTTTTTTATCTATGCCCATGACGACACGCTGGTGGGCGGCATCGGGCTGTCGCATGTGCGCCGCGGCGTGTCGGAGACCGCCAGTCTCGGCTACTGGATCGGCGAGCCCTATGCCCGGCAGGGCTATATGACAGCGGCATTGCCGCTGATGCTCGAGTTCTCGTTCGGCCGGCTGCGCCTGCACCGGGTCGAGGCGGCCTGCCTGCCGAGCAACGTCCCGAGCCGAGCTTTGCTGACCCGCGCCGGGTTCCGCCAGGAAGGTCACGCCCGCCAGTATCTGTGCATCGAGGGCAGATGGCAGGACCACCTGCTGTTCGCGATCCTCAGCGGCGATTGGCGCGCTCTGGCAAAGCCGCCGCCGCCCGGCTAGGTCGTGGCCTGAGACCAGGTCGTGGCCCGAGCGAGGTCGTGTCCCGAGCTAGGCGTGGCCGGCGGCGGATGACAGCGTCGACGGCTCGACACCGAGCTTGCCGAGCGCGCGCCGCCACTTGGCATCGGGCTCGGTGCCGAACACGATCGCCTCGTCGGCGGCCACCGAGAGCCAGCCATTTGCTTGGATCTCGGCATCGAGCTGGCCCGGTGCCCAGCCGGCGTAGCCAAGCGCGAACAGGCTGCTGCGCGGACCGCGGCCCTGGCCGATCGCACGCAGGATGTCGAGCGTGGCCGTCACCGAGATATTACCGGCGACAGACAGCGTCGCCTCCTCGTGATAGTCGTCGGTGTGCAGCACAAAACCGCGGCCCGGTTCGACCGGACCGCCAAAATGCACCGGGCGCCCGCGCGCCGGGCCGGCGGGCTCGATCGCGAGCTGCGCAAACAACTCGGTCAGCGTCAACGGACCCAAGAGCTTGTTGATGACCAAACCCATCGCCCCGGTGTCGCCGTGATGAGCGCACAGATAGACGACCGAGCGGGCAAAACGCCGATCCTCCATCTGCGGCATCGCCACCAGCAGCTGGCCCGCCAGCGATTTCACCGCGTCTTCCGATGCATGCGATCCGACGGACATTGCCGATCCTCCCGTCCCGCTGCCGCGCTGCTCGTCCTATCATAGGCGCTTCGCCGCCCCGCTCCCCAGCAAAAACCGGCGTCCGGCGCCGTCCGGTGTGGTTTGCCCATGCCGGGCGGCCGTGCTATCGGTCGGCGTGAAACTGTACCCGCATCGGAGGGACCCATGACAATCAACATCGGTGACCGGCTGCCATCGCTGACGCTGCGGCAGGTGACCCCGGACGGGCCCAAGGAGGTCAGCACCGACGCGTTCTTCCGCGGCCGCAAGGTCGTTCTGTTTGCGGTGCCGGGCGCTTTCACTCCGGCCTGCTCGCAGCGCCATCTGCCGGGCTATGTCGGCATGGCGGCTGAAATCAAAGCAAAAGGCATCGACGAGGTCGCTTGTGTCGCGGTCAACGATGCCGCGGTCCTGGGTGCCTGGGGCAGGGATCAGAAGACCGACGGCAAGGTGACGATGCTGGCCGATGGCAGTGGCGAGCTCGCCCGCGCGCTTGGTCTCGAAGTCGATCTCGGCCGGGCCGGGCTCGGGGTGCGCTCGAAGCGCTATTCGATGCTCGTCGAGGACGGTGTCGTCAAATCGCTCAATGTCGAAGCCCAGCCGGGTCAGGTCGAAGCCTCGAGCGCCGAGGCGATGCTGAAATCGCTGTAGCAGCACTGCCTGCCGCGCCACTGGAGCCCGACGGTAAAGCCCAACGGTGGAGCCCGACGGGAAGGCGTCAGCGGCGCGGGCGCGCGGCGATATAATCCTCGCTCTGCATCTCGTTGAGGCGCGAGACCGTGCGCGCGAACTCGAACGTGCCGTCGCCTGCGACAAAAATCTCTTCGGCTGACACCTCGGCCGACGCGATCAGTAGGGTGTGTGCGTCGTAGAGCGTATCGATCAGGATGTTGAAGCGACGCGCCGCATCGCGCCGCTCCGGCCCGAGACGCGGGATGCCCTCGACGACGACCGCGCCAAAGCGCTCGGCGATTGCCAAGTAGTCGGCGGGGCCGAGCGGCGCATCACAGAGTGCTGCAAAGCCGAACCAGGCGACGTTGCGAGCGGTGCGCGGCACCGGCAGCCGCCGCCCTTTGACCATCAGGCTCATGGGCCCTCCGGGGTCGCCGTCGGTCAGCTGGGCAAATGTCTGCTCCAGCGCCTGATGCGCCGCCGGATCGAGCGGATGGTGATAGACCCGCTGCCCGCGCAATCGGGCAAGACGATAATCGCGCCCGCTGTCGAGCTCGAGCACATAGAGCCGCTCTTTCAGCAGCGCGATAAACGGCAGAAACCGATCGCGGTGCAATCCGTGCAGGTAAAGTTCATCGGGGGACCGGTTGGAGGTCGCCACCACGACAATCCCGGCATCGAACAGCGCGGTGAACAGGCGCTGCAGGATCATCGCATCGGCGATATTGTCGACCTGGAATTCGTCAAAGCACAACAGCCCCGCAGCGGCGGCGATGTCGGCGGCGACGCGGGCGATTGGCTCGCGCGTGTTCTCGCGCCGCTCCTGCTCGATCCGGTCGTGCACTTCGAGCATAAAGGCGTGAAAATGCACCCGCCGTTTGCGCGGACCCGGTGCCGTCGCAAAGAACAGGTCCATCAGCATCGATTTGCCGCGGCCGACCGGACCAAACAGATAGAGCCCCATCGGCGGGTGGGCGCCGTTGTGCTCGGCGAGGCCGAACCGGGCGAGCCAGCCGTGTCGGCCGGCTTCGGGGTGATAATCGAGCAGCCCGCGATAGAGGCTCTGCAGGTGCTCGACCGCCAGCTGCTGCGCCGGATCGGGTTCGAGCCGGCCTTGCTGGCGCAGCGCGCGGTACGCCGTCATTGGTCCCGAAGCCGAGCCCGGGTCGAGCGGGTTCATCGCAGACGGTGTGGATCGCTGGACATGGCACCGGGAAGAGCGGGGTCGGAACTCTGGCGAGCGCGGCCCTGGGTGGCCGGCCGGCTGGGGTGTACTTTACCGCGGGACCGCAGCGCAACCGGCTTACCGCGCGCAAAGGAGACAACGGCGATGAACGAAGACCGCTTCAACATCGACATCCGCAGCTTTCTGAAAGTCGTCGGGGTGACGTCACAGCGGGAAGTCGAGCGTGCCGTGCGTGCGGCACTCGCCAATCGCACCCTCGCCGGAAATGCTGTGCTGAAGCCGCGGATGACCTTGACGGTTCCCGAACTCGGGCTCGAGCATGTCATCGAAGGCGAGATCGCGCTGGAATAACCAAGATTGGGCGCGTTCGAGCGCCGCGTTTTCGCGATCCGCCCGGTTTTCGCGTCTCCAGGAACAATCTGAGAACAGGTGATTGACGGTCGACCTCGTTCCGAGTATGTTCACTCTTGCGCGCGTCACGCGCGAGCGGCGAGCATCGATGGAAACCTGGTGCATATTATCGAGCGTCTTTGTGGCGTGCGTCACGGCCGGGGCCGTCTGGCTGATCGCGGCCGCTAAGCTGCGCGCCGCGGCTTCCGAAACGACACAGTTGAAGACCCAGATCGGCAAGGTGGAAGAGGACCTCAAAGCGGCACGTCACGAGGCGAATATCTGGCGCACTCAAGCAGAGGGCGAAGGCAGGGCGCGAGCGGTTGCCGAATCGGCGGCCTGCCGCGTCGGTCCGCTCGAAACCGCTTGCGGCGATCTGCGCGCGCAATTGCAGGATGCCGCCACAACCGTTTCCCGTCTCGAAACAAAATTGACCGAGCAGGACCAGGCTCATCAGGAAAAGACCGCGGCGCTGACTGCTATCCGCGCCGATATAGAAAGCAAATTCAAAATCATCGCGAGCGAGAGCCTGCGCGGCAATCAAACCACCTTTCTGCAGATGGCAAACGAAACCTTTGAGAAGCACAAGCAGGGGGCAACAGCCGAACTGAGTATGCTGATTTCGCCAATTCGCGAGACGCTCCAGACGTATGAGAGCCATCTGGCGGAGCTTGAAAAAGAGAGGGTCGAGAGCGGTGGCGCTCTCTCCGCCGAGCTGAAAAACGTGGTCGACGGGCAGAATGCCGTCCGCACCGAAACATCAAGGCTGATCAATGCGCTGCGCGCAGCACCCAAGACCCGCGGTCGCTGGGGCGAGAACACTTTGCGCAATGTCCTCGAACTGTCCGGTCTGAACCCGCATTGCGACTTTGCGATGGAGCAGAGCTATGCGCGGGACGGCGCCTTGTCGCGCCCCGATGTCGTGATCCGCCTGCCGGGTGGGCGCAGCATCATCGTCGATGCAAAAGCGCCGATGGCCGCCTATCTCGATGCGGTCGACGCCGTCGATGAGGCCGAACGCGAGCGCTGTCTCTCGCTGCACGCGCAGCAGCTTCGCGCTCAGGTCAGACTGCTCGCGGGAAAGGCCTATTGGGATGGTCTGACGCAGACCCCCGATTACGTGGTCATGTTTGTGCCTGGCGAGAATTTTTATGCAGCAGCGGCCGAACGCGACCCCGAGCTGTTCGAGTTCGCCGCGGCGCAGCGCGTGTTGATCGTCACACCGGCGACGCTGATCGCCCTCGCCAAGGCGATCGCCTATGGCTGGCGGCAGCAGAAGGTTGCCGAGAACGCCAAACGCGTTCACGAGCTCGGCCGCGATCTCTATAAGCGGTTGTCGGTGATGGGCGGGCACATTCTTGGGCTCGGCAACAGCCTTCAGGGAAGTGTCCGCAAATACAACGATCTGGTCGGGAGCCTCGAAGGCTCGGTCATGCCGCAGGCACGCCGTTTTCACGAGCTCGAGGTCGAGGGTGCCGGGAGCGAGCTGGCGGCGCTGACGCCGGTTGACCTCGAGCCGAGGCAATTGCGTCCCGATCGGGACATTGCGCTCGTGGCATTGCCCGATCCACTTTCGACCCGGGCCGCGGGCTAGCCGAAGGCTGCCAATTGGCTCCCAGGCGAAGTCGCGCCTCTCTGCGTGCCCCTGCGGGGCCGGACAGCATTTTCCGGCAGGTGAGGTGTGCCTCGCGGTTTGGCCCGAAAATGCGGACTGAACCCGGCGCGCCGCCGTTCTACCGGCGGCACCGGCACCGGGCTTGTCTACTTTGCCGCGGTCACCATGATCTCGACCAGCACCTCGGGACGCGCCAGGTCGGCCTTGACACAGGCGCGGGCCGGCGGGTTTTGCGGATCGACCCAGGCGTTCCACACCGAGTTCATGTCGGCGAACAGCGCCATGTCCTTGATCCAGAGATTTGCCGCAAGAAGGTTCGACTTGCTGGTCCCGGCCTGTGCCAGATAGCCGTCGATCTTGTCCAGGACCTGCTTGGTCTGTCCCTTGACGTCCTGGGAGGTGTCGCTCGCGGTCAGCCCGGCGAGATAGACCGTGTCGCCGCGTACGACGCAGCGGCTCATGCGCGGACCTGGTGGCTGGGTCACTTCGAGGCGGCGGATGTCCATCGGCTACTCCTTGCTCGGGCGGCTGTGGTGAAAGGGTCAGATGCGATCGCGACCCGGACCCGCATAATCGACGATGCGCTTGCCGGAAGCGTGGACGCCAAAGGTGACGAGCGGCCGGTCCCCAATGGCGCGAAAACCATGCACGCGGTTGGCCGGCAGCGCAATCGTGACGCCGGCTGAGAGCGCGATGATCCCGTCCTCGCCCTCGACCCATGCCTCGCCATTCCCGTCGAGGACCGTCAGGGTTTCGACATAGGGATGCGAGTGCGGCCGCGTTTCGTAGCCGGGGGGCGAGGTCTGGATGCCGGTACGGATCGATACCCCGGCGCCATTGTCGTCACCGATCAGCGGGCGATACGTGGCGCCGTTGCCAAAATCGACGACGGGCCGGTCGCTGTGACGGATCAGGATCGGCATATCCGGCATGAGAAGCTCCCGCTCGGCGAACTTGTCGATCCTACCAGCTTCGCCGAGGCCGGGCCATGGTCAGGGAATCGGAATGGTCAGGGGTGATCCTTGGCGGCGCCGCCTCCGACGCAGCTTCGATCGGCCGCTGCCGGATCGGCCGCGGCGCGGTGACCGGCCTCGCGGCGTGCGCGAAAGAATTCGCGCAGCAGGTCCGCCGCCCGCCGTTCGGCGATGCCACCATAGACTTCCGGCCGATGCTGCATGGTGGTGGGGTGCCGGTACAGCCGCGGACCGTGCTCGACCGCCCCGCCTTTCGGGTCAAACGCGGCAAAATAGAGCCGGCGCAGGCGGGCGTGCGCGATCGCCGCAGCGCACATCGCACAAGGTTCGAGCGTGACCCACAGATCGCAGCCGGCGAGGTGCTTCACGCCGCGTCGCCGCGTCGCCGCCTGCAACACCAGCATCTCGGCATGGGCCAACGCGTCGCGCGTCGCCTCCACCCGGTTGCCGGCGGCGGCGAGCACAGTGCCGGCGCCGTCGACCAGCACCGCACCGACCGGCACTTCGCCCAGCGCCGCGGCGGCTTCGGCCTCGGCGAGCGCGCGCAGCATCGGCGCCGGCACCGGGGTTTGCATCATTTCCGGTGCCAGCGACGGATCGGCTCGGGGATCGCAATCGGACGCCGGGTCGACAGCCGCATGAACAGCCCCTCCTGCTCGGCTGCGGCATGCACCGTTCCAGTGACCATGAATTCGGCGGCGAGGCGCCAGCGTACCCGGCCGAGATCCGCCACTCGCATCCGCCCGACGAGCGCATCCGTGATGGTCACCGGCCGACGGTAGGTAATCCGCGTCGCCACCAGGACCGGTGCCACGTCTTCGGCGAGCGCTCGGTTCAATGGGTAGGCCTCGGCCATCAGTCCCAGCCGCAAATCCTCGAGCCAACGGATGAACACGATATTGCTGACGATGCCGGCAAAGTCTATGTCGTAGGTCTGCACCCGCAGCTGCTGCTCGTAGAATTCGCTCATCCCGGCACCCACCGCTTCGGATCCCACAATGGCACAGCCACTGATCGGTCTCACCCTCGATCATGAGCCGGCCGGCGGCTGGTCGAGCTTTCCGTGGTACGCGATCCGCGAAAACTACTGCACCGCGGTGCGCCGTGCCGGGGGGTTGCCTGTGCTGCTGCCGCACGAGCCCGAAGCGGCGGCGCTCTATCTCGGCCGCATCGACGGGCTGATCGTGACCGGTGGCGGGTTCGACGTCGATCCGGCGCTGTTCGGCGCGACGACGCGTCACCCCAGTGTTACCACCAAGGATCGGCGCACCGCCTTCGAGCTCGCTGCGGTGCGGGGCGCGCTCGCTCGCGACCTGCCGGTGCTCGGGATCTGCGGCGGGCAGCAATTGCTGAACGTGGCGCTCGGCGGCACGCTGATCCAGCATATCCCGGATGAGGTTCCGGGAGCGCTGCCGCACCGCCAGCCAAACCCGCGCAACGAGCCCGGCCACGATGTGCGGGTGGTCGCCGGGACGGTTTTGCACCGGCTCGCGCAAACCGACCGCCTCGCCGTCAACAGCGCGCATCATCAGGCGGTCAAAGCGGTCGGACCGGGGGTCGTCGTCGATGCGGTCGCCACAGATGGCGTCATCGAAGGCATCGAGGACCCGCGCCGGCGGTTTTGCCTCGGTGTGCAGTGGCATCCGGAATTCGAGATCGGCGCCGCCGATCGGCGGATCTTCCGATCGTTTGTCGAGGCGGCGGGCGGGTTGTGAACGAATTTGCCGAAGCGGCGGTGCCCGAGCGGGTGGCCAAGCTCCTGGCCCGCGCCGGGCTGTGCTCGCGACGCGACGCCGAGCGCTGGATCGCGCAGGGGCGGGTGTCTGTTGATGGCGCGGTGCTGACGAGCCCGGCGGTGACGGTGACCGCGGACAATGTCGTTCGCGTCGATGGGCAGCCGATCCCGGAGCCGGAGCGGGCGAGACTTTGGCGTTATCATAAGCCCGCCGGGCTGGTGACGACACATCGCGACGAACAGGGCCGCCCCACCGTCTTTGCCGCATTGCCCAAGGAACTGCCGCGGCTGATCTCGGTAGGACGCCTCGATCTGAGCTCCGAGGGGCTGCTGCTGCTGACCAATGACGGTGCGCTCGCGCGGCGCCTCGAATTGCCGGCGACCGGCTGGGCGCGGCGCTACAAGGTGCGGGTGCACGGCACGGTCGATCCGCCGCATCTCGCCGCGCTTGCCAGGGGGATCAGGATCGACGGTGTCGCCTACGGTCCGATCCATGCCGAGTTGGAACGTGTCCAGGGCAGCAACGCCTGGCTTGCAATGACACTGACCGAGGGCAAGAACCGGGAGGTTCGCCGCGTGCTGGAGCGGCTTGGCGTGCAGGTTACGCGGCTGATCCGGCTGTCGTTCGGTCCATTTCAGCTTGGCGGCCTGGCGCGCGGCGCGCTCGCCGAGGTGCCGCGAAAGACGCTGGCCGAACAGCTCGGGACCGAGCCCCCGCGATGGGCCGTGCATGCGGATCGTCGGCGGTAACCATCGCGGCCGCCGTCTCTGGGCGCCACCGGGCGGTGCCGTCAGGCCGACCAGCGACCGGGCCCGCGAAGCGCTGTTCGATATCCTGTCGCATGGCCGGTTCGCCGCTGCCGGCTCGCCGTTCGCCGGAGCGGCAGTGCTCGACGCTTTCGCCGGAACCGGGGCCTTTGGTCTCGAAGCCCTATCCCGGGGTGCCGCCGAGGCGGTGTTTATCGAGCGCGAGCGCGACGCCCTTGGCGCGCTGCGGCACAATATCGAAGCGCTCGGCGAGACGGCCCGGGCCCGCATTGTGCCGGGCGATGCGACGCGCCCGCCGCGCGGTACAATCGCGTGTGCTCTCGCCTTTCTCGATCCGCCTTATGCGAGCGGTCTGGCGGTACCGGCTTTGCTGGCACTGGCGGCGGCCGGGTGGCTCGCCGCCGCGGCGCTCGCGGTGATCGAGCTCGGCGCGCGCGAGGCGCCGGTGCGACCGGACGGCTTCGAGATCGCCGACGAACGCGTCTATGGCGCCGCCCGACTGCTGTTTCTGCGCCGCCTGCCGCCGTTCACAGCACCAGCTGGGTCTGGGTGACAAGGGCCACCAGCCGGCCTTCGATCGTCAGCCGAGTCTGCCACACCATCGTCCGTCGGCCGCGGTGCAGCGGCGTCGTCTCGCCGAGGATGTCGCTGCCGGCGGGTGCGGCGGCGATGAAATTGGTTTTGCTCTCGAGCGTCGTGGTGGTCACCCCGTCGGTGAGATTGATCAGCGTGGCGCAGGCGCCGAGGGTGTCGGCAAAGGCCATCAGCGCGCCGCCATGCAGCACCGCCGGCCGAGTGCACAGCTCCGGCCGCACCTTCATCCGGGCGACAACCCGGTCCGGGGCGGCGCTGAGGAACTCAATGCCGAGAAGTGCCGCAAAGGGCAGCAGGTCCGCGTTCAGCCGCTGCAGCCAATCCATTCGCTTCCCCTTTGGCCGCATCGCGCCGGCCCATGGCGAGAATCATGGTAATGACACGATTGCTCGGCTAGGGTCGCGCCGTGGCGGCTGGGTCGGCTGCCGCTGCCGCAGCACGGCTGATGGCGGGGCGGCCGATGGCGGGCGGCTGATGGCGGCATGGTCCCGCAGGTGCGGTTCGGATGAAGGGTGATAGGCGTGCGAAAACTAGCGATCGTGGTGCTGGCGGCGATGTGCGCGCTGCCTGGCGTCGGGTTCGCCCAGCAGCAGAGCGGCAACGACGCCGCCTATGACGAGCTGAACCTGTTCGACCAGGCGTTCGAGCGCATTCGCCAGGATGCGGTCGATCCGGTTTCCGATCGCAAGCTGATTGATGCGGCGATTACCGGCATGCTGGCTGGTCTCGACCCGCGCGCCGCCTATATCGATCCGGCGGCCTATCAGGCGATGCACGCGCCGGCGGCGTCGAGCG
Source organism: Allostellaceae bacterium (assembly GCA_050729795.1). Classification (GTDB taxonomy): domain Bacteria; phylum Pseudomonadota; class Alphaproteobacteria; order ATCC43930; family CGMCC-115725; genus AP-15. The sequence continues at coordinate 6,689 of JBOHME010000086.1, read as the reverse complement.
AAGCCGGGATCGGCGTGGTGGTGACCCTTGACAATGGCGAGCTGCGGGTAATCTCGCCGCGCGACGGTTCTCCGGCAGCGGAGGCAGGGATCAAGCCCGGAGATTTGATCTTTGCCATCGACAAGGTGCCGACCTATGAACTGACCCTGGCCGAAGCCGAGAAGGATCTGCGGGGTCCTGCGGGGAGCACGGTGAAGCTGAGCCTGCAGCGCGGCGAATCGGACAAACCGATCAAGCTCACCCTGACGCGCGCCGTGGCGCATCTCCAGACCGTGACGGAGCAGATCAAGGACGGCAATCTCGGCTATGTGCGGATCGCCGGGTTCGACGACGAGACGCCGGCGGCGCTCTCTGCTGCGGTGCAGGAGTTGCAGCATCGGACCGCGGGCAAGCTGGCTGGCGTCATCCTCGACCTGCGCAACAATCCGGGCGGCAACTTTGCCGACGCTGTCGCTGTCGCCGACACTTTTCTCGACAAGGGCGAAGTTGCCCAGGTCAGAGGCCGTAGACCCGGTGATATCAAGCATGTAGCCGCGGTTCCTCACGATTTGGTCAAGGGGCTGCCGATTGTGGCGCTGGTCAATGGCGGCACGGCCGGCGAGGCCGAGCTCGTCGCCGGCGCACTGCAGGACAACCAGCGAGCGCTGCTGCTCGGCACCAAGACCTATGGCGACAGCGACATCGAAACCGTGATCCCGCTGTCGAGCGGCGGCGCGATCCGCCTGACCACCACGCGCTTCACCACCCCCGATGGGCGCGACATCGAGGGCAAAGGGATCACCCCAGACATCATCGTCACTCCGCTGAAGATCGAAAAACTGGCGCAAGACGAGGGAATCCACGAAGCCGACCTGCCGGGCGCGCTGAAAAACCCCGACCAGCCGGCACCGGCGGGATCTGCTGCGTCAACATCGTCCCCGGTTCCGGCAACGTCCGGCAAGCCCGCCCCCGCGGCAGCCCCTGCCGCGACGAAGCCACCGCCAAAGAGCGCACCCTCGGTGGCGACCGGCGAAATCGGTGGCGCCAGTGACGAGCAATTGATCCAGGGTCTGGACATCCTGCGCGGGATGTCGGTCTACAACCGCCGCGCCGCCGGCTGAGCGCAGGCTCCCTCCCTCTGCCGGCGGGGCGCGCGCATGCTGGCCGGTGGCTTCGGATCGATCATCGGCGGGTCGCCGTCACCAGCGGGTCGCCGTCACCAGGTGGAGGAGCCCGATGCAGGTGCGTGCCGCTGTAGCATATGAGGCGGGCCAGAAGCTGACCGTGGAGACCGTCGATCTCGACGGGCCGCACGCCGGCGAGGTGCTGGTCGAGGTCAAGGCGACCGGCATCTGCCACACCGACCAGTACACGCTCTCGGGCGCCGATCCCGAAGGTTTGTTTCCAGCCATCCTCGGTCACGAGGGGGCCGGGATCGTTGTCGATATCGGCGCCGATGTTCGCTCACTCAAACCCGGCGACCACGTGATCCCGCTCTACACGCCGGAGTGCCGGCAATGCGAAGCCTGCTTGTCCGGCAAGACCAACCTGTGCACGGCGATCCGCGCCACCCAGGGCCGCGGGCTGATGCCCGATGGCACGAGCCGGTTCTCCCGCGCGGGCAGGCCGATCCTGCACTACATGGGCACCTCGACCTTCGCCAATTTCACGGTCTTGCCCGAGATCGCGGTTGCCAAGATCCGTGAGGACGCGCCATTTGACAAGGTCTGCTATATCGGTTGCGGTGTCACCACCGGGATCGGTGCGGTGATCAACACCGCCAAGGTCGAGCCGGGCGCCAAGGTCGTCATTTTCGGTCTCGGCGGTATTGGGCTCAATGTCGTGCAAGGCTGTCGCCTGGTCGGTGCCGACATGATCGTCGGCGTCGATCTGAACCCGGCTCGCAAGACCCTCGCCGAGCGGTTCGGCATGACCCATTTCGTCGATCCGCGCGAAGTGCAGGGTGATCTCGTCCCCTATCTGGTCGATCTGACCAAGGGGGGCGCCGATTACAGCTTTGAATGCATCGGCAATGTCCAGACGATGCGGCAGGCGCTCGAATGCTGTCATCGCGGCTGGGGTGTCAGCACGATCATCGGCGTCGCCGGCGCGGGCCAGGAGATCAGCACCCGGCCATTTCAGCTGGTGACCGGCCGGGTGTGGAAAGGTACCGCGTTCGGCGGCGCCAAGGGCCGCACCGACGTGCCGAAAATCGTCGACTGGTATATGGACGGCAAGATCAACATCGACGACCTGATCACCCATCGCCTGCCGCTCGAGCGCATCAACGACGGTTTCGACCTGATGGAGCGGGGCCAGTCGATCCGCAGCGTCGTCCTTTACTGAGCCCGTTATCGAAGGACCGCCGGTCATGAAAGTCGGGCTGTTCGTCAACACACAATTTCCTCAAGGCGTCGATGTCGCGGAACGGGTGCCGGAGATGGTGGCGCAAATCCGCGCGGCGCGCGACGCCGGTTTCGCCTCCTTGTGGTTCCCGCACCATTGGCTGACCCAGCCGATGCAGATGCTGCAAATCACGCCGGTGATGGGCTACCTCGCGGCCCATGCCGAGGGCATGACGATCGGGCCCAACATCCTGATTTTGCCGCCGCTCAACCCGGTGCATGTGGCCGAGGAGGCTGCGACCCTTGACGTTCTGACCGGCGGCAGGTTCATCCTCGGCGTCGGCCTCGGCTATCGCCAGCCGGAATTCGACGCCTTCCGCATCCCATTGAAGGAGCGGGCGCCGCGCTTCAACGAGAGCATCGCGCTGATACGGCGCTTGTGGACCGAGGACCGGGTCAGCCATCAGGGCCGGTTTTACACGGTCAACGACGCCGGCATCGGGGTGAAGCCGATGCGAGCGGGTGGACCGCCGCTCTACATTGCCGGTCAGGCCGAGGTGTCGGTCAGGCGCGCGGCACGGATCGGCGACGCCTGGCTGATCGTCAACAGCAGCGGCCTCGGCAAGGTGGCGCCGCTGATGCGCAGCTACCGCGCCGCGCTGCAGGAATATGGCCGCACCCCGGTGGAATTCCCGATCACCCTCGAATGCTATGTCGGCGCCCGCCACGCGACCGCGCATGAGGAGTGCCGCGCGCCGCTCGAATACAAATATGCGGCCTATGCCGCGTGGGGGTTGCAGGACCGCACATCGCCCGATTTCGCGGAGTTCGCGCGCGACCGCTTCTTGATCGGCGACAAGGTCTCGGTCAAGGAGGAGATCGCCCGCTATCGCGAGCTATTGGGCGTCGATCATTTTATCATGCGCTGCCAGTGGCCGGGTCTCCCGCAGCAGCAGGCCTTGGAGTCAATCGAGCGTCTTGGTCAAATCTTCGCGAGCTGACGCGGCAGTGCCAGCATCGCCGGTGCGGCCGGCACTGCTGCTCTGCAGTGCGGGCCGCGTCGGCTCGGAATGCGCCGGCGGCGCTATTTTGCCTTTTCCTCGGCGACCGGAACGAGGTCGTAGCGCTGCATGCCGAAGCTGATCGCTTCGTTCCAGCCGCGGCTGCGGAGGTCGAGCTGCACCTCGTCCGGGCCGAGGTATTTCAGGTTCTGCGCGTCGCCCATAACGGTCATCCCGGCCGCCTCGGGGTCCCGCTCGGACCGGCCCATCGGCACCGGCCCATAATTGGCCTCTCTGAGCCCCTTCGCCGTCGCCTCTTCGTCATCGACATAAAAGCCGATGTGGTGGATCCCGCGCAGATCGGATTTCTGTCCCGGGCCGAGCTGCGGCGCGCCCGGCTCACCGTATTTCAGCACCGCAAAATAGATGTAGCCGTCGCTGAGCCACACACCCTTTTCTCCGGTGTCTCCCGGTCGGCGATACAGCTCGGTCAGCCCGAAATGCTGCTTGTAGAATTCCGCGGTCTTTGCCGGATCGTCGGTCACCAGTGCGATATGTCTGATGCGAGCCATTCACCATCTCCCTTGGTGCATGCACTTATCGGAAAGCGCAGGTTGCGTGTGTAGGCTTCCCCGCGGCTGAGCGTCAAGGGACACCGCGCCTGCCGGCAGCAAGGGACACCGGGCCTGCCGGCAGCAGGGCCTGGGGCGTTCCGCTCGGCCCTCGCTCAGGGCGCGCAGGACAAGTCGGTTCCGGTGAGAAAGGGTTCTCCCCCGGATGCGCCGGAAGGCGGGCACAGCACCCAATGCGGTGCGACGCCGGCGGCGCCCGGTGATGATCCCGATGGTGACCCCGACGACAATGCCGCTGCCGATGTCCTGCCGCTCGATGCTGCAAGCGAACCCGCCGAGCCCGAACCCGCCGAGCCCGAACCCGCCGAGCCCGAACCCGCCGAGCCCAACCCCGCCGAGCCCAACGCCGCCGAGCCCACACCGCCCGCAGCGGCTGTGCCGCCCGCACCGCTCCCCGTTCCTATGCTCCCCGTTCCTATGCTCCCCGTTCCTATGCTCCCCGTTCCTATGCTCCCCGTTCCTGTCGCAGCAGGTGCCGTGGATGACGCCGTGCCCGTCGTCGCGGCGATCGCAGTCTGAGCCGCGGCCGGGCCGGCGAGCGCAAAGAGCAGCAATAGGGCGAGGGGCAGACCTTTGGTCATTTTCGCGATCCGGTTCGAACCCGGCAAATTGTGCGCGGCGATCGCCACCCTTCATCCCCGGCCACCCGGCGCGGGCTTGCCGACATGCACGGCTGCGGACAGGATGGAGCGATGCGCCGCCCGCCGCCCGTTTCTTCCGCCGCGATCGCACCCGGCGCTGCCGCCTTTGCGAGCCGGCAACACCGGCAATGAGCATCCCGTTCGAGAATTTTGCCCAGGCGCTGGTTGCCGGGCTTCTGGTCGGTGCGGTCTACGGGCTGATGTGCGTTGGGCTCGGGCTGATCTTCGGGGTCATGCGGGTGATCAACTTCGCCCAGGGCGATTTCATGATGCTGGGCATGTATTTCAGCCTTTACGCCGTCGGCGGGATCGGCGCGGTCGCAGCACTCGGGCCCGAGGCGGCGCCGATCGCTGCGGCACTCCTCGCCGGCCCGGTCCTGTTCGCCGGGGGCTGGCTGCTGCACCGGCTGCTGCTCGGCCGTGTCACCGGCAGCCGCGGCGGGGCTTCAGGCCATGACGCGCAGCTGATCCTGACCCTCGGCATCGCGCTGATCCTCGAAAATGGCGGGCTGATCGCGTTTGGCTCGACCCCTCAGGTCGTGCATACCCCGCTGTCGTGGAGCGCGTGGCAGGTGCCGCTCTTCACCCGTCATCTGGGTGAGATCTTTATCAACCAGGCGCGCGGCGTCGCCTGCCTCGTTTCGGTGCTGGTCGGGACGGCGCTCTGGTGGTTCGTCAGCCGGGTCCGGCTCGGCAAGGCATTGCGCGCCGCGGCCGACAACCCCGAGGCGGCAACCTATATGGGCATCGATGTCGATCGCGCCCACGGCATCGCGTTTGGCATCGGCACCGGCGTCACCGCGATCGCCGGCGGGCTTGTCGCCACCTATTACCCGTTCCAGCCCTATGTCGGGTTCGATTTTGTGATCATCATGTATGCCGGCGTGGTGCTGGGCGGCATGGGCAGCATCTTGGGCGCATTCTGGGGCGGCATGACGATCGGGCTGGTGCAGCAGCTGTCGACGCTGATCCTGCCGCTACAATTGCAGAACGCCGCGATCTTTGTCGTCTTTCTGCTGGTCGTGCAGCTGCGGCCGCAAGGTCTGTTTGGCCGCAATGTCGAGCGCGCCTGAGCCGTGAGCGGCCGGCCGCGTCCGCTCTCGGCGCCGCTCGCGGTCATCGCCGGGCTCGCCGCCATATGGCTCGCGGTCGGGCTGATGGTCGGCGATTCATACTATCAGCTGATGCTGACCCTGGTGCCGATCTGGGCGGTGGTCGGCCTGTCGTGGAACCTCTTGAGCGGCTATAGCGGCCTCGTCTCGTTTGGCCACGCCGCGTTTTTCGGCCTGGGTGCCTACACCGTCACGTTGGCGCTGGTGCTGTTCGATCTGACGCCGTGGCTCGGCATCCCGCTCGCCATGATCGTGGGTGCGATCGCCGGCGCGCTGATTGGCTACCCGACCTTCCGCCTGCGCGGGCATTATTTCGCGCTGGCGATGCTCGCCTACCCGCTGGCGCTGCTCTACGTCTTCGAATGGCTCGGCTACCAGGAGGTGGCGCTGCCGATGAAGCGGGCCGCACCCGGCTGGTTTATGCAGTTCGCAGACTATCGCGTTTATATCGCGATCGCGGTCGCTCTGCTGGTCCTGGCCTTGTCGATCTCGCTCGCCGTCGAGCGCTCGCGTTTCGGCATGTCGCTCTTGGCGATCAAAGAGAACGAGCTGGCGGCCGAAGCCGCCGGGATCGACACCTTGCGCTGGAAGATGCGGGCGATCGTGCTGAGCGGCGCACTTGCCGCGGCGGCGGGCGGGCTCTACGCCGTGGTGCTGCTGGTGGTGACGCCGGATGTCGAGGCGGATGGAGGCGTAGAACTTGAGCGCCCGCCCCCCCGGGGTGACCTCCGGAGAGCCGTAGATGACGCCGATCTTCTCGCGGAGCTGGTTGATGAAGACGGCGATCGTGTTGGACTTGTTCAACGTCCCGGCAAGCTTGCGCAGCGCCTGGGACATGAGCCGGGCCTGGAGGCCGACGTGGGTATCGCCCATCTCGCCCTCGATCTCCGCACGCGGCGTGAGCGCGGCGACCGAGTCGATCACGATGACGTCGATCGCGCCGGAGCGGATGAGCATGTCGGCGATCTCGAGAGCCTGC
>JBOHME010000085.1:0-18146 GCA_050729795.1 Allostellaceae bacterium | reverse complement strand
GTGCATGGCCAGGAGATGCCGCCCGAGGCGATGGAAGAATTGATCCGCGGCATTGGCCGCGTCCCGCGCCAGCGCACGACACTCTATGGTGAGGCGCCGTTGGAGCGCCGGGCCGCCGCCTTTGCCGCTGCACCGCTCGCCGAAGCGATCAACACCCCGGCGCGCCGCTACGAGCGCCATCGCGAGCCCGCCGCCGCGGCCGGCTGACCGGATCAGCGCTGAGCGGCAAACTGCGGTTCAGGCCAGCGCTGGGGCGCCTTCGGTGACGATTTCGAGCTGGCCGACGGTTTCTCGGCCAAAAATCACCGGGATCAAGGCGCCGACCGCGACCGCGACCAGGATCGTCCCAAAAAAGATTATCGGCGAGCCGGTATGCGGCGCCATCAGAAACGGCCCCAGGACGCCGGCGAAAAGCCGGCCAAACGACTCGCCAAAGATGTGTCCGCGGCCGCGCAGCGCGGTCGGGAATTGCTCGGAGAGATATACGCGGGTTGCCGGGAATGCCGATAGCACGGTAAAGCCGGTAATCAAGCCGCCCACCATCATGACGATCGTCGCGCTGCTCCCGGCACGGTGCGCCATCAGCATCAGCAGAAGTCCCGGCACGGATCCGGCGAGGGCATAGAAGATTGTCCAACGCCGGCCGATGATCTCCATCAGATACCCGGTAAACGCCTTGCCTGGGATGCTCGCCGCGTAGACGATTGTGGCGAGCCCAAAGCTCAGCGACACCGCCGCACCCTGATCGACCAGCGCCTTTGGCAGCAGCACATGGACGAGATAAGCAGCGATGCCGGCGCAAAGACCGCTGAGGATGCCGACAACGGTCCAACGCAGCTGACCCGGGTGAAACAATGCCCAATAGGGCGGCAGCTTTTCGCGGGCCGTGGCGAGGTCGCTGCCGAGTGCGGCGACCGTCAGCGGCGGCACGCGGTTGCCGGATCGCGAGACGATCCGATTGACGACCTCGACCGCGGCGTCTATGCGACCGCTGCGCAGATGCCAGCGCGGGCTCTCCGGCAGCACGAAATGAATCAGGGGCGGCATCGTGAACAGGGCGAGCCCGCCCGGCAACGCCAGCAGCCGGAACGCGTTTGGGTTGTGGGCGAGCAGATAGCTGATCAACAGCACCGCGGTGAACGAGGAGGCCAACGACATCTCATAGATCGCACCATAGGTGCGCCGGTGCCGGGCGGGCATCAGCTCGGCAGCGATTGGAAACGCTGCAGAGACCGCGAACCCACCGCCCAACCCCGTCAACAACCGAATGATGATCAGCTGCTCGGCATTCGCTACAAGCGGGATCAGCAAGGTGAAAAAAGTCGTGGAGATCACGCCCAGCTGCATCACGAGCTTGCGGCTCCAATGGTCCGACATCGCCGAGGCCGCAAAACCACCGACGACGGCCATCAAGGTCGAGGCGACCGCGACAAAGCGAATGTCGAATTGGGTCAGGGCGAGCGGATGCTTTGCCAGGACCAGCAGCGACCCGGTGATCGAGAGATCGTAGCCTTCGACAAAACCGACCAGTCCCAATACTGCGATGATCGCGAGGTGGTAGGGACTGAACGGAATATTGTCGAGCTTGCGGCCAAGGACCAGCCCGGCCTCTGTCGGCGACCGTGCGAAGGAACGCGCTTCCGCCATCGCAACCTCCCGGATCGGTCGAGCCCGAGGATCGCCGCGAAAAGCCGGGGGGCCTGATGCGCTGCTGTCGTTATCGACGACTAAGGTTCGTTCCCGCCGTGTCTGCGCCTCACCTGCTGCTGCCGCCCGCGACGGTTCCGGCTCGATATCTTGTTGCGGTGCGAGGCTGGGACGGGATTTGTCGTTGGTGCCGACCGCCGGACCGGACGCGGCTGGTGCCGCGCCCGCGACCCTCGCCGATCGTCGTTGGCGTTTGCCAGCGCGCAACGCACCGGCGCCGTCTCGCCTCGATCACCTTGGCCTTCCCTGGCGCAGGCTTGTTGTCGGCTTGTCGCCATGCAACCCACGCCCTGCAAAATTAGCATGGCTGATATGAACCGTCAACACTGCGATGCCGATTTTTATCGGCTGTGCAGAAGGCGGCACGACGGCTGCGGAGGCGCACTATCTTCTCACCCCGGCGTCGGGGTCCTATGCTGCCGGCGTCGCGATCATCCGCCAGGGAAGCCGCCACGATGCAAGCCGCTGCCGCAGTGTTTCGCAAGGTGCACGCGCCGTTGACGATCGAGCAGGTCGAGATCGACCGGCCCTGGGGGCGCGAGGTGCTGGTGCGCACCGCCGCGACCGGGGTGTGCCACAGCGATCTGCATGTCGTCGATGGGGTCGGGCGGTTTCCGCTCGACCGGCCGATCGTGCTCGGGCACGAGGGCGCCGGCATCGTCGAGGCCGTCGGCACCGAGGTCACGACGGTCAAGCCCGGCGACCATGTCGTCGCCTGCCTCTCCGGATTTTGCGGCAGCTGCCCGCAATGCCTCTCGGGCCATCCCAATCTGTGCACCGGCGGCATCGTCACAAGGCCCGACAGCGCTGCGCCCCGCCTCTCGCAGAACGGGCAGCCGTTGCGCCAGTTTATCGGCATCTCGAGCTACGCCGAGAAGATGCTGCTGCACGAGAATTCGATCGTGCGGATCGATCCGGAACTGCCGCTCGACAAGGCAGCGCTGGTCGGCTGCGGGGTGCTTACCGGGGTCGGTGCGGCATTGCGCAGTTCGGGGCTCGAAGCCGGGCAGAATGTCGCGGTATTCGGTTGCGGCGGGGTCGGGCTGTCGATCATCCAGGGGGCGCGGCTCGGCGGCGCGCGGCGGATCATCGCCGTCGATCAGTTCGAGGCGAAGCGCGAGATGGCGGCCCGCGCCGGCGCCACCGATTTTGTCAACAGCGCCGAAGACGACCCGGTCAAGAGAGTTCGCGCGCTGACCGGCGGGCAGGGCGTCGATCACGCCTTTGAGGCGGTCGGCAATGCGAAGCTGGTGCGGCAGGCGATCGAGAGCCTGGCGATCCGCGGCACCGCGACGATCGTCGGGGTGTTGCCACCGGATGCGATGATCGAGTTCCCGTGGATGGCGATCCGCCCCGAATGCAAGGTGCAGACCTCGCGCATGGGCTCGAACCGGTTTCGCACCGACATCCCGCTCTATCTCGATTTCTACCGCCAGGGCCGGCTCGACCTCGACGCGATGGTCACCAAGCGCGGCCATCTCTCCGACATCAACGAAGCCTTCCGCGCGATGAAAGCCGGCGAAGTCGCCAGGACCGTGTTGACGTTCGATTGATTAACGACTCTTATTGTCGGATCCCTTACCGGATCAGCACGATTGCGACGCCAAGATCGAGGCGCGCCCAAGCCCGGTCCGCGGTCACCGCCGGACGACCCAACGTCTGAGCGAGAGCGAGGCAAGCGCGGTCGGCGAGCGAGAGCCCGGCGTGCCGGGTCGTAGCTCGCAGCCGTGCCGCAGCATGGGCCTGCGGCCCGTCAAAAACGGCAACCCGTAAATCCATCCCCGATGCCGCCGCATCAGCCTGAGGTTCGTTCAGACCATCGTCGCTCAGCTTGGAGAGGACTTCGCAAAGATTGACGGCGCTGATGATTGCGCCGACCAGCTCGCGAGGGTCGAACTTGCCGAACGGTTCGTTCTTGAGAGCCGCGAGAATCGCGGAAGCTCCGGCGACGAGATCGCTCTCATTCACGCGCCGCCTCTTCGCGTCGCTCGGCAATCAGTTCCGCAACCAAGTCGCGAGACCCCGAGCTGTGGCGAGCCACAATCTGCTGTGCCTCCTTGAGCGCCTGCGCTTTAGTGCGCAGCCGCAACTCGCCTTCGCCGACCACCTCGACGAGCAGCCCCTCGCCCGGCTTCAGACCGGCGGCGGCGCGGCATTCCGCGGGGATCACGATGCGCCCCTGATGATTGAGACGCGCCCTGCGTTGTTGCAAGACCAGCTCCGATCTCGTGTCATGTTGCGTAGAAGTGACATCGCAGAGTCGCATGTCAAGAACAGCCTGTTCCGCCGCGCCTGTCGGGTCTGCTAAGCTCGCTGCACAACGCAGTAGAAGGAGGGCGGCGATGCTGAAGACCACGCGCGACATGGTCATGCCGACGGCGATCACCGGCTCCTATCCGCGGCCACTGTGGTTTGATGCGAGCCTGCAAGGGCGGTCGTTCAAGGCCGCACTCGGCGATTCGCTGTTTCGCGAGCAGTATCTCGACGCGGTCGCCGCGGTGATCAACGCGCAGGAGGCGGCCGGGCTCGATATCGTCACCGATGGCGACAGCCGGTTTGATCTCGCGGTCGGCGGCAAGTCGTGGTTCTTCTACCCGATCGAGCGCTTGGGCGGCATCCACGGCCATCGCTCGACCTCGCAGGGCTGGATGGGGCGGCACGGGCTCAAGCCCGGGCATATCCTGTGGGAGGTGCAGGAGGCCTACCAGCCGTCGGTCGTCACCGAAAAATTGACGCGCGGGCCGCTCGAGTATGCGGCACTGTGGCAGATCGCGCAGCGCCTCAGCAACCGCCCCGTCAAGTTCGGGGCGATCTGCGCGCCGGCGCTCGCCAGCATGCTGTGGAACCAGCACTACCCGGACGACCGGGCGATGGTGCTCGATCTCTGCGACATCATGAACGCCGAATTCCGCGAGCTCGCCGCCGCCGGCTGCCCGCTGATCCAGGTCGAGGAGCCGCGCCAGCATGGGCTGACGACGCGGGCCGATTGCACCGATGCCGATCTCGAATTCCAGACGCAGGTGTTCAACCGGCAGCTCCAGGGTGTTGATGCCGAGATCTGGGCGCACACCTGCTGGGGCAACCCGAACCAGCAGCGGGTCTATTGGGAGGTGCCGAGCTATGAGCGGGCCTTGCCCTATCTCCTGCAGCTCGACGCCGATGTCATCACCTTCGAATGCGCCAGCAACAACGGCAAGGATCTGCCGCTCTTCGGCAAGTACAAGACTGACAAAAAGATCGGGATCGGCGTTGTCAACCACTGCAACACGATTGTCGAGCCGCCCGAGCATGTCGCCGCATTGATCAGGAAGGCGCTCGAATACATCCCGCCCAACCGGCTGGTGATCACGACCGATTGCGGGTTTGGCCGCGAGGGATTGTCGCGCCGCATCGCCTATTACAAATGCGTCTCGTTGGTCGCCGGGACCAATATCGTGCGGCGCGAACTGGGTCTGCCCGAAGCGCATATCCGCGCCGCCGATCCGAAGCTCTATTTCGCCGGTGTCGGTTGAGAGGTAACTTTCGTCGTCTCCTGGCGGCGTGGCGAGCCTGGCTAAGAGAGGCTCTGCGCGAGGTGGGGCGGATATTCGGCCGACGCCAAATCGCCCGCGCCGAGCAGCCAATTGCGTAAAGCAGCGATCGCCGGTGCATCGCTGCCGGCCTCGGGCGCATAGATGAAATAGCCGCGGGTCCGCGCCACCGGCTTGCCGAACGGGGCCACGAGACGGCCGCTGCGCAACTCGTCGCCGACCAGCGCCAGCGGGCCCATGACCACGCCGAGACCCTCGATCGCCGCCTGAATCGCGAAATAAAAATGCTCGAACACCTGCTCGCGCGCCGGCTTCAGCTCGGGCAGCCCGGCCGCCGCGAGCCAGCGCGGCCAAGCCTCGCGCAATGTCGCCGCATGCAGCAGCGTGTGCCGGGCGAGATCCGCGGGTATCGCCAGCGGGCAGCGCGCGGCGAGATCGGGGCTCAAGAGCGGCAGGCGCGCCTCGCCGAGAAACCGCTTGCCGACCCAGCCGCTTTGCCGCGCCGGGCCGGAGATTACCGCGTCGGCTTCCATGCCGAACTGCTCGGCCGGCGTGCTGGCGGTGACGATGCGCAATTCGAGACCCGGATGGGCGCGCTCGAATTCGGGCAGGCGCGGGATCAGCCAGCGCATCGCGAAGGTTGGCAGCGCCGACACGCACAACCGCCCGCGCGCCGTGATGCCGCGACGTGCCTCGAGCGCTGCCTTGGCCAAACGGTCGAGCGCCGGCCCGGCCTCGGCCAACAGGGCGATCCCGGTCCGCGTCGGCACCGCGTTGCGGCTGGTGCGCTGAAACAGTGGCGCGCCGAGCCAGTCCTCGAGCAACCGGACCTGGCGGCTGACGGCACCATGGGTCACGTTGAGCTCCGCCGCCGCGCGGGTGAAGCTGCCGAGGCGGGCCGCCGCCTCGAAGGCCTTGATCGCATTCAGGGGCGGGAGGCGAGGGCGGATCATCGCGTGAGCTTTCCTCACATCGGTGGTCAGCACAAGTCGATTGTCATCAATCCGTCATCGATGCCACATGAACCACGGGCTGGCGGGAACCCGCCCGGCCTTGCCCCCCCTCACCGGATCGGAGGCTCGATGACCACCGCAGCATTGCCGGCGACCGCCGGCCGCCCCGATCACCGGCGCTTGCGCGTGCTGTGCGGCGCGTGCGGCGCGCATGCGCTGCATGACGGCCTGACCGATACGCTCTATCTGCTGCTGCCGCTGCTGCAGACCGAATTTGCGCTCGGTTACGCTGCTGTCGGCATCCTGCGTGCGCTCTATGCCGGGGCGATGGCCGGGCTGCAGGTGCCGGCCGCGCGGCTGGCGCAGCGCTTCGGCGGGGTCACACTCCTGGCCCTCGGCACGGTGGTCTCCGGTTGCGCCTATCTCTGCCTTGGGGCGGCGCCGAGCATCGTCGTGCTGGGGATCGTGCTGGTGCTCGGCGGGGTCGGATCGAGCGTCCAGCACCCGATCGCTTCCGGCCTTGTCGCCACCGCCTATGAGGGGCCGCGATCGCGTGGCGCTCTTGGCACCTACAATTTCGCCGGTGACCTCGGCAAGATGGCATTGCCGGCGATTACCGCGGGGCTGATCGCGGCTTCGAGCTGGCGCTCGGCGACGATGGTGGTCGGGATCATCGGGCTGTGCGGTGCCGGCGCCATTGTGCTGGCGCTGGGCCGGGCGCGGGCGGCGCCGGGCGAGCATGGCAAAACAGCAGTGGTGAGCGGCGTGTCCGTTCGATCCCGCGAGCCGCCGCGCGGCGGGTTTCCGCTGCTCTTGGCGATCGGCATCGTCGACAGCGCGACGCGGATGGGTTTTCTGACCTTCTTGCCGTTTCTGCTGCGGACCAAGGGTGCCGGGGTTCCGGAAATCGGCGCGGCCTTAACGCTGGTCTTTGCCGGCGGTGCCGCTGGCAAGCTCGTCTGCGGCTTTCTCGGCGCGCGGCTCGGCGTCCTGACGACGGTGTTCCTGACCGAGGGGGCGACGGCACTCGGCATCCTTGGGCTGCTGCCCTTGCCGATCGGTGCCGCCCTGGCGCTGCTTCCGGTGATCGGGATCGCGCTCAACGGCACCTCGTCGGTGCTCTATGGCACGGTCCCCGACCTCGTCCCTGCGCGCCGCCGCGACCATGCTTTTGGGGTCTTCTATACCGGCACGATCGGCTCGGGGGCGGTGGCGCCGGTGCTGTATGGCGTTCTGAGCGACGCCATCGGCCTGCGCCCGGCGATGCTGCTGGTCGCTGCCGTCGTCTTGTTGACCCTGCCGCTCACGTGGCGGCTGCAGCGCGTCCTCGATATTGTCGGTGAGCCTGGGTGAGCACGGCCTGGGTGAGCACGGCCTGGGTGAGCACGGCCTGGGTGAGCACGGCCTGGGTGAGCACGGCCTGGGTGAGCACGGCCTGGGTGAGCGCCGCGACAGGCTCGACGGGCGGTGCGCGATGCTGCTATGAGGGTGCGGCGTCAGCGAGGGAGCACAGCGATGGTCGCGATCAGATCCGTCGCCCATTTCAGCATTCCGGTCAGCGACGTGGCAAACAGCACGCGGTTCTATACCGAGATCGTCGGCTGCCGGCATTTGGCGACGGTGGCGCGGGGCAGCATGGCCTTTCTCGACGCCGCCGGCACCTGCCTGATCCTGGTCAGGCGCGATCCGCCGATCAATCCGCGGGCCGAGGATCACGGCGGGGTGCATCATTCCTTTGCCGTGGCGCATGAAGACTACGCGGCGGCACTCGACCATCTGCGCGCTCACGGTGTCCCGATCACCTTCGAGGAGGACCGGCAGGGCGGCGTCGTGAACGGCCCGCGCGCCTATTTTCATGATCCCGACGGCACCGTGCTGGAGTTCATCGATCTGACGAGCTATGCCGGCGATCGCGCCTGACCATCGGTCGTCCGTCACCGGAACCGGGCGCCGCGACCCGGCTGCCATCCACCGCCATTAGAAACAGGGAGCGAGCCGATGTCGTCACTTGCCGAGCGTTACAATGTCGGCGGGATCATATTGCCGCGGCCGTTCAAGATCCGCCGGCTCGGCCATTTCGGCTTCAATGTCGATCGGCTCGCCGAAAGCCGCCGGTTCTACGGTGACCTGTTGGGCTTCACCGCATCGGACACGCTCGATTTTTCGCATATGCCGTGGTTTCCGAAGGACGCCGATCTCGGCGACACGCGCGGCTATTTCATGCGCTACGGCACCGACCATCACGCCTTCGTGCTGTTCCCAAAGCGGGTCATGGATCACCGCGCCGACCGCAAATTCGCCCCCGAGGTGACCGTCAACCAGATCACCTGGCAATGCGGCAGCCTCAAGGAGATCACCGACGCGCACAGTTATTTCGAGGCGCAGCAGGTCCGCATCCAGCGGGTCGGCCGCGACATGCCGGGCAGCAACTGGCACGTTTATGTCTACGACCCGGACGGCCATACCAACGAGCTCTATTACGGGATCGAGCAGATCGGCTGGAACCAGGCGAGCAAGCCGCGCGCGATGTACGATCGCGGGTTTGGCAGCAAGCCGCCGCTGCCGCAGATGTCGGAGGCCGAGGAGGTGGAAAGGGCGCGGCAGGGCGGCCTCGATATCTTCTCCGGCCATCGCCCGCAGCCGACCCAGGGCGAGAGCTATGAGGTTGAGGGCGTGCTGTTGCCGCGGCCGTTCAAGATCACCAAGATCGGCCCGATTGGGCTGTTCGTCGATGATATCGAGCGGGCCGAGGCGTTCTACTGCGAGCGTCTGGGCTTTGTCCGCAGCGAGGCGTCGAGCTACCGCGGCGCCCGCTGCCTGTTCCTGCGCTGCGGTGCCGAGCACCACAGCCTGGGGCTGTTTCCGAAGGAGCTGCGGGGAGAGCTCGGGCTCAGCGGCGGCACCACCTGCATGTCGTTCGGCATCGAGCTCGGCAGCTATGCGCAGCTGCGCGAGGCGGTCGCTTTTCTGAAGCGGAAGGGTGTTAGCTTTATCGATACGATCCCGCCCGAGCTCTATCCAGGTATCGATTACGCGGCTTTCGCCCTCGATCCGGACGGCCATTGCATCCAGCTCTATTACTATATGGAGCAGATCGGCTGGGACGGCCGGGTGCGGCCCGCGGCCGAGCGGCGCCGTGCCGTGGCGGATTGGCCGGAAATGCTCGAGCCACTGTCGGACACCTATATCGACCAGGTGTTCCAGGGTCCATTTGGCTGAACCCCGGAATTGGCTGAACCCTAAAAGATGCCGGGCCGAGCGGTCGTGGCCGGGTGACCGGCGTCAGCCCTCCGCGGCCGGGGCGGCATCGTAGCGAATGCTCACGACCTCGATCTCTTCGATGCCGGAGGGGGCGCGCAGCTCGACGGTGTCGCCTTCGCGGGCCCGGATCAGCGCGCGGGCGATCGGCGAAACCCAGCTGACCTGGCTGCGGGAGAGATCGGCCTCGTCGATCCCGACGATCGTCACCGTGATCTCGGCGCCGCGCTCGTTGGCGTAAGTGACGGTCGCGCCGAAGAAAACCTGGTCACGGTTCTTTTGCTGCGCCGGATCGACGATCTCGGCGCTTTCGAGCCGCTTGGTCAAAAAGCGAATGCGCCGGTCGATCTCTCGCAGCCGCTGTTTGCCGTAGATGTAGTCGCCGTTTTCCGAGCGGTCGCCATTGCCGGCGGCCCAGGCGACGGTCTCGACCACCCGAGGACGCTCGATCCGCAGCAAACGGTGCTGCTCCTCCTCAAGCTGCCGGTGGCCGGCGGGTGTCATGTAGTTGCGGAACCCGGCCGGGAGCGCCGGCGCCTCGTCGGCCGGCGGATCGATGCCGTCTTCCGCTTCCTTGACAAAGGCTTTGCTCATCGGGTCACCTCGTCGCTCCGGGCGCCATCGCGAGCCTACCACCGCCGCCCCGGATCGCAACGGCAGGGCTGGCCGCGTGGTTGCGGGTGCCGAAGGCAGGTGCACGCGGCGGCTTGGTGATTGACGGCGCCGGTCGCCCGGCCCAACCTTCCCGGTGCGGGGCGCGCGCGCCTCGTCACCCGGACGAGCGCGGCAAACCATTGGCGCGGCCTCGCGGAGGAGCAGGGAGGTCGAGTCATGCTGGAGATCGGCGTCTTTCACAATGGTGCGTCGAGCCTGCCGGTCATCACCACAAAGGACGGAGTGACGCTGAACGACGGGTCGCTCGCCGAGGTCCACCAGGCGGCGCAGCAGACCCTGGTCAATCAGGTGCGCCAGGGCATTCTCGCCGAAAAGCTCGGCTATCAGTCGTTCTGGCTGACCGAGCACCATTTTCAGCCCGAAGGGGCGGAGATGAGCCCCAATCCGCTGATGGTGCAGATGAGTGTCGCGGCGCATACCAAGCGGATCAGGCTTGGCCAGGCCGCCAACATCATCGTCTGGCATCATCCGGTGCGGCTCGCCGAGCAGATCGCGACGCTCGATGTGATCAGCGGCGGGCGGGTCGAATGCGGCATCGGCCGCGGCTACCAGCCGCGCGAAAACGAGACGCTCGGCCGCCCCTATGGTTCAACGATCCAGGACCAGGAGCGCAATCGCAAGGCGTTTGAAGAAGCCATCACGATCATGAAGAAATGCTGGACCGAGCCGTCATTCTCGCATCACGGCGAGAATTTTTCGGTTCCGCCCAGCTACACCAAATGGAACCACAAGCAGACGATCGCCTATTTCCAGCAGAAGAAAGCGGGCCGCCGGCTCGACGACGTGATCGCACTTGGCGACCCAGACATGTATTCGGCCGGCAACCCGGTGCAGGCGACGACGACGACGCTCAAGGAATTGCAGGTCTTTCCGCAGCCGGTGCAAAAGCCGCATCCGCAGCTGTGGGAGCCGCTGACCAGCACCCGCTCGCTCAAATTCGCCGCCGAGCACGGGATCAACGGCGTGATGATCGTCGAGCCGAACGACCGGCTGCGGCGCAACCTCGAAATCTATTACGAGGCGGCGGAAAAGGCGGGGTTTCCGGATATGCTGGGCCGTGGCCGGTTCAAATTCGGCTGGGACGCCGCGAAACGGCGCGGGATCATGACCAGCCGCTATCTGCACATCACCCGCCCCGGCAAGGAGAAAAAGGCGCTCGACCGCGCGGCGCGGGCGATCGAATTGCAGTTCGACTATTACGGGCCGTTCGGCTTTGGCGTCGTCGTCGGACGGCTCGATGAGCCGATGTTCGATCTCGGCAAAAAGATCACCGCCGAAATGCTGCGCGAGCGCGAGATCGCGATCCACGGCTCCAAGCAGTACGTGATCGATACGCTGATGAAGATGCGGACCGAATGCGGTTATGACGATTTCTGCTTTCTCGGCTGGTTCGAGCTCGGCGGTTTCGAGCCGCAGGAGGTCGAGGAGCAGATGCAGATCTTTGCCGAGGAGGTGATGCCGGTGCTCGCCCGCGAGTGCGGCGGCAAGATCGAGCTGCCGGCTACGGGTCTCGATCTGGTCGCCTGACCCGCAGCATTGGGTGCAAGCGGCACCACCCGGGGTCCGGTCCAAAGGTGCCGCATCGGGAAGCTTCTGGGAGGAGCAAAAGGGATGGCGGACCGGGAAGCTGGAGCGTTGACGATGCTTTATCGCGGCTGGGCGGCAGCGCTCGCCGCCGAGGCGGAGATGCCGCTCGACGAGCTGCGGGCGATGTTCGAGCATTGGGGCGATGTGACGGCCGAGCCGGGCGGCCTCGACTATCTCGAGATCGACGCCGGCGGGGTGCCGGCATTGTGGGCGGTCCCCAAGGGATGCGCCGCGGACCGGGTGGTGCTGTGCCTGCACGGCGGCGGCTATGTCACCGCGTCGATGTACACGCATCGCAAGCTTTATGGCCATCTCGCCAAGGCGATCGGCTGCCGCGCGCTGATCCCGCATTATCGCCGCGCGCCCGAGCATGTGCATCCGGCCCCGGTCGATGATGCGGCGGCGGCCTACCGGTGGTTGCTCGACCAGCGCATCGCCCCCGGGCACATTGCCACGACCGGAGATTCGGCAGGCGGCGCGCTCGCCGTCACCACGCTCTTACGGGCGCGCGAGCGCCGGCTGCCGCTACCCGCTGCGGCGATGCCGCTGTCACCCTGGGTCGATATGGAAATCGGCGGCGACAGCCTCGATGCGAACCGCGACAAGGACGCGCTGGTGCAGCGCGAGGTTGTCGCGGTGATGGCCCAGACCTTTCTCGGCGACAGCGGCAACCGCCGCGATCCGCTCGCCAACCCGCTCTACGCCGAGCTGGCCGGTCTGCCGCCGATCTACATCCAGGTGGGCGGCGACGAGACGCTCTTGGACGACAGCCGCCGCCTCGCCGAGCGCGCCAGCGAGGCCGGATGCACGGTCAAGCTCGACATCTTTCCCGAGATGCAGCACGTCTTTCAATTTTCAGCAGGGCACCTTGTCGAAGCCGACGATGCGATCAGACGGCTGGCAGCCTGGGTGCGGCCGCTGCTCGGGCTCGGCTAGTCCGAGGCGGGACCCCCGTCGGCACCCGGTTTATGCCGGTGACGCGGCTGGCACTGCTGCCGCCACCGGAGCGGATGAGCCCTCCCGTGCGGCGAAATGCGGGATCACCTCCTCGCCAAAGAGGCGAAGCGTGTGCAATACCTCCTCATGTCGCGCCGGCCCGATCGCGCACAGCATGAACACCTCCTCGATGCCGAGGGCTTCGTAAGCTTCGAGAAAGCGGATGCAATCGGACGGCGTGCCGACGCAGAATTTGGTTCCCTGCTCGCGAACCTGCTGCGGTGTCGGTTCGCCCGGATGCGGCCCACTGGCGAGACGCTGGTCGCGCGCGTAGTAGCCCCGATAATCGGCGGGCACCGTTGCCGGATCGTAGTCGCGCCAGACGAGGCGGGCGCGCTCGCGCTGCTGCTCCATATACCAGCCGACGAGCTCGGTGCCGCGCTCGGCCACGACCTGCGGATCCTCATGGCAATAGCCCGCGGTCATCAGCGCGGCGCGCGGCGGCGGCGTTTTGCGATCGCGGCTGCCGGCATGCGCCGCATCGCGATAGAGCGCGATCAGCTCGCCGACGCGATCCGGGCCGCCCTCGCTGCCGAACAGCCCGCCCATTGCGAGACTGCCGGTCAGCCGCGCGGTTTCGTCGCTGCCGCAAGCCGACCATAGCGGTGGATGCGGACGCTGCACCGGCTTTGGCAGCACCTCGCGGCGCGGGATTTGATAATAGGTCCCGTGATACGCGATTTCTTCCTCGGTCCAGATGCGCGGCAGCACTTCGGCGAATTCCTGCCACATGCCGCGGGTGTCCTTGAGGTCGGTGCCGTACGGGGTGAGCTGATAGGGATAGCCGGTGCGGCCGAGCCCGACATCGACGCGGCCATGGCTCAAAATGTCGAGGGTGGCCATGCGCTGGGCGATATGAAGCGGATGGTGGATCGGGGCCAGCACCACGCCGACACCGAGACGGATGCGGCTGGTGCGCTGGCTGACCGCCGCGAGCGTCAGATCCGGGGCGCTGTTGTGCGACCACACCGGGCGGAAATGGTGCTCGGAAAACCACACGCTCGAAAAACCCTGCTCTTCGGCAAAGGGGATCTGTTCGAGCGCTTCGTAGATGCGTTGCGACTCGCTGGACGCGGTCCAGGGCTTGGGCACCTGGATCTGATAGAAGAGACCAATTCTCATCGCCTGTTCTCCTCGGTGCGCCGGCGGCGCGGGCTTCGGGCGAGAATGTCAGCCTTTCTCGGTCGCCGGCACGGTCGCGAGCATATCGACCCATTCGAGCGCCGAGCGACGCCAGCTCTGCCGCCGCGGCCGGAACGCCGCGCGCTGGGTGATCGTGCCGACCCGCAGTGCATAGCTCTTCGGGTTGTCGATGGCGCAGGCATAGATGGGCGTGCCGCACTTGCCGCAAAAGGCATGGCGCCGCTGGTTGCCGCTTTCGGCAGTCTTGACATAGGTCTTTGGCGTCCCGCTCAGCAGCACGAAATCCTCGGCCGCGGTCGGGATGTTGATGCGGAAGGCCGAGCCGGTCAGCGTCTGGCAATCGGTGCAGTGACAGATGCTGAGCGCATCGGGATCAACCTCCGCCTCAAAGGCGATCTCGCCACAATGGCAGTGTCCATCGATCTTCATGTGTCGCGTCCCTGGATTGCCCTAGGCTGCCATGCCATCATAATCCGCCGTTCGGCCGCTGTCTGTGGCTGGTGCGGGCCGCCAGCGGCGGTTGCCGGCGGGCTATCTTTGCCGATCACGAGCCGGGTTGCGACGTGGCTCGCGGGTGGCCGCGTGGCCGGCGATATAGCCCTGGCAGGTGGCACGGGCGAGCCCGTGCTGCGAAAACCCGCCGGCCGATTCACCGCCGCAATAAAGTCCCGGGATGATCGCCCCGTTCATGTCGATCACCTGGCAGGCGGCATTGATGCGCAGTCCCGCACGGGTATCGTGCACGACCGGTGTCGCCCATGCGGCGTAAAAGGGCGCTCGGGCGATTTTGTATTTCGGGTTGGGCTTGCCGAAATCGGTGTCCACCCCGGAATCGACAAAGGAATTATAGCCCGCCACAGTCTCTTCGAGGTTGGCAGGCGGCATTGGCACGCGCTGATGCTTCATCTCGATCTTCTCGGCCAGGTCGGCGAGCCGATTGGCAGCAAAGAAAAAGCCGCCAGCGATATCGACGCTAGGCGGTGCTGGCCGCCATCCTTCGCGCTCGACCGCATCGCTGTCGAAGATCGCCCAGATCGGCCCGCCGCCATTGCGGCCGTCATCGATCCCGGCTAGCGCCGCGTTCAGGAAGTTGTTGGGGCTGTACTCGATATTCCTGGCGTTCAGATAGCTGCCCTGAACATAGGGATCGATTGAATTGTGGTTATTGGCGATGTATTGACCGGCGGTCTCGTCGTAGAAGCGTCGGCCCAGCATATTGACCAGGATCACGTCCTGCCAATCGGAGACGCGCAGACCGGTGGCGCCGGCGCGCTCGAAGACCCGGCTGCCTGGCATCCATTGCAGATTGCGGTAATTGTATCGGCAGCCGATCGAGCCGGGCTTGGTCACATTGGCGCCGAATTCGCCGGTCTGATTGAAGAGACCCCACAGCGAGGCGCCGATCGCCATCGCCGCGAGTTCGCCGCTCGCATCCTGGTCGGACCATGGCATGCCGGCGAGCCCGCAATATTCCTCGGTCAGGCGCGGATCGAACATGCGCCGGAAGTTGACATTGCCGGTCGAGCCGCCGGTGGCGATGATGACCGCCTGACGGGCCCGGAGCGTCGAGCCGGCGCCGTTGTGGTCGACCGCAATGCCGAGCACCGGGCCATGATGCGGCTCTTGCCGGTAGATGCCCGTCATGCGGTGCTCGAGCAGGATTTCGACCCCTGCCTCGCGGGCGGCGGCTTCGAGCGGGCGCATCAGGCCGTTGCCGGAGGAGCGCGTCTTGCGGACGGCCGGATCAGCCGGCTCGCCGGTCTGCACCATCGGCCAGTCCATGACCGCGCAATGCATTTCGCGGGGCAGCGAATTTCCGACCGAATTGCCGCCGACCGCATCGGGCGCCTTGTCGACAAAGACGACGCCGTGGGCGACCAGCCATTCAAGGGTGGCGACGCTGTTGTCGGCAAAGGCGCGGATGATCTCGCGATCATTGTAGCGATAGTCGGGAAAGCCGTTGGGACCGACCACCGACCAGTCGGTCAGGTCGCGGAACAACAGGTCCGGGGTGTCGGGGATGCCGCATCGCCGCTGTACGCTGGTGCCGCCGCCGAGCGGCACATTGCCACCGCTGGCGATGGCGTGGCCGCCGATATCCGCTTCCGCCTCGACGACGATCACCGACGCACCGGCCTCGCGCGCGACGATCGCGGCCGGAAGCCCGGTGGCGCCCGAGCCGATCACAACGATATCGGCTTCGCGGTCCCATACCATCGGGCTTTGCGGAGCTGGCCAGCCGGCTGCCGTGGGTCCACTGGTCCGCATCAGGCTTCTCCACCGTCTGCCGGCATCACCGCGCCAGAGCTTAAACCCATGCCAGCAATGGCCATGCCGCTCAAGCAACCAACGGGTTCAGGAACGGCAACGGTGCCATGCCGTTGGCGCGGGGCAGACGCCGGAGAGAGAACAGCCGGTTAAAGCGGAACCAAGACCGTGGCCGAGGGGCACGCCACATGGCCCTGGGCGGCCGGCCAGCCGCTCCAGGCTCACTCGCGCACCGGTCTCATTGTCTTTCGCGCAGGTTGTCTTTCGCGCAGGCCCGGATGGCAGCTTCTAAAAGGCAAGGCCACCACCCCAGTGGCGCCCGAAACCTCCTCGAAGCTCGCCGTCATGATCATCGCGCCAAGGAGAGCCGGATCGGACGGTAGCGGTCAGCGGCGCGGCCGATGCCGCGCCCCTTCCTCGATCTCGGCCTGGGCGATCGCCCGGGCGAGCGCGCCGCTGAGCTCCTTTGCCGCCTCCAAGGTGAGCTCGACCGCGACGCGCGTGCCGGGCGCCAGCGCTGCGTTGATGAAATCGATCGTGATCGCTTCTTCAAGCAAGGCGTGATGCGGGTGGTCGTAGGACACGACCGAGTGGGTCAGCTCGAACCACCCGTCACCACCCTTGCCGGCGCCGCTCGCATCGACGATCTCGACGATCGAAGTGCACATGGCCGTGGTTATTTGGCCAGATGCTTGTGCAGGAACCCAAACACCTTCTGCCACCCATCGACCGCCTGCTCGATCCGGTAGGCCGGCCGATCGTAATAGAAGAAGCCGTGCCCGGCGCCGTCATAGCGGTGGAACTCGTACTGCTTGCCGTGTTTTTTGAGCTCGGCCTCGTGCTGGTTGACCTGCTCTGGGGTCGGGGCGCGATCCTCGTTGCCGAACAGGCCGAGCAGCGGGCAGGACAGATTCCCGGTAAATTCAATCGGGGCCTTCGGCTGCTTCGGGTTGAGCTCCTCCTTGCTCATCACCACCCGGCCGCCCCACAGCTCGCAGGCGGCGTCGATGTTTTTGGTATTGCAGGCATAAAGGAAAGTCTGCCGCCCGCCCGAGCAGGTACCGAACACCCCGACCTTGCCGTTGAGCCAGGGTTGGGCGCGCAGCCACGCGACCGAGCCCTCGGTGTCGCCGATCACCTGCGCATCGGGCACGCCGCCCTCGGCCCGCACCTTGGCGGCGACGTCGTCGGCCTTGCCCTCGCCGGCGCGGTGATAGAGGTTCGGGCTGATCGCCACATAGCCGTGATGGGCGAATTTGCGGGTCGCCTCGCGATACCACTCGTCCCAGCCCGGCGCGTGATGCAGCAGCACCATGCCCGGGAACGGCCCCGACCCCAACGGCCGCGCCACATAGGCCGAGATCGGCTCGTTCTTGTCGCCGCGGATCGAAATGGTTTCCGCAATCATGCCTTCGTAGGCCATCCTCGCTCCTCCTCTGTCGTCACCAGCGCCGCCCGATTGCGGGCGCCGCCCGGTTGGCGGTGATTTGCTGGAACGATGGTTAGCGCATCCGCGGGCCTGGGTCCATCCCGAGATAGACCCGGCCGCCGATCGGGTACCACTCGGGCGCGAACGTCACCGGCGCGTTGACCCCGATCGCTTCGCTCGCCATCCTCCACCGCATGAGCAATTTGGCACCGGAGCTCGCCCGCCTCTCGCCCCGCCAGCGGCTCGCCCTGATCGAGGCCCTCTGGGAGGGCCTCGATGACAAGGACGTACCGGTGACCGACGCCCAGCGAGCGGAGCTCGACCGGCGGATCGCGAGTTTCGACCGGGACCGGGAACACGCTGTCTCGTGGGAAGAGCTTGAGGCGGAGGTTCGCCAGCGGCGCTGACCCTGCCGTCGGTCACCTTTGGTGCTGCGGGCACGCGCCGAGTTGATCGAGGCGCGCGATTGGTGCAGCACGCGCAATGCTGACTTGGCCACTCGCTTCGTCACGGAAGTCGGGACGGTCGTCGACCGGATCAGCGCAGCGCCGTACCACTTTCCTGTCGTCCATGCTGACGTTCGCCGCGCCCGGTTCCGAC
>JBOHME010000084.1:0-18159 GCA_050729795.1 Allostellaceae bacterium | reverse complement strand
GCAGAAGCCCCGGTCTCCCCCGACCGGGGCTTTTCTGCTCTGCCCGGCGGTGCCCGATGCGAGGGCTGAGGCGTGGTTTGCGGGCGGCCTCGCCCGATCCGCCGCTGATCTCGCAAATTCGACCGCGGCCCGCGGTCCGCGACCGGTGAGCGCCCGGATGACCGCGCGAGAGTGGCTGCGGCTGATGCTGATCGGCCTCGGCGCCTCGGTGGTGCCGCTCGATACCGCGGTCAACATCGCCTTTCCGGACATCACCCGCAGCTTCGGCCTGCCGATCGCAATGATCCAATGGGTGGTGATCTGCTATGTCCTGACCTATGCGAGCCTGATGCTGGCCTTTGGGCGGGTCGGCGACATTTTCGGCCATGCCCGGGTGTTCCGTGCCGGTCTGTTATGGAGCGTTGCGGCGTTTCTCGCCTGCGCCGCGGCGCCGGCTTATGGCTGGCTGCTGGTGTGCCGCTTTCTGCAAGGGGTGGGCGCGGGCCTCGTGATCAGTGTTGCCCCGGCCTTGATCACCGGGCTGTTTCCGGAGGAGCGGCGGGGGCGTGCCGTGGCGGCGTTTACGATGATGTTCGCGCTCGGCTCGGCGGCCGGACCGCTGATCGGTGGCACTCTGGTCAGCTTCTGGGGGTGGCCCGCGGTATTTTGGTTCCGCGCGCCGATCGCGCTGGCGGCGCTGTTGTCGTTGCGCGGGCTGCCGGTCGAGCCACGACCCGAAATCCGCGAGCGGCTCGATCTTCCCGGTGCGTTTCTACTGGCGCTGACGATCAGCAGTCTGTTGCTGGTGATCAACGCGCTGCCGCATTTCGGCCGTCGCTACTGGGTGGTCCTGGGGCTGATCGCCGTAGCGCTTGCCGCCCTTGCGGGGTTTATCCGGCGGGAATCCCGCGCCGCCGCGCCGATCCTCGATCTGGGGGTGTTTCGCCGCCGCAGTTTCGCCGCGCTCAACCTCGCCAGCGTGCTGATCTATCTGGCGAGCTTTTCGGTGTTGCTGTTCGCCCCTTATTTCCTCGTGCGCTACACGGCGCTGCCGCTGCCGCTCGCCGGTGCGGTGCTCGCCGCTTCCTTTGCCGGGACGATCGCCGCGTCGCCGGTCGCCGGACGTCTGATCGAGCGGATCCCCGCCCATCTCGTCGCTCTTGCTGGCGCGGTTCTCGGCGGTGCCGGTCTCGTCGCGATCGGCAACTGGGCTCCCGGCGCCGGCCACGTTGTGGCGATCCTTTCGGCTTTGGTGGTGCAGGGGTTTGGCGTCGGCCTGTTCCAGGTCGCCTATATGGATGTCGTGCTCGGCACGATCCCGGGGCGCCATCGCGGCGTTGCCGGCGGTGTGGCGATGCTGACCCGCACCCTCGGCATCGTCGGCGGCGCGGCCTCGCTGACCGTCGGCTTTCATGCCGTCGCGGCGGCGGCGCTGGCCCAAGGGCTGGGGACCAATGCCGCGTTTCTCGCCGCCTTTCACACGACCTTCAGGATCGCCGGCATAGCTTCGGCGACGATCGCAATCGCCGCTCTGGGCTTTGGACGGCGCCGCTGAGCCGAGCGGCGGGTGCTCACTCCTCGTCGAGCGTGAACCCGACCTTCAGCACCACCTGATAATGGGCGACCTTGCCGTCCTCGACGTGGCCGCGGGTCTGCACGACCTCGAACCATCCGACCTGCCGCAATGTGCGCGAGGCGCGGGCGACCGCACTCTGGATTGCTGCTTCGATGCTGTGCTCCGAGGAGCCGGCGACTTCGATGATCCTGTAGACATGCTCCGGCATCGATTTTCTCCCTTGGCGAGCGGCCCCGTCCGATACGGAGGAAACGCTGCCGGCGGTACTTCGTCCCGGCCACGCCCGATGTAAAGCCCTCGGCCCGCAGATGCACGCGCGCTATGCTGTCCCCCGGCGAATTTCTGTGCCTCAGCCGATGGAGGGCCGTGATGCCAGTGACGATGTATCACAATCCGCGCTGCGCCACTTCGCGCCGGACCCTCGCATTGCTGCGCGAGCGCGGGATCGAGCCCGAGATCATCGAGTATCTGAAGACCCCGCCCCCGGCGGCCGAGCTGAAACGGATCCTCGGGCAACTCGGTATGCCGGCAGCGAAGCTGCTGCGCAAAAAGGAGGCTGCCGCCGCCGGCATCGACGCAAAGGGCCTTTCGGAGGACGCGCTCATCGCGGCGATGGTCGCGCATCCGATCGTCATCGAGCGGCCGATCGTGCTTTCCGGCACCAAAGCGGCACTCGGCCGCCCACCCGAAGCGGTGCTGTCGGTGCTCTGACTTCCACCCCTAATCGCGCCGCGACTTTGCCGTGTATTCGGCAGCAGGAAAAGTGCCGCCCTGGTAATATTCGGCGATCGGGTCGGCACCGGCGGGCTCGGCGCCGAGCACCGCTTCGGCATAGGGCTCGGAATCGTCCTGGGGCTGGTAGCCCAGGCGCTGCGCGTTCGAGTTGTCGTACCAGGAGCGGCGATTGTCCGAGACGCCATAGACGATCTCGTAACGCACCTGCGGATGCTCGAGCCCGATGCGCACGAGCTGGGTCAGATCGCGCGGACTGATCCAGATCGACAGCCGCCTCTTGTCGATCGGGCGCGTGCCAAAATTGCCGATGCGCACGCACAAAAAGCCGATCCCGTGCTTGTCGGAATAGAGGCTGGCAAGCGCCTCGGAAAACGCCTTGCTGACGCCATAGCGGCTGTCCGGCCGCGGCACGACGCGGTGGTC
Organism: Allostellaceae bacterium; assembly: GCA_050729795.1. Lineage (GTDB taxonomy): Bacteria > Pseudomonadota > Alphaproteobacteria > ATCC43930 > CGMCC-115725 > AP-15. The sequence goes on along the minus strand of JBOHME010000084.1, from coordinate 15,446 downwards.
GATCGTCTGCGCGCGCGGATAGAAGCCGACCGCATGATTGCTAGTGGCCATGACGATGCGCTGCACTCCCGCGCGCCGCGCCGCCTCGAACACGTTGTAGAGGCCGACGATGTTCGATTGCAGGATCACGTCCCACGGGGCTTCGCCGGAATTGCCGCCGAGATGGATGATGCCATCCGCGCCGGCGACCATCCGCTCCACCGCCGCCATGTCGGAAATTTCGGTCCGGTCGATTTCCTCGCCATCCTGCGCCGGTGCCAGCGCCACCCGATCCGACAGCCGCAGCACCGGATAGACCCCACGCAAGGTCTCGCGCAGCGACCGGCCGATGCCGCCACCGGCCCCAGTGATCAACACCCGGTGCATCTCTGCCTCCTTCCGACGCTTCAAACGCTGATAGCTCGGCACCCAACCGCTGGCGGTGCCCACCGGCAATGGCGACCGCGGACCTGGTGGGCAGGTGCAGCACGGCACCGCTCCCGGCGGAATTTATCGGGCGGTCGCGCTCTTGCGCTCCCAATAGTCGGTTGCGGCGGGGAAGACCGAATGGCAGCGGGTCGCCTGGGTCGGGCCGTCCAATGTATCGGCAGCGGCACGCCAGACCGCGTAATGGGGTGCCGCCCGGTGCGCTTCGAGTGCCGCCTCGTCGCGATAGGCCTCATAAAAATAGTAGACGTTCTCGTCTGCTGCGTCCTGCAATACGTTGAACCGCATGCAGCCCGCCTCGTCGCGCTCGGAGCCAAGCGCATCGACCTCGATCGCTTTCAGAAAGCGCGCGCGCTCCGCCGGCTTGACCCGGACCTTGACCCACATCGCCAACATAAGAGTATCCTTTCCGTCGCAAGATTGGTCTCGCCCGGCCATGTTAGCCGAACCGCGCGGCTGGCGTCATCGGCGGATCGACAATACCGGTAGCCCCATCGCCGGCGAGAATGGAGGTCGGGAAGCCGGACCGGTTCCGTCCGGTTCCGGCAAATCTCTTAAAGCCTCAGCGTTCGGCGGCGATACGATATGAGGATCAGACGCAGCAAATCGAGCGGGGCCGATTTGTTGTCGACTGCCGCGCGTCCCCTCGCGAAGACGTCGGCGGGCGGCTCGGTGCGTATGACAAAACTCGGGCGAGGTTCGCCGATGACCACCGGCGCCGACACCACAACAATGCCCGCAGCCGATACCGGAATGGTGTTTGTTCGGGGCGGCACATTCCGCATGGGCTCGGACCGGCACTATCCGGAAGAAGCGCCGGTGCATTCGGCTCATGTCGATGGCTTGTGGATCGACAGGACTCCGGTCACCAACCGTGAGTTTCTGCGCTTTGTCAACGCCACCGACCATGTCACTCTCGCCGAGCAAAAACCCGATCCGAAGGACTATCCGGGCGCGCTGCCGCAGATGATCCGGGCCGGATCGCTCGTTTTTACGCCGCCACGGCATCCGGTCGATCTGCGCAATTGGGGCGAGTGGTGGCAATTCAAATTCGGCGCCAACTGGCGGCGTCCTTATGGCCCGCGCAGCTCGATCGCCGGTCTGCACGACCACCCCGTCGTCCATATCGCGTATCGCGATGCGATTGCTTTCGCCCAATGGGCCGGCAAGGATCTGCCGACCGAGGCCGAATGGGAGTTTGCGGCGCGCGGCGGGCTCGATGGCGCGGAATTTGCCTGGGGCGACGAATTCGCACCCGCCGGCAAGCAGCAGGCCAATACCTGGCAGGGCGACTTCCCCCACGAGAATCTGGCGGCGGACGGATACGAGCGCACCTCGCCGGTAACCGCCTTTCCGGCAAATGGCTGTGGCATCTACGACATGATCGGCAATGTGTGGGAATGGACCAGCGACTGGTATTCGCCGCAGCACGAGGCAGACGAGGCAAAAGCGTGCTGCATTCCGACAAACCCGCGCGGTAGTGGTGAAGCGGCAAGCGACGATTCCCGCCAGCCGGATATCCGCATTCCGCGCAAGGTGCTGAAGGGCGGCTCGCATCTGTGCGCGCCGAATTATTGCCGCCGCTACCGGCCCGCGGCGCGCCACCCGCAACCGATCGACACCTCGACCAGCCATGTCGGCTTTCGCTGCGTCATCCGCCAGAACGCTCCCTAGCCAATAAAGCGCGCGACACCGCCGAACTGCGGGGATTGATTACTTCCCCCGCACATGGGCGAGGAAGTGCAGAACATCCTCGGAAAATTGCCCGGGGTCCTGCAGAAACGAGAAGTGGCTGACCTCGGGCTGGATCAGCAGCCCGGCCCCGGGGATGTTGGCGGCCATGAACTCGGTGTTCCAGCGCTTGATCGCCTCGTCGTGATCGGCATCGACGATCCACACCGGGGTTGTGATCTTGTGCAAATCGGCGGCGGTCCAGTGCGGCTGCGTTGCCCACATCTTTTCGATCTGGGCGACAAACTCTTTATACTGGCGCGGCGTCGGCGAAAGCGCCGCATATTCTTTGGCGGTGCGGGCGAAGAAGGCATTGAACACCGTGCTTTTGCTGAGGTCGGCGACCCCGCTCGGGTCGGAATTGGCGGCAAAAGCGAACAGCTTCGCCAAACGCGGCGGGTAGCGCTGCGCGATATCGAGACCGATGATCGCACCATCGCTCCAGCCGACGATCGCCGCCTTCGGGATGTTCAGAAAATTCATCAGCCCGATCACGTCGTCGGCCATCAGATCATAGCTGTAGGGCCGCTGGTCGCGGGTGCTGCGGCCATGGCCGCGGCTGTCCATGACGATAACGTGGTAATACGGCTCGAGGGCGCGCACCTGATGGCCCCAGTAATTTGCGTTGGCGAGCCCGCCATGCAGCAGGATCACCGGCTCGCCCTTGCCGAAGACGGCGTACCAGATCCTGATCCCGTTAACGGGCGCGAGCCCGCTCTCCTCCGCGGTCGGCAAGCTCGGCGTCGGCGGCAATGTGAGCCATTGCGGCTCGGCCGCAACCGCGCCACCGCTTGAGCCCGGGATTGCCACACCGGCCAGCATGACCCACCAGCACAGCAGAACAGCAACCCGGCGGATGGCCGTGCTCCCCTTGAAGCTTTCGCTGTGCAGCTAGCGTGCAGTGCGTACCGGTGGCACTTCGCGCGGGACGATCAGGTTGCAGCCGGTCGTGGCCTTGATTTCGTCGATCGTGACACCGGGGGCGATCTCCTTTAGCGCCATCCCCGCTTTTGTGATCTCGAACAGCCCGAAATTGGTGACGACGAGGTTGACGACGCCGCGCGCCGTTGCCGGGATCGCGCAGCGCTCGACGAGCCGCGGGCTGCCGTTGCGGGTCTGGTGCTCCATCGCGACAAAAACATGCTTCGCGCAGGCGGCGAGGTCCATCGCCCCGCCGATGCCGCCGCCCTGCTGCGCTGCCGATATCTTCCAGTTGGCGAAATCGCCGTTCTCGGCCACTTCATAGGCGCCGAGCACGGTCACGTCGATCCGGCCGCTGCGGATCATCGCAAACGCATCGGCGTGATGCACGATCGCCGCACCGGGCTTCAAGGTGACGTGCTGACCGCCGGCATTGACGAGATGCAGGTCCTCCTCGCCGGCCGGGGTCAGCGGGCCATAGCCGATTACCCCGTTTTCCGAGTGGAAAATGATCTCGCGGTCGCCGAAATCGCAGTTCGAGCACAGGGTCGGGATGCCGATGCCGAGATTGACGATCCAGCCATCACCAAATTCCATCGCCAGCCGGTCGCACATCTGCTGCCGGCTGAGCCCCTTCGCCCGTTCGCTCCCCGTTCCCCTCTCGCTCATCGCGCCACACTCCCCGGTCGTTGCGGCCACCAGCCTTCGGGCGGCGGCGGGATCTTGACGATGCGATGCACAAAGACCCCGGCGGTGTGCACGTCGTCGGGGTCGATCGCTCCCACCGGCAAAATCTCCTCCTCGACCTCGACAATCGTGACCCGCGCCGCCATCGCCATGATCGGGTTGAAATTGCGCTGCGAGCGTCGGTAGCGCAGATTGCCCGCTGCGTCCGCCTGATAGGCGCGGATCATTGCGTAATCGAGCGGCAGCGCCATCTCCAATAGGTATTCGCGGCCGTTGAACACCCGTGTCTCGCGGCCTTCGGCGAGCTCGGTGCCGACCGCGGCCGGTGTATAAAAGGCCGGTACGCCGGCGCCGGCGGCGCGCATGCGCTCGGCCAGGGTGCCTTGTGGCGTCAGCTCCGCCTCGATCAGGCCCTTGGCGACATATTCCGACAGGATCAGCCGCTGCGAGGCGCGGGTGGGTGCGGTAAAGGCGCAGACCACCTTCGTCACCTGCCCGTTCTGGATCATCTGTCCCATATCGGGCGCGCCCGGCGGCAGGGTGGCGCCGCCGCGTGTCGAGTTCGACACGCAGGTCAGATGCTTGGCGCCCTGCGCGGCGACCGCGCCGTAGAGATTGATCGGCGTGCCGACGACGGCGAACCCGCCAAAGCCGATCGTCGCTCCGTCCGGAATATCTCGAACCGCCTCGGCAAAGCTCGAGAAAATCTTGCTTCTGGCGCTCATTCCCCGCCCAGTCTTTGTTGCGCGGAGGCATCATGAGGCAGCGTCGGCCCGACGACAACCGCCTCTGCGCCAATCCCCTCGCGTGACGCAGATGTCTAGCGCGGGTCGACGCCGGAGCCGCGCTCGCGCCGGTGCAGAAAGGCGAGCCGCTCAAACAAATGCACATCCTCCTCGTTCTTCAGGAGCGCACCGTGCAGCGGCGGGATCAGCTTTGCCGGATCGCGGGCGCGCAAGGTCTCGGGCGAAATGTCCTCGACCAATAAGAGCTTCAGCCAATCGAGTAATTCCGAGGTCGACGGCCGCTTTTTCAGCCCCGGCGCCTGGCGGATGTCGAAAAAGATCGTCAGCGCCTCGTGCACCAGCTCGTGCTTCAGATCGGGGAAATGCACATCGACGATTTTCTGCATCGTCTCAGGGTCGGGGAAGCGGATATAATGAAAAAAGCAGCGGCGCAAAAACGCATCCGGCAATTCTTTTTCGTTGTTCGAGGTGATGATGACGATCGGCCGGTGCCGCGCCTGGATCGTGCGGCGGGTTTCGTAGACGTAGAATTCCATGCGGTCGAGCTCGAGCAGCAGGTCGTTTGGAAACTCGATGTCGGCCTTGTCGATCTCGTCGATCAGCAGCACCGGGGCTTCCGCTGCCTCGAACGCCTCCCATAATTTGCCCGGCACGATGTAGTTGGCGATGTCATGCACCCGCGCGTCGCCAAGCTGGCCGTCGCGCAGCCGCGAAACCGCGTCATACTCATAGAGCCCCTGCTGCGCCTTGGTCGTCGATTTGATGTGCCAAGTGATCAGCTCCTTGCCGATGCCGCGCGCGATCTCGTGGGCGAGGATCGTCTTGCCGGTGCCTGGCTCGCCCTTGACCAGCAGCGGCCGTTCGAGCGCGATCGCGGCGTTGACCGCGACCTGCAGATCGGCGGTCGCGATATAGCTGTCGGTGCCCGCGAAACGTCGCATGCTTTATCGATCCCCGCTGGTGCCGGCGATCACATAGCCCGAAGCGCTGCGCGATGCCAGCCGTGTCCGGCCGGTGTGTGTGGCGGCCGGTGGGAGTGGCGGCCGGTGGGAGTGGCGGATTGTCAGACCCGTGGCTCGAACCACAATTCACAGTTGTAGTCGATCGTGATTTCGGCGCCACGCTCGATCTCGACGAGCGCGATCAGATCGAGCGTCTCCGCGGCGAAATTGCGATTGGCGCGGGCGCGCGGAGCGCTCGAATGATTACACAGGCTGACGAGACCCAGCGCCACCGCGCCGCGCCCGTCGCCGGCCGGATCGCCATCCCAGTGAAAGTAGTAATCGTGCAAGATGGTGCGATCGAGTGCCGCACATTCGCGCGCCGGCACGATGACCACCGGGGCGGTCTCGATCACCGTGTAAACGGGGATCGCTTGGCGCGCAAAAACTCCGCGTCCACCAGAATGACTGCTGTGGATTTCAATCAGTGGGTTTGAGGCAGCGGGTTCAAGGCAGCCCACCACCATCCCGCGCCCATCCTCCCGGCTCAAACCTGGCCGGCTCAAACCTGGCCGGCTCAAACCTGGCCGGCTCAAACCTGGCCGGCTCAAACCTGGCCGGCTCAAACTTGGCCGGCTCAAACGTGATCGTGCGGACGCTCGGCTGCTGCCGCAACGGGGGCCGGGGCCGCCGCCGCGGCAGCGACCGGTGCGGCCACCTGGGCAGGCGGCGTCGCGGCTTCGTCATCCTCGCGCATGCCCGCCTTGAACGCCTTGATGCCTTTGGCAAAGTCGCCCATCACATGAGGCAGCTTCCCAGCACCGAACAGGATGAGGATTATGGCCAAGACCACGATCCAGTGCAGCAAGCTGAACGAACCCATGATATCCATGACCCCGGTACCTGACGGCGCCGATACTAGCGGTCCCGCCCCTCGGATTGCAAGTTCGGGTGGCGCCGCGCGCCACTCGCTATCGAGGTCGTGCCGGTCGTGCGAAAATCAAGCCCGCCAGCAGAACGCAGCCAATCATAGTTTGACGGAGTGACCCGAGGATGACCGCATTTCCACCACCTGATCCGGCCGGCTGGCCGGTCGCGAGCCCCGCCGACCCGGCATTTGCCGCCGCCGCCCGCCATGCCGCCGAGCACGAGACGCCATGGGCGCGTGATCTGGCGCAGATGGTGACGAGCGATTTTGCCGAGCGCCCGCCATGGAACGAGACCCTGGGTCCGGTGCGGCCGCGCGGCGGCCCGAGCGGGCTGATCCTGCGAGGCGGGCGAATTGTCGCGGAGTGGGGCGACACGAGCCGCGCCGATATGACCTTCAGTGTCGCCAAGAGCTACCTGTCGATCCTGTTTGGCCTCGCCTGGGACCGCGGGCTCGTTGCCGACCCGCACGAAAAGGTCGCGCACACCGTAGCGGATGGCGGCTTCGATTCGCCGCACAACGCCACGATCGCCTGGCACCATTTGCTGCAGCAAACCTCCGAATGGGAGGGCGAGCTGTGGGGAAAGCCCGATCTGATCGACCGCAACCGCGCCGTCGGCGGGCGACCGGGCGCGGCACCCAAGGGGACGCACCGCGATCTGCATCAGCCCGGTGAGTTCTGGGAATACAATGACGTCCGGGTCAACCGGCTCGCGCTTGCTTTGCTGCGGCTGTGGCGCCGGCCGCTGCCAGAGGTGTTTCGCGAACTGGTCATGGAGCCGATCGGCGCGTCGCCCAATTGGGAGTGGCACGGCTACCGCAATTCCTGGGTCGAGATCGACGGCCATCGGGCGCAGTCGGTTTCGGGCGGCGGTCATTGGGGCGGAGGTGTGTTTATCGGCGCCCGCGATCAGGCCCGGATCGGCCTGCTGCTCTTGAACCGCGGCGAATGGGCGGGCCGCCGCATCCTGTCGCCGGCGTGGATCGAGCGGATGCTCGAACCCTGCGCGCTCTTCCCGCAATATGGCTATCTGTGGTGGCTCAACACGGCGCGCGGTCTTTATCCGAGCGCCTCGGAGCACAGCTATTACGCCCGCGGTGCCGGCGGCAACCTGACCTGGATCGACCCCGAGAACGATCTCGTGGCGGTCATGCGCTGGGCCGATCCCACGGCGATGGACGCGTTCATGAAGCTGACCATGGCAGCATTCGGCAGTTCATAGCCGGTTCGGGCATGTTTCGGACCGGGGCGGGACCGGGACCAGGACCAGGACCAGGATTATCCGACCAATCCCGGGCATGCGACGACACAGCGTAGGCGTCAATGGCTGAATACCTTCTCGTCTTCGACCTCGACGGAACGCTCGTCGATAGTGCTGCTGGTCTGCGCGCGGCGCTGAACGAGCTGCTGCGCGAACGCGGGCGGGAGCTGCTGTCGCTGCCGCAGGTCAAGGCGATGATCGGCGACGGAGTGCCGGCGCTGGTCGCCCGCGCCTTGGCAGCCAGAGGCGGCGGGCCTGGCGACACCGCCGCGGCAGTGGCCCGCTTTACCGAGCTCTATGACGCGGGTGCGGTGCAGTGGACCCAGCCCTATCCGGCGGTCGCCGAGACGCTGGCCGAGCTGCGGCGGCGCGGCTACCGGACCGCGGTCTGCACCAACAAGCTGCAGCGTTCGAGCCTCGTCGTGCTCAACGGGCTCGGTCTGTTGCCGCTGTTTGATGAGGTCGCCGGCGGCGATCGCTTTGCCGTCAAAAAACCCGACCCCGGACACCTGTGGGCGCTGATTGCAGCACTCGGCGCACGGCCCGAAGCGGTGGCGATGATCGGCGACAGCGAGAACGACGCCGCTGCCGCTCATGCCGCCGGGCTGCCATTGATCCTGATGCGCTACGGCTACGCCCGCGGCAACCCTGAAGCGCTCGCCGCCGACGCGCTGCTCGACGATTTCGCCGAGCTGCCGGCGGCTCTCGACCGCCTCGGTCTTGGGCCGTGAACACCGTTACATAACGTGAACACCGTTACATAACGTGAACACCGCTACATAACGTGAACACCGTTACATAAACAGCTTTTCGCCCTGCAGCCCGTCATAGAGATGGGCGACGTATTGGCCATAGCCGTTCCAGATCAGGGTCGGCACCCGCGCGTCGGTGCCGATTACCCGCTCGCTCGCCTGGCTCCAGCGCGGATGCGGCACCGCCGGATTGACATTTGCCCAGAACCCGTACTCGTCGCCTTGGACGGTTTGCCAGAACGACACCGGCCGCTTGTCGGTGAACGAGATGCGCACCAGCGACTTTGCCGATTTGAACCCATATTTCCACGGAAACACCAGACGCAGCGGCGCACCATCCTGCTTGGGCTCGGGTTTGCCATACATGCCGGTGGCGAAGAAGGCGAGCTCGTTTTTTGCCTCGGCGATCGTGCAGCCCTCGACATAGGGCCAGGGATACCAGAACTGCTTTTGCCCCGGTGCCTCGGCGGGGTCGAGAAAGGTCTCGGTGCGCACATATTTGGCCGAGCCAAGCGGCCGGGCGAAATCGACAAAGGCGGCCATCGCGAACCCGCTCCACGGCACCGCCATCGACCAGGCCTCGACGCAGCGATGCCGATAGAGTCGCTCCTCGAGCGGCATCTTTTTCATCAGATCGTCGATGCCGATCGTGCTCTCTTTTTCGACCATGCCGTCGATCTTGATCGTCCAGGGGCGGATCTTCAGTTGCTGGGCGTCGTCGGCGATATCCTTGTCCGGTCCGTATTCGTAAAAGTTGTTGTAGTTCTCCGAATATTTCGCAGCGGTAATCGGCCGATCGAGCGTGTAGCGCGGGTTGCGCTTGAACGGGTAAAGCGCGGCCGACGGGTCGGCGGCGCTCGCCGCCGCGAACGCAGTGCCGGCAGGCGCCGTTGCCGCGGCGAGCATCGCTCCCGCGCCCACACCCATTGCCCCGAAGCCCATCGCCTTCAGCAAGGCCCGTCGGCCCAAATACACCCGCTCCGGGGTCGCCGCACTCTCGGGCAGCTCCCACCCTCTGTCGCGCCGGATCAACATCGCCGCACCTCGATCATTTGGTGCAGTATCTGGAGCGTCGCCGGTCGGCGCCAAGTCACGCTTTCGCGATCGCCAGCGCCCACATCTGCCAGCCGCCTCCGGCATCTGCTAGCCGGCTACTGCGCCGCGTCGGCGGTCCGCTGGGCCAGCACCTTCTCGGCCGGCCGCCCGGTCAGCTCCTGCATATGGTCAAAGCGATGAGCGAAGCTGCCGACGCCAAGCGTCAGCGAGCGCAATTCGACGATCAGATCGTGCAGTTCGCTCTGCGGCATATGCGCGCTGACCACGTCCCAGCCGGTCCAATCGGGCTTGGCGTCGTAACCGAGGATCTGGCCGCGGCGGCCCGAAACCAGCCGCTGCACCCGAGCCGTGAACGCGTTCGGCACCGAGACCTCGACCTGGTCGATCGGCTCCAGCAGGACCGGCTCGCATTTCGGCAGCGCTTCCTGGACGCCCTGCCGCCCGGCGGTATGGAACGCCTGGTCCGAGCTGTCGACGGCATGGAACTGGCCGGTGAGCAGAGTGACCGCGATATCGACAACCGGAAAGCCGAGCGGGCCGCGCTGCAGCGCCTCGACGACCCCTTCCTCGACCGCCGGAATGTAGTTGCGCGGGATTGCACCGCCGACCACGCTGTCGGTGAAATTGAACCCCGAGCCGCGCGGCAGCGCCTTGATTTCGATGGTCACATCGGCGAATTGCCCGTGTCCGCCGCTCTGCCGCTTGAACCGGGAATGCTGCTGCGCGCCGTGGCGGATGGTCTCCTTGTAGGGGACCCCCGCCGATCGGCCGTTGACCGCGAGATTATGGCGATTGCGCAGCCGGTCCATCGCGATCTGCAGATGGATGTCGCCTTGTCCCCACAGCACCATTTCCTGTGTGTCGGGGTTCTGCTCGAGCTCGAGCGTCGGGTCTTCCTCGACGAGCTTGCCGATGGCACCGGTCAATTTGACGTCGTCGGCGCGCTTTTCTGAGGCGATCGCAAGACCAAACACCGGTTGCGGCCGCTCCGGCCGCGGCAGCGGATCGACCTTGCCAGACGGGGTCAAGACATCGCCGGTCGCAATGTCCTCCATCCGGGTCAGCCCGACGACTTCGCCCGCTTGCGCCGCGGCGAGCTTCTCGTGCTGCCCGCCGGTCACCCGTAAAAGCCCGGCGACACGGGTCCCGTTCAGCACCATGCCCTCGGTGATCGTGCCGCGCCACACCCGAGCCAGCGACAGCTTGCCGGTATGCGGCAGATGAAAGGTCTTGATGATCTGCGCCAACGGCTCGCCCTCCGCCGCGATGCCGAGCCGGGCTGCGGTTTCCTGCAGCGCCGGGGTCTCGTGGCGCAATGCCTTCCACAGCCGGCGCACTCCGTGATCGGCCAGCCCCGAGCCGAGAAACACCGGCACGACCTGCGCGCCCTTGAGGGTCTGCGTCAGATGCCGATAGATCTCCTCCTTTGGCGGCTCGACCTCTTCCAGCAGCTGCTCGAGCAAGGTGTCGTCAAAATCGGCGAGCTTTTCGATCAGTCCGGTGCGGGTTGCCCGCTCCTCGTCCCAGAAGCCGTCGGGCAATGGGATCAGGTCCGAAGCCTGCCCCGGCCGATAGCGATAGGCGCGCTCGCTGACCAGATCGACATAACCGGTGATCTCGGCATCGGTGCCGCGCAACGGCACCTGGCGCAGCACCAAAGGCCGGCTCGATACCGATTGCAGCGCCGCCAGCACGTCCCGCACCCGCGCGTTCGCGGTATCCATCTTGTTGATGAAGACCATGTGCGGAATTTTGTGCTGGTCGAGAAAGCGCAATAGCGGGCTGATCGTCAGCGCGCGCTCGACCTCGGGCTCGACGACGACGACCGCGACATCGCTCGCCAACAGCGCGCCCTGCGCCTCGTAGAGCAGTTCGACCGAGCCCGGGCAGTCGAGGATCGTCCACGGATCGCCGAGAAAATTCGCGCTGGCGACATTGACCTCGGTCGACATCTGTCGCGCGCGCGCCTCGGGCGAATGATCGCCGACCGAGTTGCCGTCGCGCACGCTGCCGCGCCGGCCGCTCGACCCGCTTGCGTGCAGCAATGCTTCGAGCAGCGTCGTCTTACCCGACAGATAGGGCCCGATCAGAGCGCCGCAGCGTGGTGCCGCTTGCGCATTTGCGGACGTATTCGCCATGAGGCGCCTCCAGCCATCTTGTTGGGCACCCGCAGAGGGCCGCGGCTACGGCCGGCCAGCGCCCGATCTATGCCGGCGATGGTCGCCTGTCGGGCCAGCGGATGGCAACCGAAATCTGGCGTCGGCGGGTTCCGGCGATGTTGCCATGACCGGTTGCGGTTTGCGGGCGCCGCGGTCTTCAGGCGCCGAGGGCATGGCAGGCGCGCTCGATGCGTTCGCAGGCGTCGCGCAATACCTCGGTCGAGGTCGCGTAGGAGATGCGGAAATGCGGCGACAGGCCAAACGCCTCGCCATGCACGACCGCCACACCCTCTGTCTCGAGGAGGTAGCGCACGAAGTCTTCGTCACTGGCGATCATCATGCCGGCGGGGGTGCGCTTGCCGATCACCCCGGCGCAGGACGGGTAGACGTAGAATGCTCCCTCGGGCCGCGGGCAGAACAGCCCCGGAATGCGGTTCAGCAGGTCCACGACCAGGTCCCGCCGCTCCTGGAACTTGCGGGTGTGGACCGGGATGAAATCCTGCGGCCCGTTGAGCGCCTCGATCGCCGCCGCTTGGCTGATCGAGCACGGGTTCGCGGTCGAGTTCGACTGGATCGCGCCCATCGCCTTGATCAGCGCCTTGGGCCCGCCGCCATAGCCGATCCGCCAGCCGGTCATGCAGTAGGCCTTCGAGACGCCGTTGACGGTGAGGGTGCGCTCGTAAAGACGCGGCTCGACCTGGGCGATCGTCCGGTACGCGAAATCGTCGTAGATCACGTGCTCGTACATATCGTCGGTCATGACCCAGACATGCGGATGGCGCAGCAGAACTTCGGCGACCGCCGTCAGCTCGGCTTCGCTATAGGCAGCCCCGCTCGGGTTCGAGGGCGAGTTCAAAATGAGCCACTTGGTCCTGGGCGTGATCGCCGCGTCGAGGTCCTCGGGACGCAGCCGGAAACCGTTGTTCTGCGGACACGGCACCGGCACCGGGGTGCCGTCGCACAACAGCACCATCTCAGGGTACGACACCCAGAAGGGTGCCGGGATCACGACCTCGTCGCCCGGGTTGATCGTGGCGACCATCGCATTGTACAGTACCTGCTTGCCGCCCGAGCTGATCGTGATCTGCGAGGTGTCGTAGTCGAGCCCGTTCTCGCGCTTGAACTTTTGCGCCACCGCACGTTTCAGCTCGATCGAGCCATCGAACACCGTGTAGCGGGTCTCGCCGCGGCGCATCGCGGCGATCGCTGCTTCCTGGATGTTTGCGGGTGTATCGAAATCGGGCTCACCGACCGACAGGCTGACGATGTCGCGTCCGGCCGCCTTCAATTCGGTGGCGAACGCGGTCATGGCCATCGTTGGTGACGGCTTTACGCGGGCGAGACGGTCGGCGAGAAAGGGCATGATCGGCCTGAGACGTGAAAGAGAAACGCGCGAGCTTATCTGCGATCGCTGCTGCTGTGAAGCGGTCGCGAGCGGCCGGCGTCCAGCAACGGCAGGTGCCTCCGGGGGAAAGCCGGCTCCGGCTCCGGTTGATCGCAAAGGGTCGCTCGCATAGGATCGCTCCAAAGCCAGGAGGGCAGAGTCATGAACAAGTTCAGCTGCATCAGGTCATTGGGCGAAGAAATCTACTACACAACGGTGATTGCCGAAAACGATCAACAAGCCAAAGAAATCTCGATGGACGAGGTAAACAAGAAATTCCAGAAAAGTGGCGGGCGTATCAGGGAATGGAGCGTCCGGCTCCTGGAATCGGAGGTTGACGGCCCAGCTCGCATACTCGATTGCGGCTACCGCGAAGCGTGACACTCCCGCCTCATAACCACCGATACCACTCCGCTGACCAACCGAGTTACCGACGGCCGGGAAGCTCGCGGCGTGGTTGTCTCCGGTCAGCGTGGTTGTCTCGGGTCAGCGTGGTTGTCTCGGGTCAGCGTGGTTTTCTCGGGTCGGATGCGAGCGGCACGAGGCGATTGGGCCACCGGCACACCCGCGCGGGCCGGAAAAAGCACGTTCGGGCGTCATGGAGGTACGGATGAAATTCGGCGATTTCCTGTTTCCGGACAGCCGTGATCCGGAGCGCGACGGTGCGGTGATCGACGAGACCTTGCGCGAAGCCTGGCTCGCCGACGAGCTCGGTTGCGACGTGATCTGGCTTGCCGAGCATCATTTCGACGGCATCTGCGCCTATGCTGACCCGATCGCTTTCGCCGGCGCGCTGGCGACCTCGACACGGCGCAGCACGATCGGCTTTGCGGTGCTGCAGATGGCGCTGCATCACCCGGTTCGCCTCGCCGAACAATTGGCGATGCTCGACAACATTACCGAGGGACGGCTGATCATCGGGCTCGGCCGCGGCTCCTCGTACAACATTTATGATTACCAGGGTTTTGGCATCGACCATCATGAGGCGCAGGCGCGGCTCGACGAGGCCGAGGAGATCCTGGTGCGCGCCTGGACCGAGGGCGAATTCCGTCACCATGGCCGGTTCTGGGACCTCGACGTGCCGATGCTGCGGCCGCGGCCCCATACAAAGCCGCATCCGCCGCTGATCCGCGCCGCCTCGGGCGAGGCCTCGATGCTGGAGCTGGCGCGCCAGGGCCGGCCGTTTCTGATGAACGTGCAGCCGATGGCGGTCACCCGGCGGCGCATCACGCGCTATCGCGAGGCGCTGCACGCGGCCGGCTTTGACGAGGCAAGGATCGCCCAGAACCTCGACCAATGCTGGGTCTGGCGCAACGTATTTGTCGCCGAGACCGATGCCGAGGCGGAGCGGATCGGGGTGCCCGCCTTTGCGGCGATGGTCGAGAGCCGGGCCGAGCTGCGCAACCGCATCTATCGCGACACCGGCATGCGTATCGAGGTGCCGAAGGGCGAGCTGCCCTCGGCCCGCGCCTCGGTCGAGCACGGCTTTATCTGCGGTTCGCCGGCGCGGGTCGCGGACGCGATCGCCGAGATCGCCGCGCTCGGGGTCGGCGGGGTGATCGCGACCTTCCGTCTCGGCCCGCTGCCGCACGAGGCGGCGGCGAGCAGCCTGCACCTCTTTATGCGCGAGGTGGCGCCGCGGTTCGCCGGACCTTCCTCCGAATCATCGCCGCCTTGACCGGGTTGATCAGAGGCCTGGAGCAATGACGATTCCGACCCGCCCAACACCGACTTATCGATGCGCGGTCTGCGGACGCAGCTGGGTCGCCGACCGGCCACTCTGGCGCTGCGATTGCGGCAGCCCTTTGGAGCTCGAGCCCGGCGCCGGTCTGCGGCGCGGCGACATCGCGACGGGCGAGGCTTCGTTATGGCGCTATGCGTCGGCGCTGGCGCTGCGGGGTCCGCCCACGGTATCGCTCGGCGAGGGCTGGACCGCATTGGTGCGTCGCGACTGGGCGGGAGTCCCGGTCTGGTTCAAGCTCGAAGCGCAGATGCCGACGGGATCGTTCAAGGATCGCGGCACCGCGGCGATGATCAATCATCTGATCGAGGTCGGGGTCGGCCCGATCCATGAGGATTCCTCGGGCAATGCCGGGTCCTCGATCGCCACCTACGCGGCCGCCGCCGGCATCCCATGCCAAATCTTCGTTCCCGCCGCCGCACCTCGGGCAAAGCTGGTGCAGATCGCCGCCGCCGGGGCCGGGCTCCGCCGGGTGCCCGGCAGCCGTCAGGCAGTCACCGAAGCCGCACTCGCCGCCGCCGATGTCCGCAGTGTTGATGCTGGCAGCTTTTATGCGAGCCACAACTGGCACCCCTATTTCATCGAGGGAACCAAGACGCTGGCCTTCGAACTGTGGGAGCAGCTGGGGTTCCGCCTACCCGACAACATCCTCGTGCCAACCGGCTACGGCAGCAACATCCTCGGGCTCGAACGTGGCTTTGACGCGCTCGAA